>JAFDWP010000128.1 GCA_018268435.1 Actinomycetota bacterium
CCCTCGCCCGCGATGACACCCTCGAGCACCTGGCGGGCCAGCTTGTCGGTGAGCGTGCCGGCGTCGACCAGCTGCTGCAGCGCGGCGACGTTGGCCGGCGTGATCAGCCCGGTGGCGTCGCGCTCCTCCGCGTTCGCGATGCGGCTGATCTCACCGGTCCACCACTTGCGCGCGGCATCGGGGGTCGTGCCTGCGGCGATGGTCGCCTCGACCTCGTCGAGCAGTCCGGCGTTCACGACGCCCTGGAACTCGATGTCACCGAAGCCCCAGTCGCCCTTGAGCCGACGACGGCGGGCGATCGGCTGCTCGGGCAGCGCCGCGCGCAGCTCCTCGACCAGCTCGCGCGACGGCCGCACGGGCAGCAGGTCGGGCTCCGGGAAGTACCGGTAGTCGTCCGCGTCCGACTTGGGGCGGCCGGGCGACGTGGTGCCGGTGTCCTCGTGCCAGTGCCGCGTCTCCTGGGTGATCGTCCCGCCGTCGGCGAGGATCGCCGCCTGACGCTGGATCTCGTAGCGCACGGCGCGCTCGACGGAGCGCATCGAGTTGACGTTCTTCGTCTCTGTGCGCGTGCCGAGCTTCTCCTGGCCGCGCGGGCGCAGCGAGACGTTCGCGTCGCAGCGAAGGTTGCCGCGCTCGAGCCGGGCCTCGGAGATCCCCAGCCCGCGCACGATGTCGCGGATCGCGGCGACATAGGCCTTGGCGATCTCGGGAGCTCGGTGCTCGGCGCCGAAGATCGGCTTGGTGACGATCTCCACGAGCGGAACGCCGGCGCGGTTGTAGTCCACGAGCGAGTACTCGGCGCCCTGGATGCGGCCGGTCGCCCCACCCATGTGCGTGAGCTTTCCCGCGTCCTCCTCCATGTGCGCGCGCTCGACGGGGATGGTCACCAGCGTGCCGTCATCGAGCTCGACCTCGACGGATCCCTCGAAGGCGATCGGCTCGTCGTACTGGGAGATCTGGTAGTTCTTGCCGAGGTCCGGGTAGAAGTAGTTCTTCCGCGCGAACCGGCACGACTCCGCGATCGAGCAGCCGAGCGCCAGGCCCAGGCTGATCGAGGAGCGCACGGCCGTCGCGTTCACGACCGGGAGGGATCCGGGCAGGCCCAGATCCACCGGGGCGATGAGCGTGTTCGGCGCGGCGTCGTGGTTGCGCTCGTGCGCGGGGTTGGGGGCATCCGAGAACATCTTGGTCTCGGTGTTCAGTTCGACGTGCACCTCGAAGCCGAGCACCGGCTCGTACAGCTCCAGCGCCTTGTCGTAATCCATGAGCTTCGCGGCGGACATCAGCGGTCTCCTCCCAGCAGGGGTGCGCGATCGAGCAGCGGCCCGCCCCACGCGTCGACGAGCAGCGCCTCCAGCGCGGCGCCGACCCGATACAGGCGGGCATCCTCGCGGGCGGGGGCGAGGAACTGGATCCCGACGGGCAGCCCGTCCTCCTCGGCGAGGCCCGACGGGATCGAGATCCCGGGCACGCCGGCGAGGTTCGCCGGGATCGTGGTCAGGTCGTTCAGGTACATCTGCAGCGGGTCGTCGATCTTCTCGCCGAGGCGGAACGCCGTGGTCGGGGCGGACGGCGTCGCGATGACGTCGACCTGCGCGAACGCGGCGTCGAAGTCGCGCTGGATGAGGGTGCGCACCTTCTGCGCGCTGCCGTAGTAGGCGTCGTAGTAGCCGGCAGACAGTGCGTAGGTGCCCAGGATGATGCGGCGCTTCACCTCGGGGCCGAAGCCGACCTCGCGGGTCAGCGACATGACGTCCTCGACCGTGCCGCCGCCGTCGGGGGTGATGCGCAGGCCGAAGCGCACGGAGTCGAACTTCGCCAGATTGCTGGAGGCCTCTGCGGGCAGGATGAGGTAGTAGGCGGCGACGCCGTACTCGAAGTGCGGCGCCGAGATCTCCACGATCTCCGCACCCTGCGCCTCCATCTGCTTCAGCGCGGCGCGGAACGAACTCGCCACTCCGGGCTGGAAGCCGGAGTCGGGCAGCTGCGTGACGACGCCGACCTTGAGCCCCTTGAGCACCTGCCCGGTCGCGCCCTCGCGGGCGGCGGCGGCGAACGACGGCCAGGCGTCGGCGAGCGACGTGGAGTCCTTGGGGTCGTGACCGCCGATCACGTCGTGCAGCAGACCCGCGTCGAGCACGGTGCGCGAGACGGGGCCGACCTGGTCCAGGCTCGAGGCGAGCGCGATGGCGCCGTAGCGGCTCACACCGCCGTAGGTGGGCTTGATGCCCACGGTGCCGGTGACGTGCGCGGGCTGCCGGATGGATCCGCCCGTGTCGGAGCCGAGGGCCAGCGGCGCCTCGAACGCGGCCACGGCCGCAGCCGAGCCGCCGCCGGATCCGCCCGGGATCCGGTCGAGGTCCCACGGGTTGTGCGTGGGGCCGTATGCGGAGAACTCGGTGGAGGAGCCCATCGCGAACTCGTCCATGTTGGTCTTGCCGATGCCGATGAGGCCGGCGGCGCGGGATCGCGCGACGACGGTCGCATCGAACGGCGAGCGGTAGCCCTCGAGGATCTTCGAGCCGCTCGTGGAGGGCTGGTCGGTCGTGACCAGCACGTCCTTGATCGCGAGCGGGACGCCCGCGAGCTCACCGAGCGCCTCGCCGGCGGCGCGGCGGCGATCGATGTCGGCGGCCGCGTCGAGCGCGTGCTCGTTCACGTGCAGGAAGGCGTGCACGTCGCCGTCGACGGCGGCGATGCGGTCGAGGTGCGCCTGCGTGGCCTCGACGCTTGAGACCTCGCCCGCGGCGAGCTTGGCGCCGAGTTCGGCGGCGGTCCAGCGGATGATCTCGCTCACTGCTCCTCCCCCAGGATCGCGGTGACGCGGAAGCGGTCACCATCGGCATCGGGCGCGTTCTGCAGCGCCTGCGCGGTGGTCAGGGTCTGGCCCGGGATATCGGGCCGGAACACGTTGTACAGCGGGAGCGGGTGGCTCGTCGGCACGACGTCCGGGGTCGCGACCTCGGACACCTTCGCGATGTTGTCGACGATGGCGTCCAGCTGACCGGTCAGCTGCGTCACCTCGTCGTCGGAGAGCTGGATGCGCGCAAGCACGCCGAGATGGCGCACGAGATCAGGGGTGATTTCAGACACCACCACAGTCTAGCCAGCGGGTCTCGCTCGCCCCGCCGCGCGTCGCCCACCGCGCGGCGGCGCGACCGCTCAACGCTGCAGCACGAGCACGAGCGTCGTGTCCCCGCACGGCATCGCCCTCGTCGCATCGTCTGCGGAGCCGGTCGCACCGTCCTCGCGCAGCGCGGTCACGGCGCGGTGCACGTCATCGCCGCGCAGCAGGGCCCCGGTCACCCGGTGCGAGTCGCTCGACGCCACCACCCGACCGGATCCGTTCACGACCGTGCCGGAGCCCGCGGCGTCCCGCAGGATCGGCACGATGGCCCGCTCCAGACGGGACACATGGACATCGATGCCGACCACGCCGACCATGCGCGCCCCGTGTGCGACCGGTGCGGTCACGGTCACGGTGTAGTCGTCGGTGCACAGATAGTCGACGTACGGCCCCGTGACGTGCCGCCGCCCGGTGCGCTCCGGCACCTTCCACCACTCGAGCTGCCGGTAGTCGCGGAACTGATCGGAGTCCGGGTCGCTGACCGCATCCAGACGGCGGACGCTGCCGCGGTCCCCCCGGTCGAGTCCGTGGATCTCCCGCAGCCACCACGCGAGATGCCAGGGGGCGTCGGCGAGCACCCCGGGCGTCGCCACGAACCCCGCGCCGGTGACGAGGCCCCCGGGCACGGTCAGCGCCGGGCGGGCCAGTGCCTCCAGGAACGGATCCAGAACGGCCGCGGTGGGCGCGACGCCCCGCGCGGCGGAGGAGCGGAATTCGTCCTCCACCGCGGTGCGCCAGCTCTCCACGAGCGCGAACAGGGGCGCGAACGTGCCCTCGATGCGTTCGGCGATGCGTTCGTCATGCACGGCGACGGTGCCGGTCATCTCCCGCTCCTTCTGTGTGTCGGTTCGATCTCACCGGAGCGACGGCTCGGGCTGCTGCACAGCCTCCGCCGCCACCTCCAGTCGTGCCTTCTCGTCCAGCAGCCATTCCACGCTGCCCGCGATCCGCCGCACCGCGATCGCGCGGGCGGCTTCCGTGTCGGCGTCGCCGATCGCGTCGAGCTCGGCAAGACGGGCGGTGCGACTGCGGATCCGATTCTCCTCGTCGCGCAGCCCGAGCCAGATCAAGGTTCCGATCTCGGCCTGCAGACGCAGCTCCTCGCGCACCAGTCGGGGCGACTGGCTGAGAGCTGCGACCTCGAGCTGGAACCGGGCGACGGCTCGGCGCGCGCCGCTCTCGCTGGACAGATCCTCCTGGTCCGAGAGCTCGCGGAGCCCCCGCACGTCCTCGTCGCCGGCCCGGTCGGCCGCGAGTTCGGCGGCCATCCCCGCGATCGCGGAATAGTGCAACGACGCGTCGCGCAGCTCGACGCGGCTCAGCGCGCGGATCCGCTCGTCCGTGAAGCGCCGCGCGGTGTCCCGGTCGAAGGTGACGAAGCTGCCGCCGTCCCGCCCGCGCCGCGTCTGGATCAGGCCCGCGTCGCGGAGCGCCTCCAGCGCCTCCCGTGCCGTGACGACGGCGACGCCGAGCCGGCGCCCCAGCTGCGATTCGCTGGGCAGACGCTCGCCGTCGTGCAGCACACCCGAGGTGATCGCGTCCTGCAGTCGGCGCTCCACGAGTTCGGCCCGGCCGAGGTCCGAGAACGGCGCGAAGACGGCCGACCGCGCGGGGTCCACACCTGCCGACACCTGTGCCACGCCGCTCTCCTCTCGGACTCGTGACATGACCGTAACACGAGCGCTTTGACTTAATCCTCTGTTCCCATATGATTCAAAACATCTAGCAACAGAGGATTAGTCCTCGCATCGAAGGGGATGTGATGACCGACAAGCCCGTCGCGATCAGACTCACCGGACTCACCCGCACCTTCGGGTCCGTCACCGCCGTCGACGGCGTGGATCTGGAGATCGCGGAAGGAGAGTTCTTCTCCATGCTCGGACCGTCCGGATCCGGCAAGACCACCGTGCTGCGCCTGATCGCGGGCTTCGAACAGCCCACCTCCGGCACCGTGAGCCTGTTCGGAGAGGACGTGACGCGCAAGGCCCCGTTCGACCGCGACGTGAACACGGTGTTCCAGGACTACGCGCTGTTCCCGCACATGACGGTGCTGGACAACGTCGCCTACGGGCTGCGCGTGCGCGGCGTCGGCAAGAAGGAGCGCCGCGACCGCGCACGGAAGGCCCTCGCCAGCGTCCGGCTCGAGCATGTGGCGGACCGCAAGCCGTCCCAGCTCTCCGGCGGCCAGCGCCAGCGCGTCGCCCTCGCCCGTGCCACCGTCGTCGAACCCAAGGTGCTGCTGCTGGACGAGCCGCTGGGCGCCCTCGACCTGAAGCTCCGCGAGCAGATGCAGGTCGAGCTGAAGCAGATCCAGCGCGACCTCGGCATCACCTTCATCTTCGTCACGCACGACCAGGAGGAGGCGCTGACGCTGTCCGACCGCATCGCGGTGTTCAGCGCCGGCCGGATCGAACAGCTCGGCACCCCGTTCGAGCTTTACGAGCGGCCGGTGTCGCGCTTCGTGGCGGACTTCGTCGGCACCTCGAACCTGTTCGACGACGTCGCGAGCGAGCTGGTGCTGGGCCGCCCCGGACATCACTCGCTCCGCCCGGAGAAGCTCGTCGTGTCGTCCGCGCCGTCCACGGAGGCGGGCTTCCGCTCGGCCGCGGGCATCGTCGCCGAGGCGATCTACCTGGGCTCAGGCGTGCGACTGGTCGTCGACCTCGACCAGGGGCCGCGCGTCACGGTCCTCGAGCAGAGCATCGGCGGGCACGCGCTGCGCGACCACGGTGATCGCGTCTTCGTGTCGTGGCGCGATGCCGACGTCGTGCCGCTGGACGACGCTCCGGTCGCCGAGCAGAACGACACCCCCTCCCGCACCATCCGCACGGTCGGCACCCGCTGACCGGCACCACTGCACCCGAACGCAGAAGAACGAAGGAGTATCCCATGCGCAGCAGCACCCTCAAGACCCTCGCGACGATCGGCCTGTCCGCGGCCGTCGTGGCCACCCTCACCGGATGCGGCACCGCCGGCTCATCCGGCGGAGGATCCGCGGCAGGGCCGCTCGACAAGCTCGGCAAGACGGAGGGCGCGGTCAAGATCCTCGCCTGGCCCGGCTATGTCGAGGACGGCTCCAACGACCCCACCGTGGACTGGGTCAGCGACTTCACGAAGGCGACCGGCTGCAAGGTCGAGGCGAAGACGTTCGGCACCTCCGACGAGGCGCTGAACCTCATGAAGACCGGCGACTACGACGTGGTCTCCGCCTCCGGCGACGCGTCGCTGCGCCTCATCGCGGGCGGCGACGTCGCCGAGGTGAACACGAAGCTCCTGAAGAACTACGACGGCATCTATCCGTTCCTCAAGGACCGCGCCTGGAACACCGTCGACGGCAAGAACTACGGCGTGCCGCACGGCTACGGCGCCAACCTGCTGATGTACAACACGGACACGTTCCCGACCGCCCCGACCTCGTGGGACGTCGTGTTCGACAAGGCGGCGGACAACAAGGGCAAGATCACCGCCTACGACTCCCCCATCTACATCGCCGATGCCGCGGTCTACCTCATGGCCCACAAGCCGGAGCTCAAGATCACCAACCCCTACGCGCTGGACCAGAAGCAGTTCGACGCGGCCGTCTCGCTGCTCAAGGACCAGCGTCCGAACATCAGCGAGTACTGGGGCGACTACCTCAAGGAGGTGCAGTCCTTCCAGTCCGGTGACAGCGTCGCGGGCACGACGTGGCAGGTGATCCAGAACACGCTCGAGGGCGAGGGCGCGAAGACCGCCGTCGTGCTGCCCGAGGAGGGCGCCACCGGCTGGAGCGACACCTGGATGATCTCCTCCAAGTCGAAGAACCCGAACTGCGCCTACGCCTGGCTCGACTACATCTCCAGCCCGAAGGCGAACGCCGAGGCGACCGCGTACTTCGGCGAGGCCCCGTCCAGCGACAAGGCCTGCGACTACCGCGAGGACTGCGCGTCCTACCACGCGGGTGACGCGGACTACGCCAAGCAGATCTGGTACTGGACCACGCCGATCGCGAAGTGCCTCGACGGCCGCACCGATGTGAAGTGCATCGACTACGCCGGCTGGACGACGGCCTGGCAGCAGATCCGGAACTGACCGGATCCGGTCGCCCGGGACCCGTTCCCGGGCGACCGCCCCGGCGTCGAAAGGACCCCACATGAGCGCCATCGCACCGACGAAGACGCCACCGCGCATGACGACCTCGTCGCCGCGCCGCTCCACGGCCCGTCGCGGATCCGCCTATCTCTCCGCGCACCCCCGCGCCCGTCTCGCGCTGCTGCTGTCCGCTCCGCTGTTCTGGCTGGGCGCGGTCTACGTCGTGGCGCTCGCGCTGCTGCTCGTCACCGCCTTCTGGACGACCGACACCTACACGGGGCAGATCCGCACCGAGTTCACCCTGGACAACGTGGTGACCGTCGTCACCGACGCGTTCTACCAGGGCATCACCCTGCGCACGGTGGGGATCGCGCTCGCCGTCACCGCGATCGACGTCGCCCTCGCGCTGCCGATCGCCTACTTCATGGCCATGGTCGCCTCCCCCGCCCTGCAGCGCGTGCTCGTCGTGCTCGTGCTGACGCCGCTATGGGCGTCGTATCTGGTCAAGGCGTTCGCCTGGCGCTCCGTGCTCTCCAGCGACGGAATCCTGGAGTGGCTGCTGCGGCCGCTCGGCGGGCACACCCCGGGGTACGGCATCACGGCGACGATCATCACGCTCTCCTACCTGTGGCTTCCGTACGTGATCCTGCCGATCTACGCCGGCCTGGAGCGGGTGCCCGACTCGCTGCTCGAGGCCTCGGGCGACCTGGGCGCACGCAGCTGGTCGACGCTCCGGCTCGTGGTGTGGCCGATGGCTCTGCCCGCGATCATCGCCGGCACGATCTTCAGCTTCTCCCTGTCGCTCGGCGACTACATCACGATCGGCATCGTCGGCGGGGGCGCGCAGATGCTCGGCACGCTCGTCTACCAGGACATCGGCGCGGCGAACAACCTGCCGCTCGCGGCGGCCATCGCGCTGATCCCCATCGTCATCATCTTCGGCTATCTGTTCCTCGTGCGCCGCACCGGCGCCCTGGACAATCTGTAGGAGTCGCTGTGCGCATCTCTCTCGGAACCCGGGTCTCACTCGGGATCATCACCGCCGTGATCCTCGTGGTCGTGTACGTACCGCTCCTGGTCGTGCTGATCAACTCGTTCTCGACGTCGGCCTCGCTGACCTGGCCTCCGCCGGGGTTCACCCTGGAGTGGTGGGGCCGGGCCTTCCGCAGCGACGGCGCGCTCGAGGCCGTCGGCACCAGCGCCCTCGTCGCGCTGATCTCCTCGGTGCTCGCGCTCATCCTCGGCACCATGCTCTCGTTCGCGCTGCAGCGGTTCTCGTTCTTCGGACGCAGCACCGTGAACCTGCTGGTCATCCTCCCGATCGCCCTTCCCGGCATCATCACGGGCATCGCGCTCAACAACCTGTTCCGCACGATCCTCGGTGTGCCGCTGTCGATCTGGACGGTCATCATCGCGCACACCACGTTCTGCATCGTCACGGTGTTCAACAACGCCGTCGCCCGGCTGCGCCGCATGGGGACCTCGCTGGAGGAGGCCTCGAGCGACCTCGGCGCCGGAATCTGGACGACGTTCCGGCTCGTGACCTTCCCCCAGCTGCGCTCGGCGCTGCTCACGGGCGGGCTGCTCGCCTTCGCGCTGTCGTTCGACGAGATCGTGGTGACGACCTTCACGGCAGGATCCGGTGTTCGCACCCTGCCGATGTTCATCATGGACAACGTCGCCCGACCGAATCAGGCGCCGATCGTCTCGGTGATCGCGGTGGTGCTGGTGGTGGTGTCGATCGTTCCGATCGCGCTCGCCCAGAAGCTCTCCGGCAGCGAGCAGCAGCGCCGATGAGCCACGGCTGCTTCAGAACGCGCGGTCCGCGGTCCGCGGAATAGGCTGAGCACGTGACGACGTACGATCCTCCGCGCCCCTGGACCGCCAGCTATGCCGAGGGGGTGCCCGAGGACCTCGCGGAGGTCACCGGATCCCTCGTCGACATCGTCGAGGCGTCGGCCCGCGACTATCCGGATGCGCCGGCGCTGCAGTTCTTCGGGCGCACCACCGCGTACCGCGACCTGCAGTCGGCGATCGACCGCGCCGCCGCGGGGCTGAAGGCGCTCGGCGTGAAGGCCGGGGACCCGGTCGCGATCGTGCTGCCGAACTGCCCGCAGCACATCGTGGCCTTCTACGCGGTGCTGCGCCTGGGTGCCGTCGTCGTCGAGCACAACCCGCTGTACACGCCGCGGGAGCTGCGCAAGCAGTTCGAGGACCACGGCGCGAAGCACGCGATCGTGTGGAACAAGGTCGTCGCCTCGGTGCAGGAGTTCCCGTCGGACCTCGCGGTGACCACGCTGATCTCGGTCGACGTCACGCGCGCGATGCCCGCACTCACCCGGTTCGCCCTGCGCCTGCCGATCGCGAAGGCGCGCGAGTCACGGGAGGCGCTCACGACGAAGGTGCGCGGCACCATCACGTGGGAGTCCGTGATCGGCTACGCGCCGTTGCCCGCGTCGCACCCGCATCCCTCGACCGACGACCTCGCCATCATCCAGTACACGTCGGGCACGACCGGCACCCCGAAGGGCGCATCGCTGACCCACCGCAACCTGCTCGCCAACGCCGCGCAGGCGCAGGCGTGGGTGCCCTCGATCACGCGCGGAGACGGCTGCGTCGTCTACGCGGTGCTGCCGATGTTCCACGCGTACGGGCTCACCCTCTGCCTCACCTTCGCGATGTCGATGGGGGCACGGCTCGTGCTGTTCCCGAAGTTCGACCCGGACCTGGTGCTCGAGGTCACGAAGAAGCACCCGGCCACCTTCCTCCCGCTCGTGCCCCCGATCGCCGACCGGCTGCTCGCGGTCGCCACGGCCAAGGGTGTGTCGCTGGCCGGCACCGAGATCGCGATCTCCGGCGCGATGGCGCTGCCGCACGAGCTCGTGGTGCCGTTCGAGAAGGCCACCGGCGGCTACCTCGTCGAGGGATACGGCCTGAGCGAGTGCTCCCCCGTGCTCATGGCGAACCCCGTCGCCGGGAACCGCGTGCCGGGCAGCGTGGGGCTACCGCTGCCGGGCACCGAGTGCCGGGTGGTGGATCCCGAGGAGCCGACGAAGGACGTCGCCCCCGGGCAGCCGGGCGAGCTCATCGTGCGCGGGCCTCAGGTGTTCGGCGGCTACTACGGCAAGCCGGAGGAGACCGATGCGGTGTTCGTGGACGACTGGTTCCGCACCGGCGACATCGTCACGATCGACGAATCCGGATTCGTGCGCATCGTCGACCGGATCAAGGAGCTCATCATCACCGGCGGCTTCAACGTGGCCCCCACCGAGGTCGAGGGCGCGCTGCGCCAGCACCCGGATGTGCTGGACGCCGCCGTCGTGGGCCTGCCCAGCGAGCACTCCGGCGAGGAGGTCGTCGCGGCGATCGTCGTGAATCCCGGCACGGAGGCGGACATCGAGGCGATCCGCGAGTTCGCGCGCGGAATCCTCACCCCGTACAAGGTGCCGCGGCGGATCTTCGTCGTGGACGAGCTCCCGACCTCCCTCATCGGCAAGGTGCTGCGCCGCCAGGTCAAGGAGCGCCTGATCGCGCTGACCTCCGGCAGCTGAGCCCGCGCCAGGCGCCCTCCCAGCGGCGGGGGCGCCCAGGACGGTACTCTGAGATGTGACTGAAGACGCCGTGACGCACGAAGACGCCCCCACCGAGACCGAACCGACCCCCGGATTCGAGGAGCTCGGCATCAGCGGGCCCGTCCTCGCCGCGATCAAGGCGCTCGGCTACGAGACGCCGTCCGCGATCCAGCGCGAGACCATCCCGCTGCTGATCGGCGGCCGCGACGTGCTGGGCACCGCGCAGACGGGCACCGGCAAGACCGCCGCCTTCGCCCTGCCGATCCTGGAGAACCTCGATCTGCAGCAGCAGAAGCCGCAAGCCCTGGTGCTCGCTCCGACCCGTGAGCTCGCGCTCCAGGTCGCCGAGGCGTTCGAGTCCTATGCCGCGAAGATGCCGGGCGTGCACCTGCTGCCGGTCTACGGAGGTCAGGGCTACGGCGTGCAGCTCTCCGCACTCCGCCGCGGCGTGCACATCGTCGTCGGCACGCCCGGTCGCATCATGGACCACCTCGCCAAGGGCACGCTGGACCTCTCCGAGCTGAAGAACCTCGTGCTGGACGAGGCCGACGAGATGCTCAAGATGGGCTTCGCGGAGGACGTCGAGCAGATCCTCGCGCAGACCCCCGAGGAGAAGCAGGTCGCGCTCTTCTCTGCCACGATGCCCGCCGCCATCCGCCGGCTCGCCCAGCAGTACCTGCACGACCCCGAGGAGATCGCGGTCAAGGGCAAGACGACCACCAACGCGAACATCACGCAGCGGTACCTCGTCGTCTCCTACGCGCAGAAGGTGGATGCGCTCACGAGGATCCTCGAAGTGGAGAACTTCGAGGGCATGATCGTCTTCGTCCGCACGAAGAACGAGACCGAGACCCTCGCCGAGAAGCTGCGCGCCCGCGGATACTCCGCCGCCGCGATCAACGGCGACATCCCCCAGCCGATGCGTGAGCGCACGGTCGGCCAGCTCAAGGACGGCAAGCTCGACATCCTCGTCGCGACCGATGTCGCCGCCCGAGGCCTGGACGTGGAGCGGATCAGCCACGTCGTGAACTTCGACATCCCCACGGACACCGAGTCCTACGTGCACCGCATCGGCCGCACGGGCCGCGCCGGCCGTTCGGGCGACGCGATCAGCTTCATCACCCCGCGCGAGCGGTACCTGCTCAAGCACATCGAGCGGGCCACGCGGCAGCAGCCTGCGCAGATGCAGCTGCCGACGACCGAGGACGTCAACAGCACGCGTCTGGCCCGCTTCGACGACGCCATCACCGCCGCTCTCGAGGAGTCGGGGCGGATCGAGCGCTTCCGCGACATCATCGCCCACTACGTGCGCAACCACGACGTGCCCGAGGGCGACGTCGCCGCCGCCCTCGCGATCGTCGCCCAGGGCGAGACGCCGCTGCTGCTGGATCCGGAGAACGACCCGCTCTCCGCGGCGGTCGCCGCCGAAAACCGCCCGCAGCGCGAGCGCAACGACCGCTCCGGTTCGCGCGATCGGGACCGCGACGACCGCGGCTCGCGGCCCGAACGGCGCAGCCGGGGCGACTACACCCCGTATCGGATCGAGGTCGGGCGTCGGCACCGGGTCGAGCCGCGCCAGATCGTCGGCGCACTCGCGAACGAGGGCGGCCTGGGCCGCGACGACTTCGGAGCCATCACGATCCGCCCGGACTTCTCGATCGTCGAGCTGCCGACGAACCTGGACTCGTCCGTGCTGGATCGCCTTCGCGACACCCGCATCTCGGGCCGGCTCATCGAGATCCAGCGCGACTCCGGCCGTCCGAACCGCGGCCCGCGCCGGGATCGGGACGACCGTGGCCGGGACGACCGGGGCTACGGCGACCGTCCGCGGCGCGACGACCGCGGCTACGGCGACCGCCCGCGACGCGACGACCGCGGGTCCGGGGATCGCTCCCGTGACGACCGTCCGCAGGACGACCGCCGCACCGACGACCGTCCGCCGCGCAAGCCGCGCCACAAGGACTGAGCACTCGCGCGCTCAGCGCGTCGAGCTGATCTCCTCATCGCCGTGGCGGTGCACGACCTTCCAGGTGCCGTCTTCACGCCGGTACACCTGCGTCACGCGCAGCACGTAGCTACGCGGCCGACCGTCGACGGCCGTGGCGGTGATTTCCCGGTGCGCGGTGTACGCGAGGTCTCCCGACACCTCCGCCGCGAGCAGCTCGACGGTACTGGAGGCGATTCCGGAGAAGGACTCACCGAGCCTGCGGAAGACCTCGCGTACGTCGTCGACGCCCGACGCGCTGAACCAGGCACCGAACAGGGTCACCGGCTCGATCGAGGACCACGTGGAGAGTCGCGGACCGGCATCGCCCGCATGCAGCGCGGTCTCGGCCGCCTGCCAGGTCGTTCCGAACCACTCCAGGAACTCGTCGCGATCGTCCATGGCGGTATTCAACTCCCCCTGAGGCGTCGCGGACAGACCAGCGGAGCATGTTGTCACACCGCCACGACGGGCTTGGTACGCACCGGCCCGAGCCAAGTGGCGATGAGCACGGCCGTGATCGCGCCGGCGGCCATGATCGCCGCGAGCACCACGATCTGGAACCGACCCGCCTCCAGCGGTGACAGTCCGCCGAAGATCGCGCCGACGAACGCCCCGGGCAGCACCACGAGCCCGGTAGTCTTCGTCTGGTCGATCGACGGGATGAGCGCCTCTCGCACGGCCCTGCGCGCCAGGTCCAGCGTCGAGCGCCGCGGCGTGGCACCGAGAGCGAGCCATCCCTCGACCTCGTCCCAGCGATCCGCGACCGAGGCGGTGAAGCGGCGTCCGGCGAGGGTCGCGATGCTCATCGAATTGCCGATCAGGATCGCGCCGATCGCCAGCAGGTAGCGCGGTGTCGGCGCGAGCGCTCCGGTGGCGAACACCGTGCCGATCGAGACGACCGCCCCGGCGCCGATCGACGTGGTCATGATGAGCAGCGTGCGCGCGCCGCCTCCGGTGCGCCGCGTCGCGACACCGGTCGCGATCCCGAACATGACCAGAAGCGCGACGCCGATCCATGCCGGCTGCGAGACGATGCCGGTGAGGATGGCGCTGATCACGGCCAGCTGCAGCGCCCCGCGCAGGATGGCGAGCGAGGGCGTCCAGCGACCCGGCACGCGGAAGGCGACCAGCGCGACCGTCGCGATCGCGGCGAGCACGAGCACGCCGATCACGGTCGGCAGAAGGTCGATCCCGTCGATGGTCATGGCTCCTCCGGCAACACCCTACGCGGGGTGCGTCAGAAGGGGGGTGGGTCGGTGGTGTGGTGGCCGGTGGGGGTGATGGCCTGGACGGTGCGGTCGGGGCGGGTGCGGTAGATCGTGCGGGTGCGGTGGCGGCGGGTATGGTCGGCCGGGCACAGGGGCCGCAGGTTGCTGATGTCGGTGCGGCCGCCGTGCGCCCAGGGCTGGTCGTGGTCGAGGTCTGAGTCGAGGGCGAGACGGTCGCACCCGTCCCGGGCACAGGTGCCGTGCTGCAGCACCAGCCAGTCGCGTTGCGCCTTCGTGGGCCGGTAACGGCGACGATCCATCTCCAGCACGACCCCGTGCACCGGGTCCGTGATCACCCGCCGGAACACGGGCGCGTCCAGGAACGCCTGCCGGGCCGTGACCGGATCGATCGGACCATGGCCCACCAGCTGCGGCACGATCGCGTCCGCCACCGGATTCCCCGCCACGGGGCCCACTGCGGCGGAGCCGGCACTCCCCGTCCCGGTACCGGTGCTGCCGGTGTCGGTGCCGGTGAGCAGGCCGACCGGGACGGTGACGACCACGGTCGTCTTCACGGCCTTGTCGGTGCCGACCCCGCGCAGCCAGTCGCTGCACAGATCCGCACGCACCTGATCCCGGGTGCGCCCCTCCCGCCGATCCTTCTGCACATGCTTCGCCGCCGACGTCAACCGGCGCCGGATCGCGACGGCCTGCACGGTCGGGATCAGCGCCATCAACCACGACATCCCGTCGTCGGCGTCCTCCACCACCACGCGACGATCCGCCATCCCCCGGGCATGCCGCACCGCGGCCGGAACCGGATCCAGCCTGTCCACGAGCACCCGGACCCGCCGCCGGAACACCCCGACCGGCACCGCCAGCGCCCAGGACACGGCCGCACGATCCAACACCGCGATCGCCTCCCCCGCATACGCCACAGCCGCGGCGTCCGCACCGAGCGGGGCCCGCAACCGCAGCACCCCACCCACCGCTGCCTCGACGAACCGCAACCCGACCAGCCCGTCCCGGGCCGACTCCCACACCAACGGCAGCTGCTCCCGCGCCGTCTGCACCGTGCAGAGCAGGCCACGCACCTCGTC
The DNA here is from genome assembly GCA_018268435.1 of Actinomycetota bacterium. GTDB lineage: Bacteria > Actinomycetota > Actinomycetes > Actinomycetales > Microbacteriaceae > Microbacterium. The sequence continues at coordinate 15,063 of JAFDWP010000128.1, forward strand.
CTCCGACACCTGCAACCGCAACGCCAGATCGAACACCGCCGCCCGGACCGCATGATCATGATCATCCGGGTGATCCCCGGACGTGTAGATCTCGGGATGCCGCCGGGCAAGATCCACCACCTCGCAGATCCCCTCCGCCCGCACCACCGCGCGACGATTCAGCGCGACCTCGTCCTCCCACACCCGATCCAGCAACGCCCGCGCGACCACATCCTCCCCCACCACCACACGAGCGACCACCGGGGCCGCGTCAGCATTCGTCGGGAAGAAGACCATACCCCACTCTAGCACTTATGTTCGAAAGTGGGAAGAATCGATCCGCAGAATTCTGCAGAATCTCGTGGGATCGTGGCCGTTCCGCAGGCAGCTCAGCCGAGCGCGTCGGGCCCCTCCGTCACCAGGATGTGGAACTGCGCGGCATCGAGGATCCGCACGCCCAGCTCCTCCGCCTTGGCGAGCTTGGATCCCGCGCCGGGGCCCGCCGCGACGAAGTCGGTCTTCTTCGAGACGCTGGACGCCGCCTTCCCGCCGGCCTTGATGATCGCCTCCTGCGCTCCCTCGCGCGTGTATCCGTCGAGGGATCCGGTCGCCACGACGGTGAGCCCGTCGAGGATGCCGCCCTCCGCGGCCGCTGCGCCCGGCCCGGGATGCCCGGGCGTCGCCCACTGCACGCCCGCCTCGCTCCACTGCCGCACGATCTCCTGGTGCCAGTCGACGGTGAACCAGTCCAGAAGGGAATCGGCGATGATGCCGCCGACGCCCTCGACGGCCGCGAGCTCCTCGACGGAGGCCGCGCGGATCGCGTCGAGGGATCCGAACCACTGCGCCAGTGCCCGGGCCGCGACCGGACCCACGTGGCGGATGTTCAGGGACACGAGCAGCCGCCACAGCTCCTTGGTCTTCGCCTTCTCGAGCTCGGCGAGCAGCTTGACCGCCTGCGACGACGGCTGCGGGACGGTGATCCCGTCCTTCTTCTCCGCAGCAGAGGGGTTTCGCCGGAACGGTGCCCGGGTCTTCACGACCCCGTCATCGTCCTCCTTCGGCAGTCCGGTCTCCCCGTCGCGGACGACGACCTCGATCGGGACGAGCTGATCGAGCGTGAGCGTGAACAGGCCGGCCTCGGACTCCAGCGGCGGCACCGCGGGGTGGCTGGGCTGAGTGAGGGCCGCGGCCGTCACCTCGCCGAGCGCCTCCACATCCAGCGCCCCCCGCGAGCCGATGTGCTCGACGCGCCCGCGCACCTGCGCCGGGCAGGAACGGGTGTTGGGGCAGCGCAGGTCGATGTCGCCCTCCTTGGCCGGGGCGAGGACGGAGCCGCACTCCGGGCAGCGCTCGGGCATCACGAACTCGCGCTCGGTGCCGTCGCGGCGCTCGACCACCGGCCCGAGCACTTCCGGGATCACGTCGCCGGCCTTGCGCAGCACGACCGTGTCCCCGATCAGCACGCCCTTCGCCTTCACCACGTCCTTGTTGTGCAGCGTGGCCTGGCGCACCACCGATCCGGCCACGTGCGCAGGAGCCATCACGGCGAACGGGGTGGCGCGCCCGGTGCGACCCACGGACACGACGATGTCGAGCAGCGTGGTCTGCACCTCCTCGGGCGGGTACTTGTAGGCGATCGCCCAGCGCGGCGCGCGGCTGGTGGCGCCGAGCTCACCGTGCAGCTCGAGCTCGTCGACCTTCACCACGATGCCGTCGAGCTCGTGCTCGACGTCGTGCCGGTGCTCGCCGAAGTACGCGACGAACTCCGCCACCTCATCGATCGAGGTGCACACGCGCGTATGCGGGCTTGTGGGAAGCCCCCACTCGGCGAGCAGCTCGTACACCTGGCTCTGCGCGGCGACGGGCGGATCCGGCCATGCGCCGATGCCGTGCACGTACAGCGCGAGCGAGCCGACGCGGAGCAGCCCG
>JAFDWP010000129.1 GCA_018268435.1 Actinomycetota bacterium
CGTGCCGATCGTGTCGATGTGCGCGGCCAGCCGCTCGTAGACGGAGCTGTTGTTCGTCATCATCTCGTACCAGGTGTCCTCGACGATGACGTAGTGGTCGCGGCGCTGCTCGGCCCGCGAGACCCGGTGCACGATGTGCAGGCTCTGCAGGTAGCGCACCGCACCGGAGACGGCCGCGGGGCTCACCCCGAGGCGCTCCGCGAGCTCGGCGGCCGTGTACCCCTCGGCGGGTGCCGCGATGAGCGCCATCATCACGCGGCCCGGCATGCGCGGGAAGCCGACGGCCGTGATCATCGACGCCGCGGCCTCCGCGGCGTCGACCCCGTGGTACCCGGTCGGTGGCGGGTCCGGTGCCATCATGACCCCATCATCCCGCGGTCTGGAGTTCGCGTCGACGCATCAGCGCGAGCGTCGCCGCCGCGCCGACGGCGACCACCAGCACGAGCCACCAGGTGCCGCGCAGGTCGGTCGTGCCGTTCGTCACGATCGGGGTGACCGAGAACGGCGAGAACCGCGTGGTCCACTCCGGCAGCCCGAACAGCGGGCCGAACAGCCCGAACAGCGTCGCCAGCAGCACGAGCACCCAGGCGATGCCGATGGTGCCGCGGGGCAGCAGCACGAACACGAGCCCGGTGAGCACCGTGAACACGCAGGCGGCGAGGCCCTGGCCGAGCCCGACCACGGTGACGACCTGCGCGAGCGACGACGCATCCTTGTTGCCGGCGAGACCGGCGTACGCGGCCAGCATCGCCGCCGCGACGATGATCGCGACCGCGAACGTCGCCACGAGCAGGTAGTCCTGCAGCCACCGCACGCGGCCGACGGGCTGGGCCAGCACGTTCTCGGCCGTGCCGTGCGCCTCCTCCTGGCGGGCGCGGGCGACGATCTGCACGGCCGCGCAGGCGGCGAGGATCCCCATCATCGTGAAGAAAACCGAGACCACGGTCTCCTCGAGGTTGCCGGCCTTGCCGATCTTGTCGAGGATCTGCTGCACCGCCGGGTTCTGTCCGGAGATCTGCCCGGCCAGCCCCGACAGCTTGGTCGCGAGCACGCCGGTGAGCGCGCCGCCGATGGCCCAGCCGATGATGGCGCCGTTCGTCAGGCGCCAGACCAGCGCATGCGGGGTGGACAGTGCGGGACGGGCGTGGATCCGTCCGAGCCTGGCGGGGACGAAGCCCTCGCCGATGTCGCGCACCGACTGCAGCGCCACTGCGACGGCCGCGAGCACGAGGCCCACCACGAGGCCGAGCAGCGCCGGCCACACGTTGTCCGTGTCGTAGGGGCGCGCCTGCTCGGCCCAGCCGAACGGGGAGACCCAGACGAGGCCCGAGCTGGTGATGCGGGTGAGGTCGTCGCTGGGGGTGCCCGCGACATTGCCGATCCCGTTGATCAGGAACGTGCCGACCAGGATCCACACGGTGAGCGCGTTGGCGCCGCGGGACGTGCGCATGAGCTGGGCGGCGATGAGCCCGATGCCGAGGAACGCGATCCCCGTCGTCGCAGACGTGATGCCCATGAGCCAGGATCCCGGGGCGTCGAGCTTCGACCCGATCAGGGCGAGGGCCACCAGCACCCCGAGCACGATGTTTGCCGCGACGCCGTGGATGACCGTGGCGATCGTCGGCAGCGCACGGCCCACGGGGGTCGCGGCGACGAGCTCGGTGCGCCCGACCTCCTCATCGCCCCGGGTGTGCCGCACGGCGAGGAACGTGCTCATGAGCGCGGCGAGCATCGTCAGCCACGGCAGGATCTCGAAGGAGAGGAACTGCGCCTCGGAGGCGCCGGAGGGGAGCCCGCGGAACATCATGATGACGGGATTCGCCATCACCGCGGCCATCACCTCGACGCGGTCCTTGAGCGTCGTGTACGACTGGGTGACGCCCGCGAAGCCCGCGTACGCCATGAGCACGGTGGCGAGGATCCAGAGCAGCAGCTGCAGCCAGTCGCGGCGCAGGCGCTGTCGCAGCAGGGCGCCCATCATGACTCCTTCGCGGCGGCACGGCGCGAAGCGCGGCCGGTCCCTGAGCCTGTCGAAGCGTCCTCCTCGGCGGCGCGGAGCGCGGCGAGGTCGTCGCCGTAGTGGCGCAGGAACAGCTCCTCCAGGGAGGGCGGCTCGATCCGCAGGCCCGTGACGGCGCGCTGCGCGAGCACGGGCAGCACGGACGGGACCGCATCGCTGTCCACCGTGAAGCGGGCGCGGCCGTCGTCGATCGTGCCGTCGTGCGCGCCCGGGATCCCCTCGAGTGCGGCGGCGTCCGTCGCCTGGAACGACACCTCGGTGCGGGTGAGGTGACGCAGCTCGCCGAGCGTGCCGGACTCCACGATCCGCCCCGCCCGGATGATGCTGACGCGGTCGCAGAGCAGCTCGACCTCGGACAGGATGTGGCTGGACAGCAGCACGGTCGCCCCGCCCCGGTGGAGCCGCTGCACCTCGTCGCGGAAGACTATCTCCATGAGCGGATCCAAGCCGCTCGTCGGCTCGTCCAGGATGTACAGGTCGGCGGGGACGGCGAACGCCGCGATCAGCGCGACCTTCTGCCGGTTGCCCTTCGAGTAGGCGCGGCCCTTCTTGCGCGGATCGAACTGGAACGCCGTCATCAGGCGCTCCCGCTCTGCGCGATAGCCGGGGTCCTTCGTCTTCGCCCCGCGCAGCCGGGCGAGGAAGTCGATGGCCTCTCCGCCGGAGAGGTTCGGCCAGACGCTCACGTCGCCGGGCACGTAGGCGACGCGGCGGTGGATCCCCACGGCCGATGTCCACGGGTCCTCCCCGAAGACCGTGGCGGATCCGCCGGTCTTGCGGGCGAGGCCGAGCAGGATCCTGATCGTGGTGGACTTGCCGGCCCCGTTCGGGCCGAGGAAGCCGTGCACCTGGCCCTCGTCGACGCTGAGGTCCAGTCCGTCGAGCGCATGCACGCGGCCGTAGTGCTTGGTGAGGCCGTCGGTGCGGATGATCGTGTTCATGGCGGCGATGCTACGCCGGTTTCACAAATTCGTGAAGGAAGTGAAGCGTATGGGTTTCGTGAGGATTCCTCACGCCTTCACGGACACCCCGATCGTGTGCCAGCCGGTCGCGCCGTCCGGCGCCGGGGGAGCGACGGCGGCGGTCTGCACGGTGCCGTCCGCGCCCGTCGCCCGGCAGCGCAGGGTGTGCTGCCCGGGCGTCGCATGCCAGGGCAGCCGCCACTGCACCCAGGTGTCGGCGGAGATCGCCGGCGCGAGCTCGGCGCGCTGCCAGGGGCCGTCGTCGACCTGCACCTCCACGGCGGAGACGCCGACCTGCGGCTGCCAGGCGACACCGGCGATCACGGCGTCGCCCGCGCCGACGGCCTGCCCGGTGCGCGGCACGTCGATGCGCGATTCGAGCTTGATCGGTCCGCGCTCGGACCAGCCCCGCGCGGTCCAGTACGCCGTCGCGCGGTCGAACCGGGTGACCTCGAGATCGGTGACCCACTTCGTCGCCGAGACGTAGCCGTACAGCCCCGGGACGACCATGCGCACCGGGAAGCCGTGCTCGAGGGGGAGCGGGGCGCCGTTCATGCCGATCGCCAGCAGCGCGTCGCGGTCATCGGTGAGGGCCTCGAGCGGGGTGCCCGCGGTGAACCCGTCGACCGACGTGGACAGCACCATGTCCGCATCGGCGGAGGGCTGCGCCTTCGCCAGCAGGGCGCGGATCGGATAGCCGAGCCACACGGCGTTGCCGACGAGGTCGCCGCCGACGTCGTTCGACACGCACGACAGCGTGGTCGCCGACTCCACGAGCGGCAGGGCGAGCAGCTGCTCCCAGGTGAGGGTGACCTCGTGCGCGACCAGGCCGTGGATGCGCAGCCGCCACTGCGCCGGATCCACCTGCGGCACGACCAGGGCGGTGTCGATGCGGTAGAAGTCGGCGTTCGGCGTGATGAGCGGGCTGAGTCCGTCGACCTTGAGCGCGGCGCCCACCGGGATCGGGGCGGCGGGCACGGCCGGTTTCGGCAGGCGCAG
>JAFDWP010000012.1 GCA_018268435.1 Actinomycetota bacterium
CGTCGATGATCTCCTCGCCGTCGCCGTGCACCGCGGTCTCGTCGACGGCGGTCGCATGGAAGCCGACCATGAGCGAGCGCGGGAACGGCCAGGGCTGCGAGGAGAAGTAGTGCACGTCGCGCACGTGCACGCCGGCCTCCTCGAACAGCTCGCGGTGCACGGTGGTCTCCAGCGACTCCCCCGCCTCCACGAAACCGGCGAAGCAGGAGTAGAAGCGTCCCTTCCACTGCGCGTTCGCGCCGAGCAGCAGGCGCTCGCCGTCGGCGCTCTGCACCGCGACGATGACGGCGGGATCCGTCCGCGGGAAGTGGTCCCGGCCGCAGGATCCGCACCGGCGCGACCACCCGCTCTGGCGCAGCTCGGCCGCGCTCCCGCACGCGGGGCAGAATCCGGCGTCGCGCAGCCACCCGGCCAGGGCGATCGCGGCGACGACGAGCTCCCCGTCGGCGGGGTCGAGCACGGGGAGAGCCTCGCGCAGATCGCTCCAGCGCGGGGCCCAGGAGCCGTCGGCGTCGGTGTCGTCCTCGGGGTCCTGCAGCGCCAGCAGCAGCCCGGAGCCGTCGGGACGGCGCCCGAGCAGCGCCCACTCCCTGGTGCGCGTCAGCACCGGGTCGTCGGCCGCGACCAGGATCACGCCCTCGTCGAGGGGCACCCTGCGCTCGCGCACGACGAGGACGCGGGTGCGGGCATCCGCGCGGAGCCGGGCGATCGTGTCCGGGTCGTCGCGCCACTCGCCTGCACGGTCGAGCGCGAACCTCTCCGGGGCTGCTCCGGCGACGGCGGCACGCGGTTCGGGGACGGTCTCCGGCACGGTCACGACTCCCCTTCTCCAGGCGTGGCGGGCCCTGTGCGGACGAGGCTCGACCTACCCTGGTGACATGGCTCGCTCACCCTTCACTCTAGCCGCGGCGGTCACGGCGGCGGTGCCCGGAGCCGATGTCGTCGGCGCCCGCGCGCTGTCCTCCGACGGCGACGCCCGCTTCGATTCGGCCGTCGCCACCCTCGCCGACGGCACCGAGGCGGTGATCCGCGCCTCCACCGACGACGACACCGCCGCCGAGCTCGCCAAGGAGAGCCTGGCGCTGCGTGCGCTCACCCCGGGGGCCCGTGCGATGCTGCGCTTCGCGGCGCCGGAGCACCTCGGCGACGGCCGCGTCGGCGACGGCCGCACCCTGGTCACCACGCTGCTGCCCGGCTTCCAGATCGACGCGGCGGACGTGCCGCCCGGCGCCGGCGCGGCCGTGGCGATCGGCAAGGCCATCGCCGCGGTGCACGCGCTTCCGACGTCGGTGGTGCGCGGGGCGGGGCTGGCCGAGCGCACCCCCGTCGAGGCGCGCGACGAGGTGCGGGTGCTCATCGACCGTGCCGCCGGCACCGGACGCGTCTCCGCCCGACTCACGGTGCGCTGGCGCGAAGCGGTCGACGCGGATGAGCTGTGGCGCTTCGAGTCCGCCGTCACCCTGGGCGGCGCACACGCGGAGTCGTTCGTGTTCGCCGACGACGACGAGCGGGGCCCCCGCGTCACCGGCGTCGTGGGCTGGCACGCCCTCTGCATCGGCGATCCCGCCGTGGACCTCGCCTGGCTGACGATGGCCGCGCAGGCACGCGCGGACGTGCTGGACGCCTACGCCTCCGCCACGCTGCGCAGCCCCGACACCGGGCTCGGGATCCGCGCACGCCTGCTGGCCGAGCTCGAGCTCGCCCGCTGGCTCCTGCACGGGCACGACGCGCACCGTGCCGACATCGTCGATGATGCGGCGCAGCTGCTGAACGCCCTGGCGGATGGGATCCACGACGACCTCGTGCCCCGGGTCAGCGCCGGCATGGGTGTCGATGAGGCGATGTCGGCGCTGGATCGCGTGCCCGCCACCGGCATGAACCGCATCGACACCTCCATGCAGACCGACGCCTACGACGCCGGCGCGTTCGCCGGGATCGCGCGAGACGACACCTCCGCGTTCGGGCCTCGGAGCACCCAGGAGCAGGATCCGACCGGGACCGGCGCCGTCGAGCCGGTGGACCCGCACACGACCGAGGACCTCAGCGACCTGCGCACGCCGGAGGCGGACGCCTGGGGCCCGGACGACGCGGATGCCCCGGATGACGCGGACTCCGAGGACGCCGCACCTCCCGCGCGACCCCGCACGCTGCTGCCCAGCGAGGGCGGGATCTCCGGTGAGGCGACCGACGTCGCCGATGCTCACCGTGCCGCGCGCGCCGCGTTCCAGCGCTGGACCAGCGCCTCCTCCGAGTAGACGACGTCTCCGCGCAGGACGAGATCGTCGGCCACGTAGAACAGCGCCACGTCGATCTCGTCCAGCGGCACCCCGTATCGGCGGTGGTACGCCAGGCGGTACAGCGCGAGCTGAAGCATGCGCTCCTCACGCTCCGCCGCGGTCGCCGGGGGCCGTCCGGTCTTCCAGTCCACGATCTCGATCCGCCCACCCCGATCCGCCCGGCGGTACACGGCGTCGAGCTTGCAGATGACGATGCGCACCGGCTGGCCCTCGCCCACCGGGAGCGCGAAGTCGATCTCGATCTCCACCGCGATCGGCTTCAGCGGCGCCCATTCGCTGCGCTCGAAGACCTCTCGCAGGCGCGCGAGGTCCTCGGCATCCGCCCGGGCGACCTCGTCCGCCGCCGAGCGGTCCTCGACGCCGCCGGCACCGCCGGGGGCGGTCAGGTCGTCGTCGAGATCCCACAGCCCGTCGTCCAGGGAGGCCCCCGCGCCGACGGACCCGGAGCGGTGCTCGACCCAGGCGTGGAACAGCGTGCCGAGCCGGGTCTGCCGGTACGGCCGCTCCGGCATCGGCCGGCTGAGCGTGCGGATCGTGCCGCCGTAGTCGGTGACGTAGTCCTTGAACCGGGACGCGGGCACGCGGGTGGGGGCGTCGAGGACGGTTCCCCGCTGCCGGGCGGCGCGTTCGGCGAGCAGGCGCGCGAGCTCCTCGGAGGGTGCCGCGGGCCGCGGGTCCGCCATCGCACGGCGCACCTGCGCGGCCGCCGCGGAGACCCGCTCCCGTCGCCCGCCGAGCGGATCCATCGGCCACACGCTCGTGCGTGCGGTGCCCTCGTAGGGGTTCTCCTCGCCCTCGGCCCCGGGCAGCGGCTCGAGTCCGAGCTCCTCGATCGCCTCGAGCAGATAGGGGCTCGGGCGGCGCATGGTCTTCTGCCCCGACCAGTGCGAACCCGTGAGCAGCAGGTCGGTGCGCGCGCGGGTCACCGCGACGTAGGCCAGGCGGCGCTCCTCGGCGCGCTGGTAGTCCCGGTAGTCGTCCTTGAACCGGCGCAGCGCGCCCCCGTGCGGGTAGGCCTTGGTGATCCCCGCGGCCAGCGAGTCCAGGGCGGCCTTCTCGCGCTTGCGCGGATCCGCCCCGGCCTGCTCCTTCGCCGACTCCGGGTCCCAGCGGAACCGCGGCAGCGCGTCGCTGTCGCCGCGCAGGGCGAAGGGCACCACGCCGAATCCGAACCAGCCCTGGGCATCGGCGATGCGCCCCGGCAGCTCGTCCTCCACAAGGCGCACCACGGCGACCGCATCCCATTCCAGGCCCTTGGAGCCGTGGATCGTGAGCAGCTGCACCACGCCGGGCTCGGGCGGCTCGGTGCGCGGCATCAGCTCGTCGGTCATCTCGGCCTTGTCCAGCCAGGCCAGCAGGCTGGCGATCGTGCCGCGGTCATCGGCGACCAGGAACGCGCGCACCTCGTCGCCGAACGCGCGCAGCTGGGTCGCCGCGACGCGCGCCGGGCCTCGGGTCTCGTTCACGGCGAGCTCGATGTCCAGGCGCAGCTCGGACTCGATCATGCGGATGAGCTCGAGGATCGGCTGCCCGGCGGCGCGGCGCAGACGCTCGAACATCTCCCCCGCGCGACGCAGGCGCGCCCGGCCGGTGGGGCTGATCCGCTCGAGCAGCCGGTAGTCGTCGCGCGCGGTGCGCACGAAGTCGACGGCATCGACGATCGAGACGGCCTCGTCGGCGCCGCGGGACGAGCGCAGCAGCTGCTTCAGCTCCTCGGTCACCGGCTGGAGCGCGCCGTCGCGCACCGCGAGCTCCCGGGCCAGGTCGTACAGCGCCGCCATGTCGGCCACGCCGAGGGCGAACCGCGGCCCCACCAGCAGCCGGATCAGGGCGGAGCCGGCGGTCGGGTCGTGGATCACGCGCAGCGCGGAGACCACGTCGACCACCTCGGGGGTGGCGAGCAGGCCGCCGAGCCCGAGGATCCGGTGCGGGATCCCCTGCGCGGCGAGCGCGCCGGCGAACGTCTGCATGTGCCGCTTGGAGCGGAACAGGATCGCCCCGGTGTGCGGTCGCCCCGCCGCGGCCTCGTCGTGCGCGGCCCGGCGCTCGGCGAACCACGTCGCCACCTCGGCGGCCTCGTCGTCCACCGTCTCGGCGTACCGCACGCCCACCGCGCCGGATCCGGAACCGGGACGCGGCTCGAGCGCCGGCACGTCCAGCCCGGGCCTCTGCAGCGGCTGCAGCACGCGGTTGGCGACGTCGAGGATGCGCTCGTCGTTGCGCCAGCTCGTCATCAGGCTGTACGTGCGCGCGGGCTGCTCCTCGGCGAAGGTGCGCCCGAACGCGTACAGGTTGTCGGCGCTCGCGCCGCGCCAGCCGTAGATCGACTGATGCGGATCCCCCACCGCCATCACCGCGCCGTCGCGGAACAGCGCGGCGAGGAAGCGGGTCTGGATCACGGACGTGTCCTGGTACTCGTCCAGCAGCACGACGCGGTGCTGGGCGCGCAGCTCGGCGCGCACCTCGGGCGAGGCCTGCACGATGTCGAACGCGCCGCCGACCTGATCGGCGAAGTCGAGCACGCCGCGGCGCGACTTCTCCGCGATGTACTCCCGCACCAGATCGGCGAGGATCGGCAGGGCGCGGAGGTTCTCCACGGCCTTCGCCACGTCGCCGTTGCCGATGTAGGGCTCGAAGTCGCGCGCCTGCCCGACCGCGATGCGCACCATCGCGTCGAGGTCGACCCGGTGGTCCAGGACGTCGCCGGCGAGGCGCTGCACGGCGTCGATCACGCCGTTGAGGGACCGCTCCACCTCCTCCAGACCCGGGATCTCCGCGCGCAGCACGACCGCCCGCGCGATCAGCCACGATGCCGACTGGCTGAGCATCGCGGCGTCCGGGTCGCGGCCGATGTGCGCGGCGTGCTCGCGCACGATCCCGTCCGCGAACGCGTTGTACGTGGACACCCGGGGGCGCAGGATCAGATCCTCCGCCGCACGCGGCGCGGTCGGATCCCACCCGGTCCCGAAGCGCTCCGCGAGGGCGTCGAGCACCTCGCGCTGCACGACCGCGCGCTGGGCGGGGCCGCTCGCGGCGGCGACGCGGTCGAGCGCACCGGTGCGGACGATCTCCGCGAGATGCGGCAGCAGTCCGCGGCGGCCGTACTCGTCGATGCGGTCCAGGCGCGCCGAGATGCGCTCGGCCAGCTCCCCCGCGGCCTTGCGGGTGAAGGTGAGGCCGAGGATCTCGTCGCGCTCGACGAAGCGGTTCGCGACGAGCCAGACCACCCGTCCCGACATCGTCTCGGTCTTGCCGCTGCCCGCGCCGGCGACGACGAGCGCCGGCGTCGGCGGCGCCTCGATCACGCGCTGCTGCGCCGGGGTCGGGGTGGGCAGACCGAGCGCCGCCGCGATGTCCGTCGCGGAGATGCCGTGTCCGTCGCCCCAGCCGTCGGCCGCGGTCGCCTCGGTCGCCGCGCTCGCCGCGCTCTCCGCGGTCATGCGCTCACCGCCGGGATCGTGTGGATCCGGCACGGGCTGATCCGCACCTGGGTGTCGGCGCAGTGCGCCTCGACCTGCGCCGTGAAGCTGGACGCCGCCATGCCGCGGCCGGCCTCGGCCACGCGCTCCAGGAACGCCGTGCGCTCCTCGTCGCCCAGCCGGTGCTGGTGCGCCACGCGGTACGGGCTCTGCCCGATGGTCTGCGCGACGAGCACGAGCCGGGCCCCGGCGAGCGCGTGCGGGTCCGCCCCGTCCACCTGGCCCTGCTCGACGGCGAGCTGATAGGCCGCGAGCTGTGCGTGCTCCACCACCTTCGCCTCCGTCTCCGGTTCGTACTTGCCGGTCTTCAGATCCACCACCACCACGCGCTCCCCGGCGGTGGGATCCGCCATCCTGCTCCAGGTGCGCCCGCGGGCGGCCTCGTGCTCGCCGGATCCCGCGGGATACGCCTCGACCCGGTCGATGTAGCCGCTGACGACCGCCTGATGCGCGGGCTGCTCGGGGTCGACCGGGTGGGCGTGCGGCTCGGCGGCGAGGTCGACGGCGAACCGGAAGCCGCCCTCCGCGGCGACCACCCGTCCGCCCTCCCGCTGCACCTCGGTCAGATAGCCGTGCAGCCGCTGCAGGTACAGATCGGCCCGGCGGCGCTCCTTGGCGTCGATCCACGGGGTCTCGAAGTCGAGCTCGCTCCAGCGCGCGTCCAGGATGCGCCGCATCTCCTCGAGATCCCCGTCGGGCACATGCTCCATGGCGGCGTGCACGATCGTGCCGATGCCTGCCGAGGGCGGCGCGACGGCGTCGCCGCCGAGCGCCGACACCGCCCAGTTCACGCCGCACTCCTCGAAGGACTCCAGCCGCGACGGCGACACGGACACGGAGCCGGTCTCGAGGTCGCGCAGCGGTCGGTCGTCCGACGGCGGACGCACGCCGTACCAGCCGTCCGGGTCGGCGCCGGGCACCTCGGCCTCGGCGAGCAGCCGCAACTGCCCGGCCGCGGCGGCCCGCGCGACAGGATCGGCGGAGGTGGTCAGCACCCGCCGGTGCCGGGCCACGAGCCCGCGCAGGGTGAGCGGATGCGCGTGCCGCTCGACGCCGTTCTCGACGACGGGCGGCAGCGGATCCGGAAGGAAGCCGAGGAAGGCGCTCGGGCTCTGGTCGTCATCGTCGACCGCGGTGACGAGCAGTCGGTGCCGCGGTCGGGAGATCGCGCGCACGAACAGACGCAGCTCGTCGTGCAGCGCGGCACGGCGGCGGTCGAGCGTGGAGTGTGCATGCTCGGGCTCGCCGGAGCGCGCCGCGGCCACGGCCTCGCCGAGCCGCCAGGTCTCCAGCAGGCCGCCGCGCAGCCGCACGTTCGGCCACACGCCGTCCTGCACGCCCGCGATCACGACCGCGTCGAACTCCGTGCCCAGCGCGGTGGCCGGGGTCATCAGGGTGACCGCGCCGGGTCGCTCCGGGGCGGACAGCGAGTCCTCCGGCACCTCGCTGTCGAGGATGTCGTGGATGAACGCCTCCGGCCCCTTCTCCGGAGCCCGCTCGATCGACCGCTTGGCGGCGTCGAACAGGGCGACCAGCGCATCCAGGGCGCGCGCGGTCTCGGTGCCCGCGGACCGGGCCCCGCCGGGTCCCGCACCGTCCGCGATCTCCCGCCAGGCGACGTCGAGCCGACGCCCGTCGGGGGCACGCGATCCGTCCCACACCCGCCACAGCAGCTCGTGGATCGTCTCACCGCGCTGCCAGCCGGCGCGCACCTCGCGCAGCACGGTGCCGAAGCGGTCCGCGGTGCGCGCCTCGGCGGTGTCCACCCGGGCGAGCTGCGCCGGCTCGGCGATGCCGTCGCGCAGCAGCAGCCGGGCCGGAGCGGATCCGCCCGCCTCGAGCTCGAGGTGCCGCAGCCGGGCACGCAGCCGACGCAGTCCGACGCCGTCGAGGCCGCCGAACGGCGTGCGCAGCGCCTCGGCGAGCAGCTGCGGATCCCGCTCCGCAGGCTCCGTGAGCGCGAGCCGGACGATGCCGACGATGTCGCGCACCACGATCTCGCTGCCGAGCGGGCGCTGCACCCCCGCCGCCCTCGTGGGCACCTCGCGGGCGGCGAGCTCGGCCTCGAGCGAGGCGACCTGCCGGGTGTCGTGCGCGATGACCGCCATGCGCTCCCAGGCGACGCCGTGCAGCAGGTGCCACTCGCGCAGGGTGCGCGCGATGAGGTCGTGCTCCTCATGCGGCGACGGGGCGATGAAGGCCTGCACGGCCTCCGGATCCGCGGGCGCGGCGGCCGCGACCGGCGCCCGCCGATGCTCGATCCGGCCAGATGCGCCGATCGTCTGCACGACGGTGCGGGTGAGGGCGGTGAGCGGCGGATCCTGCCGATGCGGCTCGTCGAGCACGTGCACGTCGCCGAGCAGGGCCGACAGCCCCGCGAACAGCTCGGGCCCCGCCCCGCGGAAGGCGCCGGAGGAGATGTCGGGGTCGCCGAACGCGAGCACCGCCACGCCCCGGGTCCGGAGCGCCTCGACCAGCGCCACCCCGCCCGCCGTGAGCTCCTGCGCGTCGTCGATGAGCACCACGCGGAGCCGGCCCAGGGGCCCCAGCAGCGCCGGGGCCGCGCCGCGCAGGATCGCCGCGGCCTCGGCCAGCAGGTCCGCGGCGTCGCGGTGCGCGGACCGTGCGCGGTCCAGCACCCTGCGGTAGGCGCGGGCGAAGGACCCCACCGCCTGCCACGCCGGACGCTCGGAGGCCTCCAGCTCGGCGGGCGTGACGCCGAGCTCGGTGCCCTCGGCGAGGAAGGCGCGCAGCTCGGAGCGGAACGCCCGCGACGAGCGCACCGTGGGCCCGAGGTGCTCCGGCCAGCGGCTGCGCAGGCCGTCCCGCTCGTCCTCGGCGTCGCCCGCCAGCAGGTCCGCTATGATCCGATCCTGGTCGGCGCCGGTGAGCAGGGCGGGCGGCTCCAGACCGGCGTGCACCATGGTGCCGCGGACGAGCTGGAACGCGAAGGATCCGAGCGAACGTGCCAGCGGGCCGGGCGTCGCGACGCGCACCCGCACGCCGATGCGGTCGCGCAGGGCGGTGGCGGCCTGCCGGTTCGGCGTCAGCGCGAGCACCTCCTCCGGCGCGAGGCCGCGCTCGATCAGCGCCGCGACGCGCTCCACGAGCGCATGCGTCTTGCCGGTGCCCGGAGCGCCGATCACGGTGCCCACCGCGGAGGTCGGGGCGTCGATCACCGCCGCCTGCGCGGGGGGCGGGACGGGGGCGTCGGGCATCCCTCCACGCTATCGGCCGCAGCCGACATCGCCCGCCCGGTCCGGCCGCGCTCCGTCCGAGGGCCTGCGGAATCGCCCTCGGCGAACACCGTGTCGCGGGCGATCCCGGCCCGCCACGCCCGCGATAGAGTGACGGGACATCGACATGCAAGGAGCATTCCGTGGAGATCCGCATCGGCATCATCAACACCGGCCGCGAGCTCAGCTTCGAGACCTCGGCCTCTGCCGACGAGGTGCGCGCGCAGATCGCCGGCGCGCTCGATCAGGGTGCGAGCCACGTGTCGCTCTCCGACGTGAAGGGCAACTCCTACATCGTGCCGACCGCAAACCTCGGCTACGTCGAGCTCGGGACCGAGGAGTCCCGTCGCGTCGGCTTCGTCGCCTGAGCCGCATGTACATCCTGCTCGCGCTGATCGCCGCTTGCGTGCTCGGCGTAGCCGTGCACTACGCGATCCCGCACCGCGACGTGCGCGGGGTCGCGCTCGTCCCCGCCATCGCGACCGCTGTCGCGGGGGCCGCCTACACGCTGGGGCAGTGGGCGGGGCTGAAGGAGTCCAGCGTGTGGCTGTGGCTGATCGCCCTGGGCGGGGCGGTCCTCGCCTCCGCCGTCACCGGCGTGATCCTCACCCGCGTGCGCCGTCACGGCGACGCGGCGCGCCGGATCGAGCTCGGCGTCTGAGCGCTCTCCGCCCCGCGCGGGCGGCGTCCTGTCTGCGAGCGCTCAGGCGAGCGAGAGGAACAGCTTCTCCAGTTCCTCGGGATTCGCCGCGCCCTCGGCACCGGGATCGGTCAGGCACTCGCGCAGCGCGGTGGAGATGACCAGGAAGCCCGCACGGTCCAGCGCCTTGGAGACCGCGGAGAGCTGCTGCACGATCGTGCGGCAGTCGTCCCCGCCCTCGACCGCCGTGATGACGGCGGCGAGCTGTCCGTGCGCCCTGCGCAGGCGGTTCGCGATCTTCCGCCCCGCCTCCGGGTCGTGCTGCATCGCGCGCGCCTCGTCGGCGATGTCCGGGGTCGTCTCGGTGCTGCTCATGCGTCGAGTATACCCCCGGGGGTATGTTAGATTGATACTCCCGGGGGTATTCGACAGCACCCTGGGATGAGGAGCAGATATGTGCCGTGCAGTCACGTGCAAGACGTGTGGGAAGACGACCTGGGCCGGATGCGGCCAGCATGTGTCCGAGGTGAAGCGCACCGTGCCCGCGGCGCAGTGGTGCAACGGGAAGCACTCCCAGGCGGAGATCGACGCGGCGGCCGCCGCGAAGGGCGGCGGACTGCTGTCCCGGATCTTCGGACGCTGAGGCCGGCCATGACGGATCGGGCCCGGCGGATCGTGATCATCGGCGGCGTGGCCGCCGGGATGAGTGCGGCGGCGCGCGCCCGCCGTCTGGACGAGAGCGCGGAGATCATCGTGCTCGAACGCGGCGCGCACGTCTCCTTCGCCAACTGCGGACTCCCCTACTACGTGGGGGGCGAGATCGAGGACCGCGACAGCCTGCTCGTGCAGACGCCCGCGAAGCTGCGCGCCGCGCTGGACCTGGACGTGCGCGCGCACCATGAGGCCATCGCCCTCGACGCCGCCACGAAGACGGTGACGGTGCGTGGGCCCGAGGGCGAGGAGCAGCTGTCCTACGACGCGCTCATCCTGGCCCCCGGCGCGGTCGCCGTGCGTCCGCCGCTGCCCGGGCTCGACTCGCCGCGGGTGACCACGCTGCGCACGGTCGACGACGCGGTGCTGCTGCGCGAGCGCATCGAGGCCGGCGGCGACGCCGCCCTGCGGCGCGCCGTCGTGCTCGGCGCCGGCTTCATCGGCCTGGAGGCCGCCGAGGCGCTGCGCCAGCAGGGGCTGGAGGTCGACCTCGTCGAGCTCGCCCCGCACGTGCTGCCGCCCCTGGAGTCCGAGATCGCGGCCCCCGTCGCGGCCGAGCTGGAGCGCCTGGGCATCACCGTCCACGCCGGCGTCGCCGCGCAGTCCGTCGAGCGGCACGAGGGCCACGACACCGTCGTGCTCGCGGACGGCCGCCGCCTGGACGCCGACGTGATCCTGCTCTCCGTGGGCGTGCGGCCCGACACGGCCGTGTTCGAGGCCGCGGGCGTCGCGTGCGAGCGCGGCGCGATGCTCGTCGACGAGCACGGACGCACCAACCTCCCGGACGTCTATGCCGCGGGGGACGCCGTGCTCTCCGTCGACGCCATCACGGGCCTGCGCCGCCCGGTCGCCCTGGCCGGTCCCGCCAACCGCGCGGGGCGCCAGATCGCGGATCACATCATCCGCCCCGAGACCGCTCGTCCGCTACCCGCCCCCGTGGGGACGGCGATCGTGCGGGTCGGCGACCTGACCGCCGCACTCACCGGCGCCAACCGCGCCGCGCTGCGCGAGGCCGGCATCGAGGCGGACACGCTGCACCTGCACCCCACGCAGCACGCCGGGTACTTCCCCGGGGCGTCGCAGATGGCGCTCGTCGTGCACATCCGCCGCGGGGACGGCCTCGTCCTCGGCGCCCAGGCCGTCGGCCGCGAGGGCGTCGACAAGCGGATCGACGTGCTGGCCACGGCGATCCGTGCCGGCTTCACGGCCGCCGATCTCATCGACCTCGACCTCGCCTACTCCCCCGTGTACGGCAGCGCGAAGGATCCGGTGAACCTCGCCGGCATGGTCGGAACCAACGTCGTCGACGGCACCCTCGCGCTCTGGTACGCCGAGGACTGGGAGCACCTGCGCGAGGAGTCGCTCATCCTCGATGTGCGCAGTGCGGCGGAGTTCGACGCCGGCCACCTGCCGGGTGCGCTGCACATCCCGCACACCGAGCTGCGCGACCGCCTCGACGAGGTGCGCACCGCCGCCGCCGGCCGCCCCGTGCGGGCGCTGTGCGGATCCGGTGTGCGCTCGCACATCGCGCATCGCCTGCTGACGCAGTCCGGCTTCGACTCGGCGTCGCTCTCGGGCGGCATGCTCACCGCCCGTGCGGTGCTCGGAGACGACGCCCTCGTGCGGTGACCTCGGAGGAGCCGGGCGCGCCCGCGCCCGGTTCCTAGGAGGCGAGCCCCATCGCATCCATGCGGCGGGCGTGCGCCCCCATGAGCTCGGTGAACACCGGCTCGAGCTTGTCGTCCTCGGCGCCGGGCAGGTGCGGCCGCAGCGCGGCACGGGCGACGAGGATCGTGTCGCCCACCAGTCGGCGGCCCCACATCGACAGCAGGGAGCGCCACTGCTCGTCGCTCGCGATCGTGGCCTGCACGATCCCGATGATCTCGTGCCGGTCATCCGCCTCGGACAGGATCCTGGCGACCTTCGCCCCGGTCTCGCCGTAGCTGGAGGCGAGCGCGATGTAGAAGTCGTCGAGCATGCCGGCCGTGAGATAGACGGCCAGCATTGTCTCCGCGATTCGCGGGCCCAGCGTCTTGCGACGGAAGGCGTCCAGCTGCTCACGGAACGGCAGCATCACCTCGGTCGCCTTGTCCCCGTGCGCCGCGATGATCGCGACGATGCCGTGGTGCTTGGCGAGGGCGGCGCCCGCCGCACGCGAGAGGATCTCCTTCTCGGCGAGGTCGTCGGTCGCCCGGATCAGCCGGGTCAGCGTCTCGAAGTAGCCCAGCTGCAGGTAGGCCGCCTGGCCGAGGAACGTGTTCAGCTCGGGCGCCAGCTCCGCGAAGTCGACACGGGTCGCATCGCCCGCATCCCCCCGGGAGCGGAGCACCAGCGTGCGTCGCGGCGCCGTGTCGCGCTGCCAGAACCACCTCACCACGCGCCCAGCCTAGTGGAGGGGTCCTCCGCCCCGGGGACGGCGCGCATCCTCGTCCCGGCGACCGCGGAGAAGGATCCCGGAGATCGATCCCGGAGATCGATCCCGGAGTCGACAGTGCCCTCCGGTAGGCTGGAGGCTGCTCCGGCGACGGATCGGAGCCCCCGCGCCTGTGCATACGGATCCGGCGTGGACTCATCGACGAGGCGGCGCCCAGGATCACACGGCCCGCCGGACAGGCAACAGAAGACAGTGACGACTTTCGCCGATCTCGGCATCGATCAGGACATCGTGGCCGCGCTCGCGGCCAAGGGCATCGTGGACGCCTTCCCGATCCAGGAGCAGACGATCCCGCTGGGGCTGCCGGGTCAGGACATCATCGGACAGGCCAAGACGGGCACGGGCAAGACCTTCGGCTTCGGCATCCCCGTGGTGCAGCGTCTCGGGCTGGACCCCGAGCACGGCGTCAAGGCGCTCATCGTCGTGCCCACCCGCGAGCTCGCGGTGCAGGTGTACGAGGACATGGATCTGCTCACCTCCGGACGCTCGACCAGCGTCGTCGCGATCTACGGCGGCAAGGCCTACGAGGGCCAGATCGAGCAGCTGAAGGCCGGCGCGCAGATCGTCGTCGGCACCCCCGGCCGCCTCATCGACCTGGCCAACCAGCGTCTGCTCGACCTCTCGAACGCGACCGAGGTCGTGCTCGACGAGGCCGACAAGATGCTGGATCTCGGCTTCCTCGCCGACATCGAGAAGATCTTCTCCAAGGTCCCGGCGGTGCGGCACACCCAGCTGTTCTCGGCCACCATGCCGGGTCCGATCGTCGCGCTCGCGCGCCGTTTCATGACGAACCCGATCCACATCCGCGCGAACGACCCCGACGAGGGCCTCACGCAGGCGAACATCCGGCACCTGGTCTACCGCGCGCACTCGCTCGACAAGGACGAGGTCATCGCCCGCATCCTGCAGGCCGAGGGCCGCGGCAAGACCGTGATCTTCACGCGCACCAAGCGCGCCGCGCAGCGCCTCGTGGACGAGCTCAGCGACCGCGGCTTCAACGTCGGCGGCGTGCACGGCGACATGGGCCAGGATCAGCGCGAGCGCTCGATGGCGGCGTTCAAGGCCGGCAAGAAGGACGTGCTGGTCGCGACCGACGTCGCCGCCCGCGGCATCGACGTCGACGACGTCACGCACGTGATCAACCACACCATCCCGGACGAGGACAAGACGTACCTGCACCGCGCCGGCCGCACCGGCCGCGCCGGGCGCACGGGCATCGCGGTCACGTTCGTGGACTGGGAGGACCTGCACAAGTGGGCCCTGATCAACCGCGCGCTCGAGTTCGGCCAGCCCGAACCCATCGAGACCTACTCCTCCAGCCCGCACCTGTACGAGGACCTCAACATCCCCGTCGGCACGAAGGGCCGCCTGGTCACCGCGCCGGTGTCGGAGAAGCCCGCGCGCAAGCAGCGCGAGCCCCAGCGTGCGGCCGATGCCGCCGCCGAGGGCACGAACGAGGGCACCACGCGTCGCCGTCGTCGCCGCCGTCGCGCCGCGGACGAGGTGGGATCCACCTTCGCCGAGGGCGCAGAGGCGCCCGCCAAGGCCGCGTCCGCCGGTGATGCCGAGGGCGGCGCCGAGCGCTCCGGCACGCACGACGGCCAGGGCTCGGAGCACCACGACGGCAAGCCCGCCGCGCAGCGCCGTCGCCGTCGTCGCCGCCCCTCCGGCGGTGCGGCCGGCGGCACCGCCCCGCAGACCGGGGCCTGAGCTCCGCGGGGCCCGTCGAGGCGCCCCGCGTCGGGGCTCCCCGCGTCTGGGCTCCCCGCGTCTGGGCGCCCCGCGTCCGGGCGCCCCGCGTCTGGGCTCCCCGCGTCCGGGCTCCCCGCGTCCGCGCCGCACGTCAGGGCGCCCGCGTCCGCCGCGCCCGCATGTCACGCCGAAACCCCCTCGCACCGCCGAAACCCCCTCGCAACAACGGATCTGCGAGGGGGTTTCGGCGATAGTGGGGGGTTTCGGCGGGGAGCGCGGTGCGTGGAACCGGTGGGGAGCGCGGTGCCGGAGCGCGGTGCGGGGAGCGCGGTGCCGGAGCGCGGTGCTGGAGCGCGAGGCGGGAACCGGCGCGGGAGCGCGGCGCGCGTCAGCCGACCGGGTAGACCGGCGCCGACCCGGATCCGCGGTCTATGATGCGCTGCAGCATCGCCGGATCCGTCGTGTTCTCCCCGGGGACGTTGGGCTTTCCGGCTCCGTGGTAGTCGCTGGATCCGGTCACGATGAGGTCGTGCTCGGCGGCCACGCGATGCAGCCAGGCGCGCCCCTCCGGGGTGTTCTCACGGTGGTCGATCTCCAGCCCGCCGAGACCCGCGTCGATGAGGCGACGCAGGCTCGCGTCGGTCATGCGCTCCCGCCCGGCCGGATGCGCGATCACCGCCACGCCGCCCGCCCGGGTGATGAGCTCGATCGCGGTCAGCGGATCCGGCGCGTAGTGCCCCTCGTAGTAGCCCTCGCGCGGGTGCAGGATCCCGTCGAACGCCTCGCCGCGGTCCCGCACGATCCCGCGCGCGACCAGGGCGTCGGCGATGTGCGGACGCCCGATCGTGGCATCCCGGTCGGTCTGCTCCAGCACGTCCTCCCAGCGCAGCGGGTAGTCCCGGCCGATGTTGCGGACGATCCGCTCGGCGCGGCCGATCCGGTCGTCGCGGATCCGCGCGGTCTCGGCGAGGAGGTCGGGATCGGTCGGATCGAACAGGTAGGCGAGCACGTGCACGCTGCGCCAGCCGTCCTTCGACGACATCTCCATGCCGGGGATGAACGTCATCCCCTGCTCCGCAGCCGCCCCCGCAGCCTCGGCCCAGCCCGCCGCGGTGTCGTGGTCGGTCAGCGCGACGGTGCCCAGGCCCTGCTGCGCCGCGCGCTCGACGACGAGGGCGGGATCCTCGGTGCCGTCGGAGCGGTTCGAGTGCAGATGCAGATCGATCGGACCTGCGAACAGGGCGGGTCGCGGCGTCGGATCGGCATCGGTCATCCTCTGAGCGTAGCGATGCACGGGCACCAGACGGCTCACAGATCCCTTCGCCTAGGCTCGGACGCGATGCTTCGACTGATCGGGATCCTGCTCACCGTCCTCTTCGCGATCGCCACGGTGATCGTGACCTGGCCGCAGTTCTTCCACCTCGAGCAGACCTTTCCGATCACGCAGATCGTGGCCTCGCGTGCGCTCCTCGTGCTGGCGTTCGGCGCGATCCTGATCCTCGCCCTGCTGCTGATGCTGGCGCGGCCGCTGCGCGGGTTCGCTGCCTCGATCGCGCTCGTCGCCCTGATCGGCGGCGGGGCCTCCGCGGCGATCCTCGCGATGCGCGGCATCGACACGGCCGACACGCTGCCGACGAAGACCGCCTCGAGCGTGCGCGTGCTCGCCTGGAACACCGCCGGGGAGGCGGTCCCCGCCGACGTGATCGCGAAGACCATCGTCGCGCAGAAGGCCGACATCGTCGCCCTGCCGGAGACCACCGAGGCCGTCGGCGAGGACATCGCCCTGATGCTGCGCGACGCCGGTCACCCGATGTGGGTGCATCACGTGCAGTACCGGCCCGAGGTGACCAAGGGACCGGACTCCTGGCAGACGACGGTGCTGATCTCGCCGTCCCTCGGCGACTACTCGGTGATCCCGTCCTCCGCCGACGGGTCGAGCAACACCTCCTCCGTGCCGAGCGCGGTGGTCATGCCGGTGACCGGAGACGGCCCCACGGTGGTCGCCGTGCACACCGTCGCACCGCGCGAGGACGCGATGACGGGCTGGGCGGACGATCTGCGCTGGGTCGCCGACCAGTGCCCCGCCGGGAGGAACGTCATCCTCGCGGGCGACTTCAACGCCACGCTCGACCACATGGGCCCGCTCGGCGTCGACGGCGGGGATCTCGGCGCATGCCGTGATGCGGCGTCGCGCACCGGATCCGGTGCCGTCGGCACCTGGCCGACCTCGGTGCCGTCGCTCATCGGCGCGCCGATCGATCACGTCATGACGACCGCGCAGTGGCGCCCGACCGGATCCGCGGTCCTGCCCGCCGACGCCGGCGGCAGCGACCACCGCGCGCTCATCACGCAGTTGGAGCGTGTGACGCCGTAGCGCTCAGCGGCGCGCGCGCATGCGGCCGATCAGCGCCGCGATGCCGCGCCACCCCACGAGGAGCACGAGCAGGGTCACGGTGGCGACGATGATGAACGCCACCGCCGTCGTGCCGCCGGTCACGACCCGCAGGACCATCCCCAGCGCCACCGTGATGACCACCAGCGGCACTCCGGTGCGCAGCGGCGCGGCGGGGGCCCTCCACGCCCGCAGCGCCGCCCAGCCGATCGCGAGCCCCACCAGGAAAGGCCACGCCGTCCGCAGCACTCCGAGCATGTCGTCGGAGTGCTCGTGGCTGGCGCGTCCGATCGCCGCGAAGACGACCACGAGCACGACGTCGATCCCCACCGCCCATGGCCAGGACAGGGCGGAGCGACGGACGGGGGCGAGATCGGTCATGCCTCCACGGTAGTCATGAAGCCCATGCGCGGGCCGTGCGAAGGACATTCGCGCACGCCCCCTTACCCTGTTATCTCGCTGTCAGCAAGCATTGAATCTGCTGAGAGCGACGGCTAGAAACGATGACAGGGCCATCTGCCCGACCCGGTTCCCCAGACCGGTCGTCATCACACGAGAGGACCCTCACCCATGAGGATGCCAACCGTTCACCGCTCATTCCGCCCGATCGTCTGCACCGTCGCAGCACTCGGCCTGATCCTCGCCGGCTCCCTCAGCGCCTCAGCCGCGACCAGCGAGCAATCCACGCCCGTCCCGATCGACCCACCGGACGGGACGGTGATGAGCTACGTCGTCAACATCGGCCAGGCGAACCCCGGCCAGACCCGCAAGGCGGAGAAGGCCGTGACCGAGGCCGGCGGTTTCGTCGTGCAGAGCTGGCCCGAGATCGGCGTCGTGATCGCGCAGTCCGATCGCGCCGCGTTCCGCGACACGGTGAAGATCAAGGGCAAGAACGTCGTCGCCTCTGTGGGCGCGACCCGCTCGGTCGAGGTGAAGGACAAGGTCACCGGCCCGCAGGTGCCGTGGGGTCCCGGATCCTCAGGGTGGAAGAAGGGCAAGAACAAGCCGCTCAACGGCGACGAGCCCTCTACGCCCGTGCCGGGGACCGGATCCGACTCGCTCGAATCGCTGCAGTGGGACATGACGATGATCCACGCCACCGAGGCGAACGCCGTCACCGACGGCAGTCACAACGTCCTGGTCGGCGTGCTCGACTCCGGCATCGACCCGAACCACCCCGACCTTCAGGCGAACATCGACGTCGCCGACTCCGTGAACTGCACGGCCGGCGGGCGTCCTGACCAGAGCGCGGGCGGCTGGTACCCGACCACCTCCGACCACGGCACCCACGTCGCCGGCACGATCGCCGGCGTGCGCAACGGGATCGGCATCGTCGGCGTCGCCCCGAACGTGCGGCTCGCCTCGGTCAAGGTCGTCAACGACGACGGGTTCATCTACCCGGAATACGCGGTCTGCGGCTTCATGTGGGCGGCGCAGCGCGGCATGGACGTCACCAACAACAGCTACTACATCGACCCGTTCGAGTTCTGGTGCGACGATCAGCCCGATCAGGCCGCCGTCCGCGAGGCCGTCGCCCGCGCCGTGAACTGGTCCAGCGCGAAGGGCGTCGTGAGCGCCGCCGCCGCGGGCAACTCCGGGCTCGACCTCACGGTCAACACCGAGGACCTGGGCAGCCCGGACGACGCCGCGACGCCCACCCCGCGCACGATCAACCAGGGCTGCAAGGACATCCCCGCGCAGGTCCCGGGGGTGGTGACCGTCTCCTCGATCACGCAGAGCGGGCAGCTGTCGTACTTCTCCAACCGCGGTCTCGGCGAGATCGACGTGGCGGCCCCCGGCTCCCGGATCGCTTCGACCGTTCCCGGAGGCTGGGCCTACAAGAGCGGCACCTCGATGGCGTCCCCGCACGTCGCCGGAGTGCTCGCCCTGATGAAGTCGATGCACCCCGACCTGACCCCGGCGCAGATGGTGCAGAAGCTCGAGGACGACGCGACGCCGACCGAATGCTCCGAGCCGCAGTACGGCGAGGGTGCGACGTGCGTCGGCACGGCCGAACTGAACAGCTACTACGGTCACGGCATCGTGAACGCACTCAAGGCCGTCAACTGATCTGACGTCCCGCACGGCGGGAGGGCCCGGATCGTCCGTCGACGGTCCGGGCCCTTCCCCCACCGGGGCGGATCCGGCTCTCATGCACCGGTGAGAGGATGAAGGCATGACCTCCGAGCACGACACGATCGAGCAGCCGGGCGACGCCGCCACCGCGACCACCTCGACTTCCACCAACCGCCGCCAGCCCTTCCCGCAGGGCTTCCTCGACACGATCTCCACGGGCTGGGCCGAGCGCCCCGAGACCCTCCCCGCACCCCGGGCGCAGGCCTCCTTCGCGGCCGCCCGTCGCGCGGCCGTGTCCGCCGCGTTCCCCGGCAAGCGCCTCGTGATCCCCGCCGGATCCCTCAAGCAGCGCAGCAACGACACCGACTACCCGTTCCGCGCACACTCCGCCTTCGCGCACCTCACCGGCTGGGCCGCCGACTCCGAGCCCGACTCGGTGCTGGTGTTCGAGCCGACCGCCGATGGTCATGACGTCACGCTGTACTTCCGCGAGCGCGCCGACCGCACCACGAGCGAGTTCTACTCCGACGCCACGATCGGCGAGTTCTGGATCGGCCCGCGCCCGGCGCTCGCCGGCGTCGCCGCCGACCTGGGCCTCGCGACCGCGCACCTCGACGAATTCGCGAGCGGATCCGACGACCTCGTCGTCGACGAGGACGCCGAGCTCACCCAGATCGTCTCCGAGCTGCGTCTGGTCAAGGACGCGTACGAGATCGCCGAGATGCGCCGCGCCGTGGAGATCACCGCGAACGGCTTCGACGACATCATCCGCGACCTGCCTCGGGCGATCGCGCACCCGCGCGGCGAGCGCATCGTCGAGGGCGTGTTCCATCAGCGCGCCCGCAGCGACGGCAGCTGGGAGGGCTACGACACCATCGCGGCCTCCGGCCCGCACGCCTGCTACCTGCACTGGACGCGCAACGACGGCGCGGTGCTGCCAGGCGACCTCATCCTCATCGATGCGGGGGCCGAGGCCGACAGCCTTTACACGGCCGACATCACGCGCACCCTGCCCGTGAGCGGCGCCTTCAGCGACGTGCAGCGCCGCATCTACGACACCGTCGTCGAGGCCGCCGACGCCGCCTTCGCCGCCGCGCAGATCGGTGTGCCGTTCCGCGAGGTGCACGCCGCCGCGATGGACGTCATCGCCCGCCGCACCGCCGAGTGGGGCCTCCTGCCCGTCTCCGCGGAGGAGGCGCTGGATGCCGACAAGGGCGGGCAGCACCGCCGCTACATGGTGCACGGCACGAGCCACCACCTCGGCATCGACGTGCACGACTGCGCGCAGGCGCGCCGGGAGATGTACTACGACGGGCTGATCGAGGAGGGCATGGTCTTCACGATCGAGCCCGGCCTGTACTTCCAGATCGACGATCTGACCGTGCCCGAGGAGTTCCGCGGCATCGGCGTGCGCATCGAGGACGACATCCTCATCACCGCCGACGGCCCGGTGAACCTCTCCGCGGCGATCCCGCGCACCTCCGCCGAGGTCGAGGCCTGGATGGCACGCGTACAGGGCGCCGCGTCCTGACGATGCGACGGCTCCTCCGGGGCGCCCCGGCCTAGGCGACCGGGCCCGGGCCTCGGAGGTGCTCGTCGAGCGTGCGGAACACCGTGTCCGAGCCGCCCTCCCAGACGGGTCTCGGATCCGGCTGCCCCGGAACGGGCTCGTAGCACCACCACAGGTTCCCCCAGGGGTCCTCGATCCGCGCGAGCGTGAGCGCGCCGTAGAACGGCGTGGGCGGCGTCACCAGCGCGGCACCGTGCGCGATCGCGTCCGAGACCAGCGCCTGCACGTCGGCGACCCAGATCTGGAACAGACCGGGGCGCGGAGTCCACCCGGGCAGCGCGTCCGCGAGCAGCAGGAGCGCGTCGCCGATCCGCAGCTCGGCGTGGATGAGCGTGCCGGAGGGGGTCGGGGTGCGTGCCTCGCTCACCTCCTCCGCCCCGAGCACCCGCACCGCGAAGTCGATGAACCCGCGCGCATCATCGACGATGACGAAGGGGTTCAGCGTGCGGCCGCGGCCGGAGATCGCGCCGCCGTCGAGAAGGATCCTGGCTGCCATGCCCTGAGTGTGCTCGGCGCCACCGACATCGAGCGTGCACGACTTCTGCACACCCCTTCCCTTCATCGAAGATATATTCGAAATTGAAGGCATGTCCCCTCGCACCGGATCCGCCGCAGACCGCGGGGCGCTGCTGGACGCCTGGATCCGGACGCGGGCCGAGATCGCCCGCCTGGAGGCGCAGTCGGCCGATCTGCTCGCGGCGCGTGCGGCGATCTTCGACGGGGACGCCCGGGAGCACCCGCAGCACCGCGACATGGCCCGCCGGTCGATGATCGCCGAGTACGCCGCCGCCGGGCGGACCGGTGGCGGTGCGATCACGACGTCCTTCGCGGAC
>JAFDWP010000130.1 GCA_018268435.1 Actinomycetota bacterium
TGCTCGGGGCTTCGGCCGTGGTCGTGAGCGTGTACGGCGTTCTGACCGGGAACGGCATGGAGCTCGCGATCTGGGGTTCCGTCGCGGCCCTGGGCGCGCTCCTGGTCGCCGCGTTCGCCGACATCGCGGCACGCCTGCTCCACACGCTTCGCACGGCGCCGGCGATCGCGGGCTGAGCCCGCCGCCGCGCAAATCACGAAGGGCGGTGTGCGGAGGAGAAGCGAGTCCCTCCGCCCACCGCCCTTCGTCGTGCGTCAGGCGCCGAGGCGCAGTGCGTCGTCCGTGACGGGGTCGAGCTTCGCCGACCGGATCGGATGCCCGCTCGTCGACAGGCAGCGGCCCGTGGTCAGGTCCCACTTCCAGTCGTGCATGCTGCAGGTGAGGACCCCGTCCTCGTCGACGGATCCGGTGCGGGTGAGGTCGGCGCGCAGGTGCGGGCAGCGCCGCTGCAGCGTCCACCCGTCGATCTCGGTGTCCTCGGTCTGGTCGGTCTGCTCCTGGTACCAGTTCTCCACGTACTCGATGCGGTCCACGGACAGGCACTTCAGGAACGTGGTGAGGAACTCGTTGAACTTGCCGCTGCGACCCACGGAGAACTGCATGGACAGGAAGATCGAGTTCGACCAGTCGATCTCATGCTCGGCGATGTTCGTCGAGACGAGGTCCGCGGGGATCGTGTACCAGTAGATGCACTCCTCCCCCGCGTATTCGCGCACCTTCGCCTTCGGGAAGTCGACGACCATGTCCAGCTCGCCGATGCGGAAGCGGACGTTGCCGCCGACGCCGAGACGGATCGTGCGCGACTTCTTCAGCAGCGGCTCCCACCACTCCTTGATCGCCGCGAGGATCTCCTCGGGCGGCAGCACCGGCGCGCGGCGCGCCTCCTCGTCACGGATCTCCTGCTGGCGGCTCGCCCGCTGCTCCTCGAGGTACTCCCACTTCTCGTCGAAGATGTGGCGCAGCTCCTCCTCGGAGTACAGGGTCTGCTCGACCGAGGCGACCTCACGGTCGGCGAGGGTCACGACCGTGCCGGGCACGAACAGGTGCCCGTCGTACTTCGGGGCGAGCTCGTTCATGTGCGCGAGGAACTGCTTCTGATCGGTGAAGATCGACTCGCCGTTGCGCCCCAGTCCGTTGAAGTCGAACAGCTCGTCGCGGAGGAACATCGGCGGACCCGCCATCGGGAAGACGTGCGGGGCGTCTACTTTCTCGATGTAGTACATCGCGCGCTTGTTCTGTGCCTCGCGCTTGAGCCGGGCGAAGTTCTGCTTCGCGTCGAGCGGCAGGTCGTAGACCATCGGCCACCAGATCGCACCCGAGACCTGCGTGAAGTACGCATCCGGCCGACCGAACTTCAGCAGCTTCTCGAGGTCGAGCGGATGCGAGTCGTTCTGGTTCAGCAGCGAACCGGAGCCGTCGTCCACGCTCAGCGAGGAGTCGCCGATCGGCCCGTCGCTGGGGGCGCGCAGCGGCGTGACCATGATCTTCAAGTCGCCGCGCTCGATGATCTCGCCGGCGGGCGCATAGATGATGTTCTCGTACCCGAGGGCGCGCAGGTCCCGCTCGAGGTCGTCGGTCGGGTATTCCGGCAGCAGCACCTCGATGTCCTTGCGGATGTAGCGCTCCAGCAGGCGCGGGTCGAAGTGGTCGCGGTGCCGATGCGACACGTAGAGGAAGTCCGCCTCGCGCCCGAGACGCTCCCAGTCCAGACCGCGGTTGTCCGGGAACGGGAACCAGGATCCGTAGAACGACGGGCCGAGCACCGGGTCGCAGATGATGTTCCCGCCGGTCGTCTCGATGAACATCCCGGCGTGCCCGAGTCCCGTGATCCGCATGTTTCTCCTCCTGTGTGGACCCATCGATCTTACCGGGGCGCACCCGGAGCGGCCTGGAGACAGCCCGTGCATAACCCCGATCGTGCGGTGCGCGGAGCCGTCAGCTCAGCAGCTCGCGGATGTCGTCGGCGGTCAGCGTCTGCGCGAACAGGTCCTCATCGTCGAGGACCGCGGAGAACAGCCGCGCCTTGCGCTGCTGCAGGGCGAGCACCTTCTCCTCGATCGTGTCGGCGGCGATCATCCGGTACACGAACACCGGGTTCTCCTGGCCGATCCGGTGCGCGCGATCGGCGGCCTGCGCCTCGGCGGCGGGGTTCCACCAGGGATCGAGCAGGAACACGTAGTCGGCCTCGGTCAGGGTGAGCCCCGTGCCGCCCGCCTTGAGGCTCAGCAGGAACGCGTCCTGGTCGCCCTCGCGGAACTCCTGCACCACGCGATCCCGGTCGCGCGTCGATCCGTCCAGGTACGACACGCGCAGCCCCGCCCGACGCAGCCGCTCCGCCGCGAGTCCCAGGAACGAGGTGAACTGGCTGAACACGAGCGCCCTGTGGCCCTCTGCGCGCAGCTCGAGCAGGCGGTCCACGAGCTCCTCGAGTTTCCGCGAGGCGATGCCGGCATCGTCCGGCTCGATGAGCCCCGGGGCGAGGCTGAGCATGCGCAGCAGGGTCAGCGAACGGAACACGATGAACCGCTGCCGGTCCAGGTCCGGCAGCAGTCCCAGGATCTTCTGCCGCTCCCGCTGCAGCACCGTGTCGTAGCGATGCCGGTGCGCGGGCGCGAGCTCGACGCGCAGCACCTGCTCCTGGCGTTCCGGCAGCTCGGGCGCCACGAGCTCCTTGGTGCGGCGGATGAGGAAGGGACGGATCCTGCGGCGCAGCAGTTCGATGCGCGCGCGCCGGTAGGGGGCGCCCTCCGCGTTCTCCGGCACCTTGCCCTGCTCGATCGGCTGGATGAAGTCCTCGCGGAACTTCCGCGCCGAGGCGAACAGCCCGGGCGAGATGAGGCTGAGGATCGCCCAGAGCTCGGCCAGGCCGTTCTCCAGCGGCGTGCCCGTCGCCGCGTACACGGCACGGGTGTCGAGGGCCGCAACGGCCTGGTGCTGCTTCGTCGCCGGGTTCTTCACGTGCTGCGCCTCGTCCAGCACCACACCGGACCAGCGCTGCCGCGCGAACTCCTCCGCATCGAGGCGGAGCAGGGTGTACGAGGTGACCACGAGGTCCGCGCCGCGGATGAGCGACGCGAGCGCGATGCCGTGCGCGTCGCGGGTGCGGTCGACGACCGCCACGCTCAGTCCGGGGGCGAACCGCGCCGCCTCGCGCTGCCAGACCGGCAGCA
>JAFDWP010000131.1 GCA_018268435.1 Actinomycetota bacterium
CCGGATCCTGCGCGACGCGCCGGTCTCGCCCGTGCTGCTGGCCTGGCCGAAGGCGTCGACCACCCCCGACATCGAGGCGTTCGTCGGCGTCGTGCGCGGCCGCACCGCCCGCTCCTCGCGCTGAGTCCCCGGCCGTCGGACGCCCGGCCGCACGCGCGGTGCCGCCGGCGGACCGCGCCGAATGCAGGACCCTTCTCCCGAATGCAGGACCGACAGCGCCCGCCGCGACGATGCGTGTCCGGATCCGGGTCCGTCGTTCGACGGAACAGGTGAAGGGGCCGAACGGCGGCCCCGCATCCCGGAAGGAACCATCATGCGGAAGATCGTGGCGTTCGAGCACATGACCCTGGACGGCTACGTCTCGTCGGGCAAGGGGATGGGGTTCGAGTGGACGAACCGCGCCTACGACGACGAGCTCAGCACGTTCGCGCAGCACATCCAGGAGGACTTCGACCTCCCCGTGTATGGGCGGGAGACATACCTCGGCATGGCCGGCTACTGGAGCACGCAGCCCACCGAGGAGAGCACGGACGTCGAACGCGAGCACGCCGCGTGGGTGAACGCGGTGCCGAAGATCGTGGTCTCCACCACCCTCGCCTCGGCGGACTGGAACAACACGCGCCTGGTCCGCGGCGACCTCGCCGAGGAGTTCGGCCGGCTCAAGGAGACCGAGGGCGGCACGATCGCGATCTACGCGAGCCCGAAGCTGGTGCACTCGTTCCTCGCGCTGGGCCTCGTCGACGAGTTCCGCATCGTCGTGCACCCCGTGGTCATCGGCGGCGGCACGCCCCTGTTCCCGGCGGGCACGGATCTCGAGCTGGACCTGTTGGAGTCGCGCGTGCTCTCGGCGGGCGCCGCATACCTGCGCTACGGCGTGGCGTGAGAGAGGATCGGACCATGCGATACCTGATGCTGATCCGCCCCGTCCTGGAGTCGTTCCCTGAGGACTGGGCACCGGATCCGGAACTCGAGGAGGCGATGGGCGCACTGCTCGAGGAGATGACGAAGGCGGGCGTGCTCCTGGACACCGCGGGGCTGCGCCCGCCCGAGGAGGGTGCTGTGCTCAGCCTCTCCGGCGGCGAGGTGACGGTGCTCGACGGACCGTACACCGAGTCGAAGGAGGTCGTCGGCGGCTACTGCCTGCTGCAGACGCGCACGCGGGATGAGGCTGTCGAATGGGGCACGCGATTCCTGCGGCTGCACGGACCGGCCTGGCGGATGGATCTGGAACTGCGCGAACTCGACGGTCAGTGAGCCGCGACATGTCCGTCGATCGCGCCGTGCAGCGCGCGATCGACGCGGCGTGGCGCATCGAATGGCCCCAGCTCGTCGCGGTGCTCACGCGCCTGCTCGGCGACATCGGACGTGCCGAGGAGGCCGCCCAGGACGCGCACGTCGCGGCGCTCGAGCAGTGGCCGGTCGAGGGCGTGCCGGCGAACCCCGGCGCGTGGCTCATGGTGACCGCCCGGCGACGCGCGATCGACCGGATCCGGCGCGAGGAGACGCTCGCCCGCAAGCGCCCGCTCCTCGAGGCCGACGTGCTCACCGCCTCGGTCGACGAGGCCCCGGACGAGGAGGTCTCGGACGACCTGCTGCGGCTGTTCTTCACCGCCTGCCACCCGGTGCTGCCGCGCGCATCGCAGGTCGCGCTGACCCTGCGCCTGCTCGGCGGCCTCACGACCGAGGAGATCGCCCGGGCGTACGTGCAGCCCACCGCGACGATCGTGCGGCGGATCTCCCGGGCCAAGCGCACGATCCGCGACGCCGGCGTCCCGTATGCGGTGCCAGAGGGCGCGGAGCTGGCGGAGCGCCTGGACGCGGTGCTCGAGGTCATGTACCTGGTGTTCAACGAGGGCTACGCGGCGACCGCGGGCGACGACTGGATGCGCACGGAGCTCTGCTTCGACGCGCTGCGGCTCGCCCGCATCCTGTGCGCCCTGATGCCTGCGGAGCCGGAGGTGTTCGGACTCGCCGCCCTGCTGGAGCTGCAGGCCTCGCGCCTGCGCGCCCGGCACGACCCGGCGGGGCGGCTCGTGCTGCTGCGCGACCAGGATCGCACCCGCTGGGACCGCCTCCTCATCCGCCGCGGATACGCCGCGCTCGGCCGCGCGCACGCGCTGGCCCGGGCACGGTCGCAGCCGCCCGGACCGTATGCGCTGCAGGCCGCGATCGCCACGGCGCACGCCATGGCGGTGACCCCGGAGGAGACCGACTGGCGCCGCATCGCCGGGCTGTACGCCGTGCTCGCCGCGCGACGTCCGTCGCCGATCGTGGAGCTCAACCGCGCCGTGGCGGTCGCCGAGGTGCACGGCCCGCAGGCCGGGCTCGAGCTCGTCGACGCGGTCGCGGCGAGCGGCACCATCGACGGCTACCACCTGCTGCACGCGGTCCGCGGCGATCTGCTGGCCCGGCTCGGGCGGCGCGCCGAGGCCCGCACGGCGTTCCTGCGCGCCGCCGAGCTCACCGGGAACACGGCCGAGCGGGCGCTCCTGCTGTCGCGCGCGGAGGATCCGGCGCCCTGACACGCGGGCGCGCTGACACGCGGGCGCCCTGACACGCGGGCGCGCTGACGGGCCGGCGCCCGTGTGCCCGGGCGCCGGCGGGACGTCAGGCGGCCTGCGCGAACTCGGCCGGGGCGGTGACGATCAGCACGCCGTCCGCGGCGTCGACCTGCACCCGCCCGCCGTCGCGGAGCTCCCCCGAGACGAACAGATCCGCGATCCGGTCGTCGACCTCGCGCTGGATCAGGCGGCGCAGGGGGCGGGCGCCGTACTCGGGCTCGTAGCCGTGCTCACCGAGCCAGGCCACGGCGGCGTCGGTGACGTCGAGCGCGACCTCGCGGCCGGCGAGGCGCCGCGACGTCGCCTGCAGCAGCAGGCGCACGATCCGGCCGAGCTCCTCACGGCCGAGCTTGGAGAACAGCACGATCTCGTCGATGCGGTTCAGGAACTCCGGCCGCATCGCCTCGCGCAGCTTGCCCATCACCCGGGCGCGCAGGTCCTCCTGCGAGGCGAACCCGTTCGCGGATCCGTCCTGCGACGCCACGAACCCCAGCGCGCCCGAGCGCGAGGCGAGGAACTCGGATCCGATGTTCGAGGTCATCACGATCACCGTGTTGCGGAAGTCGACCGTGCGACCCTGGCCGTCGGTCAGACGTCCGTCGTCGAGCACCTGCAGCAGCAGGTTGAACACGTCGGGGTGCGCCTTCTCGATCTCGTCGAACAGCACGATCGAGTAGGGGTTGCGCCGCACGCGCTCGGTGAGCTGCCCGGCCTCGTCGTAGCCGACGTATCCCGGAGGGGCGCCGACGAGCCGCGACACCGTGTGCCGCTCGCCGAACTCGCTCATGTCGAACCGGATCACACTGCTCCCACTCGCTTGCCCCGAGCCTGTCGAAGGGAAGAGGCGGTCGGCGAGGGCCTTGGCCAGCTCGGTCTTGCCGACGCCGGTGGGGCCGAGGAACAGGAAGGATCCCACGGGCCGACGGGCGTCGCCCATGCCGGTGCGGCTGCGGCGCACCGCGCGCGCCACCGCCGTCACGGCATCGTCCTGCCCGATCACGCGGGCGTGCAGGTCGGCCTCCAGGTCGGCCAGGCGCACGCGCTCGCCCTCGGAGATCCGGCTCACCGGGATCCCGGTCGCCCGGGCGATCACCGCCGCGATCTCCGTCTCGTCCACGACCGCCGCGTCGTCGCGGGCGCGCGCCGCGGAGGCGCCCGCCTCGTCGATCCGCGCCTGCACGGCGGCGATCTCGTCGCGGATCCGCGAGGCC
>JAFDWP010000132.1 GCA_018268435.1 Actinomycetota bacterium
CGTAGTCGAGCTTGGCCCGCGACCGGATCAGCGCGCGTTCGAGCCGCGTGGCCGTGACGGATCCCGTCGAGTCCAGGGCGAACGTCCACACCAGGGCGGGGCGGTCCTGGTCCGGCAGCAGTGATGCGTGGTCCTCGCTGAGCACGGGCGGGTGCAGCGGGATCGTCCCGTCCGCGGCGTACAGCGTCTCGCCGCGGGCCCGGGCCGCGGCATCGAGCGCACCGCCGGGCGTCACGAACGAGGGTACGTCGGCGATCGCGTACCGCACCGTGTAGCCGGATCCGGCCCGCTCCAGCTGGAAGGCCTGGTCGAGATCCATGGATCCGGCCGGATCCAGCGTCGCGAACGCGACGTCGCGCAGATCCAGGTCCGGGGCCGCAGGCGCGGCCCCCGTGGCCTCGGCGAGCGCCTCCGCCGGGAACTCCGTCGGAGCGTCGAGCTCGGTGCGCAGCGCGGCGAGGGCCGTGGCGAGCTCGGACTGCGCGGCGGACGGGGCGACGTGCGATCGGCGCTGAGGCATGGGTTCAGCCTAGGCGGCCCCGGTGTCCGGGGCGGGCGTTACCGTGGAGGGCATGACCACCACCGCCGACAAGGCCCGCACCCTCTCCGCCCTCTACGCGGCCCCCGAGATCCTCCGCGTCGTCAACGTGTGGGACGTCGTCTCCGCCCGGACGATCGCCGCACTGCCCGAGACCACGGCCATCGCCACGGCGGGGCACTCGATCGCTGCCTCGTTCGGCTACGCCGACGGCGCGATCCCGCGCGCGCTCATGCTTGACATGGTGGGGCGCATCGCCGCCGCGGTCGAGCTTCCGGTGACCGCCGATCTCGATGACGGCTACGGCGATCCGGGCGAGACGGTGCGCCTCGCGATCGGCGCGGGCGTCGTCGGCGCGAACGTGGAGGACCGGCTGCGCCCGCTCTCCGAGGCGGCGGCGAACGTCGAGGCGATGATCCGGGCCGGTGCGGCGGAGGGCGTGCCGTTCGTGCTGAACGCGCGCACCGACGCCTTCGTGCGCGGCGGCGGCCGTCCCGTGTCCGAGTCGCTCGCCGACGCGATCGAGCGCGGGCGGGCCTACCTGGATGCCGGGGCCACGTGCGTGTTCGTGCCGGGGATCCTCGACGCCGACACCACGCGCGCCCTCGTCGAGGGGATCGGCCGTGGCAGGGTCAGCGTGATCGGCCTGCCCGGCGCGCTCACCTCGACCGAGTACGAGGCGCTCGGCGTCGCCCGCATCTCCTATGGGCCGATGCCGCAGCGGGTGGCGCTCACCGCGCTGCAGGACAATGCGGTGGCGCTCTACTCCGGCGGCATCATCCCGGCGAGCACCCGCGCGCTCAACTGAGAGCCGCGGCGGGCCCTTCACCCGCCGCCGCGCAATACGCGATGGGCGCGTCACTAGACTTGAGGTGTGGTGACTCGACTCTCGAACTTCTTCCTCCGCACGCTCCGCGAAGACCCGGCAGGCGCCGAGGTCGCGAGCCACAAGCTCCTGATCCGCGCCGGGTACATCCGACCGCAGGCCGCCGGCATCTTCGCCTGGCTACCGCTCGGGCTCCGGGTGAAGGCGAAGATCGAGACCGTCGTCCGCGAGGAGATGGCCGCCGCGGGCGCCCAGGAGGTGCACTTCCCGGCGCTCATGCCGCGCGAGGCGTATGAGGCGACCGGCCGCTGGGAGGAGTACGGCGACCTGCTGTTCCGCCTGCAGGACCGCAAGGGCGGCGACTACCTGCTCGCGCCCACGCACGAGGAGGCGTTCACGCTGCTCGTGAAGGACCTGTACTCCTCGTACAAGGACCTCCCGCTCACGATCTACCAGATCCAGGACAAGTATCGCGACGAGGCGCGCCCCCGGGCCGGGCTCCTGCGCGGCCGCGAGTTCACGATGAAGGACGCCTACTCCTTCGACGCCTCCGATGCCGGTCTCGACGTGAGCTACCAGGCGCAGCGCGACGCCTACGAGCGCATCTTCCAGCGTCTGGGCCTCGAGTACGTCATCGTGCAGGCCGACGCCGGCGCGATGGGCGGATCCCGCAGCGAGGAGTTCCTGCACCCGACCCCCGTGGGCGAGGACACCTTCGTGCGCTCGGAGGGCGGCTATGCCGCGAACGTCGAGGCGTACACGACCGCCGTGCCGGAGCCCGTCCCGTTCGACGCCGCCGGCGCCCCCGTGATCTTCGACTCTCCGAACACCCCCACGATCGAGACGCTGGTCGCGCACGCGAACGCGCACCTCGACGGCGAGTTCACGGCGGCCGACACGCTCAAGAACGTCGTGCTCGCCCTGACGCACCTCGACGGCACCCGCGAGCTCGTCGTCGTCGGCATCCCCGGCGACCGCGAGGTCGACGAGAAGCGCGCCGAGGTGGCGTTCGCCCCGGCCGAGGTCGAGCCCGCGACGGCCGACGACTTCGAGAACAACCCGCTGCTCGTCAAGGGCTACATCGGGCCGTGGTCGCCCACCGGCGCGGTCCTCGGCGAGGAGTCGGCCACCGGGATCCGGTATCTGCTCGACCCGCGCGTCTCCGAGGGCACCCGCTGGATCACCGGCGCGAACATCGACCAGAAGCACGCGCACTCGGTGACCGCCGGGCGCGACTTCTCCGCCGACGGCGTGGTCGAGATCGCCGATGTGCGCGAGGGCGACCCCGCGCCGGATGGATCCGGCCCCGTGCACCTCGCCCGCGGCATGGAGATCGGGCACGTCTTCCAGCTGGGCCGTAAGTACGCCGAGGCGCTGGGGCTCAAGGTGCTCGACGAGAACGGCAAGCTCGTCACCGTCACGATGGGCTCCTACGGCATCGGCGTGACCCGGATCCTCGCGATCATCGCCGAGCTCAACAACGACGAGAAGGGCCTCATCTGGCCCGCCTCGGTCTCGCCCTTCGACGTGCACGTCGTCGCCGCGGGACGCGACCAGGTCGCGTTCGATGTGGCGGCCGACGTCTCGGCGCAGCTCGAGGCCGCGGGACTGGACGTGCTCTACGACGACCGCCCCAAGGTCTCGCCCGGTGTGAAGTTCGGCGACGCCGAACTGGTCGGCGTGCCGCGCGTGCTCGTCGTCGGCCGCGGCGCCGCCACCGGCGAGGTCGAGCTCTGGGATCGACGCACCGGCGAGCGCGACACGCTCCCGATCGCGGAGGCGCTGCAGCGGCTCACCGCGCGCTGAGTGAAGCTCCTGCACCGAGAAGGCCCCGGGATCCGATGAGGATCCCGGGGCCTTCGGCGTTCGTGCGGGTCAGGCCTCGTCGAACGCGCAGCCGAGCGCGAGCGACGCATAGGCCAGGATGTTCGCGCGGCAGGTCGCCGCGCCGAGGTCCAGACCGATCAGCGGATACAGGTCGTAGGCGTCCTCGAGCGCGACGATGTTGCGCGCGATCACGGTGAGCTCCGCCGTGGGCCGGAAGACGCCGAGCGCCGCGCCGATCTCGATCGTGGACCGGTACAGGCTCACCTGGCGCTCCACGATCGAGCGGTGCAGCGGGCGGTACTGCGGCTGCTCGCGCAGCAGCGGGATGCTCTCGTACGCCATGCGCAGGTGGTCGCTGATCTCGTCGGGCACGCCGGCCTCGACGAGCTTCGCAAGCCGTCGCACCGGATCCGGCTCCTGCTCGGCGATCGCCCTGCGGTGCTCATACATCTCCTCGAGCACGCCTTCGACGGTCGCGTACATGAGGTCGTCGAAGCTGGGGAAGTAGTACAGCACGCTCCCGGCGCTCACCTCCGCCTCGGCGGCGACCGCGCGCACGTTGGTGGCGTTCAGACCGCTGCGGCCCGCGACGCGGCGCGTGGCGGAGATGAGTTCCGCACGGCGTGCGCTGTGCTTCTGCGGTGCCGGCACGGCGACCCCTTCCTGTGAGCCGACCGGGCCCGGCGTCCCGAACGGGTGGACGCGGCTCAGCCCTCGTCGTCCACGACCACCGTGGTCAGCTCAGCATAGTGCTGCGGATTGCGCGCCCTCAGCACGAAGCCGAGCACGATCCCGGCCAGGAACAGCACGGGCGTCGGCGCGAGCAGGGCGATGTTCACCGGACCCTCCACGCCCGACACCAGGCCGAAGTTCGTGGCGATGAGCACCCATCCGATGATGAGGCCGAGCGCACCGAGCGCCGGAGCGATGATGACCCGCCAGACGCTGTGCCCTCGACGATCGCGCAGGAAGAAGCCGACGACGGCGATCGCGGCGACCGCCTGCGCGAACACGAGGCCGGCCACCCCGACGGAGTAGACGGGCAGGGCGAAGCCGAGGAACGGATCGGCGCCCGTGGCGAGGGTGATCACGATCGCGGCGAGCGAGATGATGCTCATCACGAGGCTCGCGTGATGCGGCGCCTGGGTCCTGCTCTGCGTGCGGGCGAGCCAGGCGGGCAGCAGTCGCTCGCGTCCGATCGAGAACAGGTAGCGCGTGCAGGCGTTGTGGAACGCGAGCAGGCAGGCGAAGAAGCTCGTCACGATGAGGATCCGCATGGTGATCGACGCCCAGAGTCCGAGGTACTGCTCGCCGGCGTTGAAGACCATGTCCTGGAAGGTGTCCTCCTGGGCGAGCTTGAGCACTCCGTCCACACCGAACGCGACCGTCAGGATCCAGAACGTGAAGGCGTAGAAGACGCCGAGGAACGCGATGGCGATGTACGTCGCCATCGGGACGGTGCGCGTCGGCCGCTTCGCCTCCTCGGTGTAGATCGCCGTGCTCTCGAACCCGAGGTAGGCGCCGAAGCCGAACACGAAGAGCGCACCGCTGCCCGCGGCGAAGAACACGTTCTGCGGCGCGAACGCGGCGAACGAGATCGGCTCGGGCCCGCCCTGCACCAGCACGCCGATCGCGAGGACGAGCAGGATCGCGACCTCGGCGGTGAGCAGCACGGCGAGCACCTTCGCGCCGACGTCGATCTTGCGGTAGCCCAGGATGCCGACGGCCAGGAGCGCGAGGAGCGCGTACACCGTCCATGGCAGCTCGATCCCGAACAGCGCGGAGAAGGTCATCTCCCCGAAGAATCCGACGAAGCCGTAGAAGCAGATGCACAGCGCGGCGTACGAGAAGATCGTGACGAACACGATCCCGATCCCGACCGGCTTGCCGAGGCCCTTCGCGCCGTAGATGTAGAACGCCCCGGCGTTGCGCACATAGCGCGACATCGCCGTGAACCCGACCGCGAACAGCATCAGCACGACACCGGAGGCGAGCATCGCGCCGGGGCCGCCGATCCCGGCGATCCGGAAGTCGGTGGGCGCGGCGCTCGCCACGACGGTGAGCGGGGCGGCCGCAGAGATCACGAAGAAGACGATCGCCCACACGCCCAGGCGTCGCCGGGCGAGCGTGGTGCCGCCGGTGGGGGCGGGATCCGCCGACGGGACGGCGACCGCGGAATCGGCGGGGGAAGGTCGAGACATCATCGGCTCCTGGTTCGATCCGCCGTCGCATCGGGGCAGCGTCGGCGCTTGAACAGTGATTCAAGAGGGTTGCGTGGACATTGTCAAGCGAAATAGTGTGATCTGGCATAACGTTCTGAACGTGTGTTCAAGATTGATCGGAGTCGACGGATGACCTCTCGGAGCAGCACGTCAGGTGTGGGCGCACGCCCGCGGGCCCGCGACCTCGGCGTCCCCTTCGAGGGTGAGCCGGGCGCCCTGGACGCGATCACGGATGTGCCGGGGCTGGAGGTCGGCGTCACGACGCTCATCGAGGGCGAGGGGCCCGAGGCGGCGCGTACGGGCGTGACGGCGATCCTGCCGCGGGGACGCGCCGGCGTCGGAGAGGCGTGCGCCGCAGCCGTGCACGCGTTCAACGGCAACGGCGAGCTGACCGGCAGGAGCTGGATCGACGAGTCCGGATCCCTGGCCCTCCCGATCGCGATCACGAACTCGCACGCCGTCGGTGCGGTGCACACCGGCATCGACGCCTGGCTGGCCGTGAACCGTCCGGACCTCGCCGCGCAGTGGCTGCTGCCCGTCGTCGGCGAGACCTGGGACGGCTACCTCAACGACATCAACGGAGGCCATGTGCGTCCCGAGCATGCGGTCTCCGCGCTCGACGCCGCGAGCGGCGGCCTCGTCCCGGAGGGGAACGTCGGCGGCGGCACCGGGATGAACTGCTACGGATTCAAGGGCGGCACGGGCACCGCGTCGCGCATCGTGCGTCACGGCGAGGACGAGTACGTCGTCGCCGCGCTCATCCAGGCGAACTTCGGGGGCAGGGGCGAACTGCGCCTCGGCGGCATCCCGCTGGGTGTCGAGACGTCGGCGGCGAACCCGATGGACGACACCGACTGGTTCGGCCGCGACCGGGCTCGGGGGCGGGCCGTCGCGGGAGCAGGATCCGCGATCGTCGTGATCGCCACGGATGCTCCGCTGCTGCCGGGTCAGTGCGCGGCCCTTGCACGCCGGGGTGCTCTCGGTCTCGGCCGCAGCGGAACCGCCGGAAGCCACTTCTCCGGCGACATCGTGCTGGCGCTGTCGACCGCGAACCGGGGCGCGTTGAGCTCGGCGTTCCCCGGTGCCGAACCGGCGGGGTACGAACAGCTGCGCTTCGTGCCGTGGGGGCGCATCGACCCGTTCCTCACGGCCGCGGTGCAGGCCGTCGACGAGGCCGTGTGGAACGCGCTCGTCGCGGCGGAGGACATGATCGGCCGCGACGGGCATGCCAGTCCGGCCCTCCCGCATGACGAGATCCGTGCGGCCGTGGCCCGGCTCGCCGCGCGCTGACCCGCGGGCGGAAATCCGTGTCGGCGCGGATGCGCACGACGGTGCTGTCGGAGCATCATGGGTCGCATGAGCCGGATCCTGCTTTCCGCCATGCCGTTCACGGGCCATGTGGCCCCGCTGGCGGCCGTCGCCGACCAGCTGGTGCAGCGCGGGCACGACGTGCGCTTCTACACGGGGCCGCGCTTCCGGGCGCGGGTCGAGGCCGTCGGCGCACGGCTCGTGCCCTGGGAGCATGCGCCCGACTTCGATGAGGGCGATCTCGCCGCGACGTTCCCGCGCCTCGTCGGCAAGAAGGGCGTGCGCCAGCTCTTGATCAACGTGGTGGACTGCTTCATCCGCACCGCGCCGGCGCAGGTCGCGGACCTGACCGAGGCGTGGGAGCGCGAGCCGTGGGACGCGCTCGCGGCCGACGAGATGTCGCTCGGGGCGGTGCTGTTCAGCGAGACCATGCATCGACCGTGGTCGACGGTCGCGGTAACGCCGCTCAACCTGCTGGGGCCGGGGGGACCCCCGAGCGGGATGGGCCTGCGCCCGGGGACCAACCCTCTCACGCGTGCGCGGGACGCGATGCTCCGCGGGCTCGTCCCCGCGGTCTCCCGGCCGCTGATCACCGCGCTCGATGAGGCGCGGCGGGCCGTCGGCCTCGACGCCGACGGCCGGAGCATGAACGAGCTCGCGTTCTCGCCCACGCTGATCGCGGCGAGCGGCTCCCCGGCGCTGGACTACGGCCGCACCGACCGCCCCGCGTACGTGCACTTCGTGGGTGAGGTCGCCCGGCCGATGCGGGCGACGGACGCCGCACCGCTGCCGGGTTGGTGGGGCGACCTCGACGGGCGGCGCGTGGTGCTCGTCACCCAGGGCACGCTCAACACGGATCCGGATGACCTGATCCGACCCGCGCTGCAGGCCCTCGCCGATCGCGACATCCTGGTCGTCGCGACGACGGGGACGGTCGGACGGGACCACCTCGACCTCGTCGTGCCGGACAACGCCAGGGTGATCGGCTTCGTGCCGTTCGCGGA
>JAFDWP010000133.1 GCA_018268435.1 Actinomycetota bacterium
AACCGGCAGGTTCTTGGTTCGAGTCCAAGCCGGGGAGCGATCCCCCGAAACCCCGTCCTCGTGACGGGGTTTCGTCGTCGGTGGCGGGGCTCAGAGACCGGACTCAGTGCGACGGATCGGTCCCGGGAGTCCACAGCAGGTCCGCGCCGGCGCCGTGCGCGATCACGTGGCCCTCGCGGATCACCAGCATCTCCGCGCCGAGCTCGCGGGCGAACGCCGCGTCGTTGCTCACCAGCAGCGCTGCCATCCCGCGCTGCCTGCGGCGACGGGTGATCGCATCGAACACGACCGGCCGCACCTCGAGGTCGAGGTTCGCGAGCGGCTCGTCTGCGATCAGCACCTTCGGGTCGAGCACCAGGGAGCGCGCGATCGCGACGCGCTGGCGCATCCCGGCGCTGAGCTCGTACGGGAACGAGGACGCCAGCCCCAGCGGCAGGTGCAGCTCATCCAGGAGCGTCGCCACCCGGATCGAGAGGGCCTTCACATTGACCTTGCGCTCGCGCTGCAGGATCGGCTCCGCGATGATCTCGTGCACCGTCAGCTGCGGGGTGAGCAGCGCACCGGCGTTCTGGGGCAGATAGCCGGCGCGGTAGGTGAGCTCGCGCAGGCGGCGCCCCGGATGCCGCACGGACACCCCGCAGACCACGGCCGAACCGCCGACCACGTGGATGGAGGGATCGGTCGCACCGGCCAGCGCCCCGACCAGCGTCGACTTGCCGGAGCCGGTGGCTCCGGCCACGCAGATCAGCTCCCCCGGCGGCAGCGTGAAGCTCACCCCGTCGATCGCGCGCGTGGGCGCCGAGTGACCGATCCGATCGATCACGATGTCCTCGCAGACGATCGTCGCCGATGCTGCCCCGCCCGAACGTGCCATGCTCCCATCCTGCCCGAACCGGGTGCGCACCGGGGCTCCGGACGCGGCGGAGCTCAGGACTCGATGGAGCGCTGCCGCTCCGCATCGATCTCGACGAGCCGGCGGGCGATCGCCCTGGCGCCGTCGGAATCGGCGGGCAGCCGCTGGATCGCTCCCAGCAGCTCGCTCTTCTCCCTGTCCAGACCTCGCACGATCAGCCGCCGGCACAGATCCGTGGCGGACACGCGCGCTCCCTGCTCGTCGCGGGCCGGGAACGCCGCCATGAGCAGCTCTCCCGCCAACCCGCGGTACGGCTCCCGTACGGCGTCCACCGCCTGCAGCGCCCATCCGGGTCGCTGCCGGTCCGCGATCCCGGCGATCGCGTCGCGGACCGCGTCCAGCGCGGGCACGGAGAACACCGTGTTCATGGCCCGCTGCAGCAGCTCCGCGTCGAGCTGGTGCCCGTACTGCAGCGCGCCCATCAGCGCATCGCGCTCGAGAGGCGCGTCCCCGCTGCGCGGCAGCGTGCCCAGCGTGACCACGGGGGCGACCGGGGTCTCGGCCGGAGTCGGGGTGGGGGCGACCGGGTGCGACGTCGCGTTGCCGTGCGGACCCGCGGCCCCCGCACGACGGCGACGCTCGTGCCGGCGCACCTCGGCGTGCACGTCGGTGGGATCCATGCCGAGTCGGCGGGCGAGGATGCGCTCGTACTCCGGGCGCAGCAGCGCATCGCGGATCTCGGCGACGATGGGGGCCGCGGCACGGAGCGCCCCCACCCTGCCCTCGGCGGTACTGAGATCGAAGGCCGCGATCCTGCGGTCGATCACGAACTCGAACATCGGCACCTTGGTCGACATGAGCCCGCGCACCGCCTGGTCGCCGCGCTGCAGACGCAGGTCGCAGGGGTCCAGCCCATCCGGCGCCACGGCGACGAAGGTCTGCGCGTTGAACCGGTCGTCCTCCGCGAACGCCCGCAGCGCGGCCTTCTGCCCCGCCTCGTCGCCGTCGAAGGTGAACACGACCTCGCCGGCGGCGGAGTCGTCGCCCATCACCCGGCGCAGCAGCTTGATGTGCTCCGCGCCGAACGCCGTGCCGCAGGTGGCGATCGCCGTCGTGACGCCGGCGAGATGGCAGGCCATGACGTCGGTGTAGCCCTCGACCACGACGACACGCTTGGGATCCCCCCGGGAGATGTCGCGCTTGGCGAGATCCAGCCCGTAGAGCACCTGCGCCTTCTTGTAGATCGGCGTCTCCGGGGTGTTCAGGTACTTCGGCCCCTGGTCGTCGTCGTACAGCTTGCGGGCGCCGAAGCCGATGGTCTGCCCCGTGACGTCGCGGATCGGCCACACCACGCGCCCGCGAAAGCGGTCGTAGACGCCGCGCTGACCGGCCGAGACGAGGCCGGCCGCGGTGAGCTCGTCCCGGGTGAACCCCTGCGCGGTCAACGCCTTGAGCATGCCGTCCCAGCCCCGGGGGGCGTAACCGACGCCGAAGTGCGCTGCGGCGCCCGCGTCGAAGCCGCGCTGGCCCAGGAAGGCCCGCGCCGACTCGGCCTCGGCGCTGAGCAGCTGTCCGCGGAAGAACTCGGCCGCGGCGGTGTTCGCGGCATAGAGCCGGCTCCGCCCGCTCGTCTCCGGGGCGGGGCCGCCGTCCTCGTAGTGCAGGGTGTACCCTACCCGCGCGGCGAGCCGTTCGACGGCCTCGGTGAAGCTCACATGGTCCATCTCGCGCAGAAACG
Source organism: Actinomycetota bacterium (assembly GCA_018268435.1). GTDB lineage: Bacteria > Actinomycetota > Actinomycetes > Actinomycetales > Microbacteriaceae > Microbacterium. The sequence goes on from JAFDWP010000133.1 coordinate 2,592, forward strand.
AGTAGACGTCCCCGGAGGCCCCGCAGCCGAAGCAGTGGTAGTAGCCGACCTGCGGGCGCACGTGGAAGCTGGGGCTCTTCTCGTCGTGGAACGGGCACAGCCCCTTCATCGACCCCACTCCCGCCGACTTCAGGGAGACGCGCTCCCCCACGATGTCGGCGATGTTGGTGCGCGACTTGACCTCGTCGACGTCGGCCTGGGCGATCCGCGGCATCAGCGCGCGCCGTCGTTCGAGAGGGCCGGCACCGCGGCGGCGGTGCGCGCGGTATGCACCGCCCGCGGGCGGGCGCTCCGCGGCGTCCAGATGCCGACCTCGGCCGGATCGATGTCGCCGACGAGACGGTTGTGCCAGTCCACCGCGGTCTGGTCGGTCAGGCTGGCGATCTGATCCACCACGACCCGCGCGCGCTCGGCGTCGGATCCGGCGGCGTGGAAGTCGGCGGCGAACGCGGGCTCGAGCACGTCGGCGCCGGC
>JAFDWP010000134.1 GCA_018268435.1 Actinomycetota bacterium
GGTCGACGACGAACGGCTGCCCGTCGGCGCGCTCGTGGTCGTACACCCCGTGGTGGCCGTGGACGGTCAGACCGGTGAGCGTGATCCCGTCGAGGAAGTCCATGCCCTCCACCCTACGGCGCGGGAACGGCGGGCGGATCCGGGGCGCCGTCAGCCGTCCCAGGCGCCGAGCACGGCGAGGGCGTCACGGGTCGCGGCGACGTCGTGCACGCGCACGGCCCACACACCGGCGCGGGCGGCGAGGGCGCTCGTGACGGCGGTCGCCAGGTCTCGGCGCTGTTCGTCGGCGTCCTCCCCCAGCGCCTCTGTGAGGAAGCGCTTGCGCGAGGTGCCCACGAGCACGCGCGGCCCGAGCGCCACGACCTCATCCAGCTCCCGCAGCAGATCCCAGTTCTGCCCCGCCGTCTTCGCGAAGCCCACCCCGGGATCGACGATGAGGCGCGACGGGGCGATGCCGGCGGCGGCCGCGGCGGCCATGCGCTGCCGCAGCTCGGCCGCGACCTCGCGCCCCACCCGGGCGTACTCGGCCCGGGCGTACATGTCGGCGGAGGGGCCGCGCCAGTGCCCGAGCGCGATGTCGGCCCCGGTCTCGGCGACGGCGGAGAGCATGTCCGGATCCGCGAGGCCGCCCGACACGTCGTTGACGATCCGCGCACCCGCCCGCACCGCGGCGACGGCGGTGGCGGCGTTCAGCGTGTCCACGCTCACCGGGATCCCCTCCGCGGCGAGGCGCTCGATCACGGGCAGCACGCGGCGCTGCTCCTCGGCGACGGGCACGCGCTGCGCACCGGGCCGGGTCGACTCCCCGCCGATGTCGAGCACGTCCGCGCCCTGGGCGCGCAGCAGCAGGCCGTGGGCGACGGCGCTGTCCACGTCGGCATGGCGCCCTCCGTCGCTGAACGAGTCGGGGGTGGCGTTGACGATCCCCCAGATCGCCGTCATGCCCCGGCGCCGATGAGGGCGATGAGCTCGGCGCGCGCGACTGGATCCGTGTACGCGCCACGGGCCGCGATGGTCAGCGTCGAGGCCTCGGTCTGGCGGCCCCCGCGCATCGTGACGCAGCCGTGCACGGCGTCCATGACCACCAGCACCCCCTGCGCGTCGAGGTGCGTGGCGATCGCGTCGGCCACCTGCTCGCCGAGCCGCTCCTGCACCTGCGGCCGGGAGGCGAGGATGTCCACGACCTTCACCAGGGCGCCGAGTCCGACCACCTGCTCCCCCGGCAGGTACGCGATGTGCGCATGCCCGGCGAACGGCAGCAGGTGGTGCTCGCACACCGAGCGGAACCGGATCCCGCGCAGCAGCACCGCGCCCGAGGGCAGCGTGTCCGGCGCGGGGCCGTGCGAGACGCTGATCGTGTGCGCGAGCGGGGCCGCAGGATCCTCGCCGACGCCGGCGAAGAACTCCGCGTACAGGTCCGCCATCCGTGTCGGCGTCTGCTTCAGGCCCGGGCGCTCCGGATCCTCGCCGATCGCGAGCAGCAGCTCACGGGTCAGGCTCGCGATCCGCTCCCGGTCGACGGCCATCGCTCAGGCCGTCGCGGGGCGCGGCTTCCCGCCGGCCGCGGGCTTGCGGCCCGGGGCGACGGACGGCGCCGCCTCGTTCGCGGCCGCGCCGGCCTCGGCGGCACGCTGCGGCATCTCGATCGGAGGCAGCAGCGACACCGGGCGGTCCTCGCTGGACAGCCACTGCGGGCGCTCGGGGAGCTTGCGGATCTCGGTGAAGATCTCCGCGATCTGGTTGTGGTCCAGCGTCTCCTTCTCGAGCAGCTCGCGGGCGAGCCGGTCCAGGATGTCGCGGTTCGCGCTGAGCACCTCGTAGGCCTCGTTGTGCGCCTGCTCGATGAGCGCGCGCACCTGCGTGTCCACCCGCTCGGCGATGGTCTCGGAGTACTCCCGCCCGCGGCCCATGTCGCGCCCGGCGAACGGCTCGCCGCCCTCGGTGCCGAGCTTGACCGGCCCGAGCTCGGTGGTCATGCCGTACTCGAGCACCATCTTGCGCGCGATCGACGTCGCCTTCTCGATGTCGTTCGAGGCGCCGGTGGTCGGGTCGTGGAACACGATCTCCTCGGCGACACGACCGCCCATCGCGTAGGTCAGCTGGTCCTGCAGCTCGTTGCGGGTGACCGAGTACTTGTCGTCGAGCGGCAGCACCATGGTGTACCCGAGGGCCTTGCCACGCGGCAGGATCGTGATCTTGGTGACCGGGTCGGTGTAGTTCATCGCCGCCGCCGCGAGCGCGTGTCCGCCCTCGTGGTAGGCCGTGATGAGCTTCTCCTTGTCCTTCATCACGCGGGTGCGGCGCTGCGGGCCTGCGATGACGCGGTCGATCGCCTCGTCGAGGGCCCGGTTGTCGATGAGTTGCGCGTTCGAGCGCGCGGTCAGCAGCGCGGCCTCGTTCAGCACGTTCGCGAGATCCGCACCGGTGAAGCCGGGGGTCTTGCGGGCGACGACCTCGAGATCGACGCCGTTCGCCAGCGGCTTGCCCTTGGCGTGCACCTCGAGGATGTGCTGGCGGCCCTTGAGGTCGGGCGCATCCACGCCGATCTGGCGGTCGAAGCGGCCCGGGCGCAGCAGCGCGGGGTCGAGGATGTCGGGGCGGTTGGTCGCCGCGATCACGATGACGTTCGCGTTGGGGTCGAAGCCGTCCATCTCGACGAGCATCTGGTTCAGGGTCTGCTCGCGCTCGTCGTTGCCGCCGCCGAGGCCCGCGCCGCGGTGCCGGCCGACGGCGTCGATCTCGTCGATGAAGATGATCGCGGGGGCGTTCTCCTTCGCCTGCGTGAACAGGTCGCGCACGCGGGAGGCACCGACGCCGACGAACATCTCGACGAAGTCGGATCCGGAGATCGAGTAGAACGGGGCGCCCGCCTCGCCGGCGACGGCACGGGCGAGCAGGGTCTTGCCGGTTCCGGGAGGGCCGTACAGCAGCACGCCCTTCGGGATGCGCGCGCCGATCGCCTGGAACTTGCCGGGATCCTGCAGGAACTCCTTGATCTCGTGGAGCTCCTCGATGGCCTCGTCGGCCCCCGCGACATCGGCGAAGGTGACCGTCGGGTTCTCCTTGTTCACGAGCTTCGCGCGCGATTTGCCGAACTGCATGATCTTGCTGTTGCCGCCCTGGGCGCTGGACAGCAGCCACCAGAACAGCAGGCCGAGCAGCAGCATCGGGATGAGGATCGAAAGGAAGCCGTCGAACCAGCTCGCCTTCGGCACGGCGTCGTTGAAGCCGTCCTTCGGCGCAGCGGAGTCGATCGCCTGCACGACGTCGGCCGCGCGCGCCTGGACGTAGTAGAACTGCACCGCCGTGGAGCCCTTGTACTCCTTGGACAGCGTCATGTCCACGCGCTGATCGCCGTCGGTGTTGACGACCTTCGTGACCGTCCCGCCCTTGAGCAGGTCGAGCCCCTCCTCGGTGGAGACCTGAGAGGAGGATCCGAGATTCGTGATCAGCATGAAACCGCCGATCAGAAGCAGACCGATCAGCACCACATAAGTGAGCGGGTTGCGCGTGACCTTCTTGACATCCATGATCCGATCAGCGTAGCGCGAGAGCCCTTGGCCCCTGCTGGGGATTCGCCCACGGCGTACGCCGCCGCCCGCGGCCCGTCAGGCGTAGACGTGCGGTGCCAGCACGGCCACGTCGCGCAGGTTGCGGTAGCTCTCCGCGTAGTCGAGTCCGTAGCCGACGACGAACTCCGGCGGGATGTCGAACCCGACGTACTTGCAGTCGATCTCGACCTTGGCGGCCTCGGGCTTGCGCAGCAGGGCCAGCACCTCGATCGACTCGGCACCGCGGGAGGCGAAGTTCTCCAGCAGCCAGCTCAGGGTCAGGCCGGAGTCGATGATGTCCTCCACGATCAGCACGTGCCGGCCGTGCAGGTCGGTGTCGAGGTCCTTGCGGATCTGCACCACACCGCTCGACTTCGTGCTGGCGCCGTAGCTCGAGACCGCCATCCAGTCCATGGGGGCCGAGAACGGCAGCGCGCGGGCGAAATCCGCCATGACCATGACGGCGCCCTTGAGCACGCCGACCAGGAGCAGATCCTTGCCCGCGTAGTCCGCCGCGACGCGCACGGCGAGCTCATCGAGCTTCGCGCGGATCTCCTCCTCGGTGACGAGGATCTCGGTCAGGTCGTCGGCAATGTCCGCTGCGCGCATGACTCGATTTTACGTGACCGGATCCGTCCCCGTGGAGACCCGCTGACCACTACTGTGAGCGGAGAGGCGGGGTGGCGCTTGGGGGAACCGAGCCCCCGCCGCGGACGAAAGGGATCCCATGGACATCGACGAGATTCTCAAGCAGGTGCCGATCGGCGACATCGCCCAGAAGCTCGGCGTCAGCGACGACGTCGCGCGGCAGGCGGTGCAGGAGGGCGGGGCAGCCCTGCTCGGCGGCCTGGCCAAGAACGCCGAGAGCCCCGAGGGCTCCGCGGCGATCGAGGCCGCCCTCGCCAAGCATGATGGCTTCTCGGGTGCGGCGTCGCTCGACGACGTCGACGAGGCGGACGGCGAGAAGATCGTCTCGCACGTGTTCGGCAGCAACGCCGAGCAGGTGGCGCAGACTCTCACGACCGACCAGAAGACGGCAGGCATCGACTTCGGCAAGCTGCTGCCGATCCTCGCGCCGATCGTGATGGGCCTCATCGCCAAGGGCAAGAGCGGCGGCTCGGGCGGCGGCGGACTCGGCGACCTCCTGGGCGGCCTCTTCGGCGGCGGCCAGCAGCAGGAGCAGGGTCAGGCGGCGGGCGGCGGCGGACTCGGCGACATCCTCGGCGGCCTCGGTGGCCTGTTCGGAGGCGGCCAGCAGGGCTCCACCGCCGGCGGCGCCGGCGGCATCGACATCGGCGGCCTGATCGGCGGCCTGCTCGGCGGCAAGAAGTAACACCGGCGCACGTCGGTTCAGGAACGCGGCTCCCCCGGGGGCCGCGTTCCGCGTTCCGGGAGCCGGTGGCCGGGCGGGTGCTGGCCTGGAGGTGGCTGGTGCGGGCCTGAATCCCGGGGGCGGGTCAGCGTGCGGCGAAGACGATGCGCCCTCCGACGCGGGCGGCCGTGCAGCCGGGCAGGTCGAGCGGGCCCTGCCCCGACCAGTCCGTGACGAGACGCGCCACCTCGACGGTCTGGACGCGGGTGAGGCCGACGCCGAACTCGCTCTGCACGACGAGGCGGATGATGCGGTTGCGCAGTGCCGCCGGGTTCGCGGCCAGCGCCGCGGTGCTGACCGAGATCCCCGCTTCCGCGTGCTCGACGATGTCCTCGATGGTCTCGTGGATCATCTCGTCGAACGCCTCCGCGTCCTCGCGCAGCTGCTCGGCCGTGCGGGCGAGGGCCTCGGCGATCCCCGGCCCCAGCTCGACCTCGAGCACCGGCAGCACGCGCTCCCGGGCCCGCACCCGCAGGTAGCGGGGATCCGTGTTGTGCGGGTCCTCCCAGGGCGTGAGGTGCTCGGCCGCGCATGCCGCTCGCGTCGTCGCGCGACGGACGGCGAGCAGCGGGCGGATCCAGGTCGCCCCATCGTCATCGGTGCGCAGCGGCGCCATGCCCCGCAGGCTGCCCGCGCCGGATCCGCGGGCGAGACCCAGCAACACGGTCTCGGCCTGGTCGTCGAGGGTGTGGCCGAGCAGCACCGGGGCACGCTCGGCCCGTGCGACCTCGCGGAGCGCGGCGTACCGCGCGGCGCGGGCGCCGCCCTCGGGGCCCTCCCCCGTCGCGGCGACCTGGACGCGCCGCACCCGGGCGTCGATGCCGAGCGCGGCGGCCCGGGCGGCGGCGTCCTCGGCGATGCGGGCGGAACCGTCCTGCAGAGCGTGGTCCACGGTCACGCTGTGCACCGGGATCCCCAGGGCGCGGGCCTCGAACGCGGTCGCCGCGGCAAGCGCCAGCGAGTCGGCACCCCCGGAGAGGGCGACGATCACCGCGGTCGGCGGTTCCGGCAGGGCGGCGAGGGCGGTGCGCACCGCGCGGCGGATCTCGGCGACGGCGGGGGACAGTGACGGCACGCTCCTACGGTAGTCCGGCGACGGCACCGGATCCCGGGTACCAGATCCCTGGTACCGGATCCCTGGTACCGATCGCGAGCACTCGGACTGCGGGCGCAGACCGACGCAAGTAGGCTGGTGCGCGGCATCCAACCGTCTTTTCTGAGGAGCACACGCATGGGCGCACACGACGCCGTCATCGAGATCCCGCGCGGCAGCCGCGTGAAGTACGAGGTCGACCACGAGACCGGGCGAGTCCACCTCGACCGCGTGCTCTACACGACCTTCGGCTACCCGGCCGACTACGGCTACTTCGACAACACCCTCGGCGAGGACGGCGATCCGCTGGACGTTCTGGTGCTTCTGGACCAGGCGATCTTCCCCGGCGTCGTCGTGAACGTGCGCCCCGTCGCCGTGCTGAAGATGAGCGACGAGGCCGGCGGCGACGACAAGCTCGTGGCCGTGCTGAGCAAGGATCCGCGCTGGTCACACATCCAGGACGTCGACGACCTCGCCGAGTACACGAAGAAGGAGATCGCGCACTTCTTCGAGCACTACAAGGACCTCGAGCCGAACAAGTGGGTCAAGGTCGACGAGTGGGGCGACGCCGCCGAGGCGCAGCGGATCCTCGACGAGGCCATCGAGCGTTTTAAGAACGACGAGCACTGATCGCGTTCGGTCCCTGAGGCTCTCGAAGGGCTCGAAGGGCGGCGATCGACCAGAAGACCCCCGGTCCGCTTCGGCGGCCGGGGGTCTTCTGCGTGTGGATCCGGGATCAGCCCATGTAGACGCCGCGGTTCTCCATGAAGTTGATCGGGTTGATCGGATAGTCGTCCTGGTACACCTCGAAGTGCAGGTGGCAGCCGAAGGATCCGCCGGTGTTGCCCGCATAGGCGATGACCTGTCCGGCGTTGACCCACTGGCCCGGAGAGACGTTGAACCCGCCGTAGTCGATGTGCCCGTAACCGGTGCCGATCCCGGTGCCGTCGTTGTTCTCGATCCGGATGTAGTTTCCGTATCCGCCGTAGTACCACGCCATCGTCACGGTGCCGGAGTGCGCCGCGTAGATGGGCGATCCACAGCTGCCGTCAGCGAGGTCGACGCCCTCGTGGAAGCTCGAGGAGCAGCCCGACGCGTTACAGTCCGGGACGCGGTAGCCGTATCCGGAGGACTGGTAGCCGCCGAACGGGCGGACCCAGCCGTCGCTGCCGGACCAGCCGCCGCCGCTGCTCCCGCTCGTGTCGCCGCCGCTGCTGCCCCCGCCACCGCCGCCGCTCTGGCGTGCGGCCTCCGCAGCCGCGAGGCGCTGCGCCTCCGCGGCGGCCGCCGCTGCGGCACGGACGGCCTCGCCCTCCTGGTATCCGGCGACGGTCTTGGCCGTGGTGTCCTGCAGCGCGGCGAGCTGCGCCTGCAGCACGCCGAGGTGGGTCTGCTGATCGGCGAGGGCAGCCTGCGCGGCCTGCGCGGCGGTCTGCGCCGCCGCGAGCTTGCCCTGGGCGACCTTGGCGAGGCGGTCGCGCTCGGTGCGCGCCGACGTGGCCTGGTCGGTCATCGACTGCGCCGTGTTCTTCGCCTCGAGGGCGCGGTCGTAGATCGCCTGCGTGCCCGCGAGCACGCGATCCATCTGTCCGAGGCGCTGCAGCAGCTCGTCCTTGTTCTCCGTCGACTTGGAGAAGAAGAGCTGGAGCGCGGTCGTGTCGCCGCCGTCGCGCGAGAGCTGCGCGGCGATCTGCCCGGCCTTGCTCGCCGCGTCATCGGCGATCTTCTTCTGCGTGTCGGCCTGCGTCTGCAGGTCGTCCGCGCGGCGTGCCTGCGCGTTGGCGGCCTGCTGGGCGGTGAAGTACTCGGCGCCTGCGGCGTCGGCCGCGGCCTTGGTGTCGGCGACGTTCTGCGTGAGGGACGCGATGAGCCCCTGGATGCGGGTGACCTCGGCGGACGCGGCGGACTCGTTGGCCTTCGCGGCCTGAACGTCGTCCCAGCTCGGGTACTCGTCGGCGTAGGCGGCCGGCACCCCGAGGAGGAGTCCGAGGATCAACGCGCCGATCGTGGTGATGCTGAGGGCGACGCCGCCGCGGCGCGTTCGGTGTGCGGCGCGGGCACGCCGAACGCCGGGCATCCTGTCGGGATCACGACGGACGTCTCGGGTGTACGGCTTGTTCACGCGGCTCCCTTTCGCCGGTTTCACTCATGTCACATTAGCAACATCGGTCCCGTGCGCAACCATCGGATCCGCCTCGGGACCGGGATTTCTTCGGCTCCTCGGGTGCCGAACGCGGTCGCCGGGACGGAGCAGGACCACCCTTCATACTCCTCCTTGACACGCCCGGGATCGAGCCCGACGCGCGCTCGATTGGTGTTTTCGCTCAAGAACCCCTTATGCTTGAGCGTCGGCAAGGGAACCCCCGAGGTTCGCCTCCGGCCCCATCGTTTAGCGGCCTAGGACGCCGCCCTTTCACGGCGGTAGCACGGGTTCGAATCCCGTTGGGGTCACTCTTTCCGATACAATTTCATAGTTCTGGCCCTGTAGCGCAGTTGGTTAGCGTGCCGCCCTGTCACGGCGGAGGTCGCGGGTTCAAGTCCCGTCAGGGTCGCTCCAAGCGACAGGCCTTTCCTCGGAAAGGCCTGTCGTCTAGGACGCAGGTCAGAAGCTTCCACCTTCCGGCTTGTGCGGCTCTGTAGCTCAGTTGGTAGAGCGTTCGACTGAAAATCGAAAGGTCACCGGATCGATGCCGGTCGGAGCCACAAGGGTGATCATTACAATCACCCCAGAAACCCTCGCCTAGCTTCTACATGGCGGGGGTTTTGCTTTGCCCTGGTGAGAGGCGGTTCACGCCACCCCTTGGGTCCCTGAGCTTGTCGAAGGGCCCGGTCGTTGAGCGAGCGCAGCGAGACGACTCGGGCTATGCGGGAGATCGCGTCAGTCGCTCCCGCCAAGCCGGCCCCCGCTTCGCGTCGTTCGTCGCGCCGCACC
>JAFDWP010000135.1 GCA_018268435.1 Actinomycetota bacterium
AGAAGGAGCTCGGATCCAGCGCCTTCCGTCGGCTCTGCCGCTCCGAGCACCTGAACTACGTGCGCGTGCGGGAGTGGTTCGACGTGCACCGGCAGCTGCGCACTCTCGTGAAGACCGGGCGCGACGGTGCGGCGGACACCGCGGATCCGGATGCCGTGCACCGCGCCCTGCTCGCGGGGCTGCTCAGCCACATCGGCGTGCTCGATGAGCGCGCTTCGCGTGCCTCGGTCCCTGAGCGGGCGAAGCGAGACGAAGGACGCGCGGCGAAGCGGCGCATCGCGGAGTACCGCGGAGCCCGCGGGATCCGCTTCTCCCTGTTCCCCGGGTCGGCGCTGCGCCCTTCGAGGGCCTCGGGGACCAGACAGTCGGGCGCCGCCTCTCCGCGTGCCGTCATGGCCGCCGAGATCGTGGAGACCTCGCGCACCTTCGCGCGAACGGCAGCCGCGATCGACCCGGCGTGGGCGGAAGCACTGGCAGGAGATCTCGCCAAACGGCAGATCTCCGAGCCGCACTGGTCGAAGGAGGCCGGCGCCGCCGTCGCGTTCGAGAAGGTGACCCTGTTCGGCGTGGAGATCGTGGCGCGCCGGCGCGTGCAGTTCGCCCGCATCGACCGGCCGGCGGCGCGTGAGCTGTTCCTGCGGCACGCGCTCGTCGAAGGCGAGTGGGATCCGTCCCGGATCGACAAGCGGGTCTCCGCGTTCTGGCGCAGCAATGCGGAGCTGCGCCGGCGCCTGGAGAAGCTCGAGGAGCGCGAGCGCCGCCGCGACATCCTCGTCGGCGACGAGGCGGTCTTCCGCTTCTACGACGAGCGGATCCCCGCCGAGGTCTTCGACGTGCGCTCGTTCGAGGCGTGGTGGCGCGACGCCCTCGCCGCCACCCCGAAGCTGCTTGTCATGCGCGAGGGCGACCTGATCGACGACGACGAGCGCGCCGATCAGCAGGACTTCCCCACCCGCTGGACCCAGGCCGACCAGGTGCTGGGGCTCGCCTACCGGTTCGATCCGGGTGCCGCCGACGACGGGGTGAGCGTGGTCATCCCGCTCGCGCTGCTGCAGCAGGTGCGCGACGCGGGCTTCGACTGGCAGGTGCCGGGGCTGCGCGCCGAGCTCGTGACAGCGCTGCTGCGCGCCCTGCCCAAGGCGATCCGACGCCATGTCGTGCCCGCGGCCGACTGGGCCGAGACGTTCGGCGCGCAGCTCTCCGCCGACGGGCCGGAGTCGCATGCCGGCCTGCCCACGCGAAGCCTCCGCGAGGCCCTCGCCCGGCTCGTGCAGCCCCTCGCGAACCAGCCGATGTCGGCCGCCGACTTCGACATGGAGCGCGTGCCCGGGCACCTGCGGATGAACTTCCGCGCCGTCGACGAGCGCGGCCGCGTCGCGGGATCCGGACGGGATCTGGTCGCGCTGCAGCGCGAGCTCGCCGACCGCTCGCGCGCGAGCGTGGCCCGCACGATCGAACGCGGTCCCGAGCCCGCCCGCCCGGGCCGCGGTCGCGGTGCGGCCGCGGTGGCGGCGGCGCCGACCGCCGCGCCCGCCGCTCGTGACGGTCTCACCACGTGGGACCTCGGCGACCTCCCCGAGGTCCTGGACACGCGCGTGGCCGGGGGCGTGGTGCGCGGCTACCCGGCGCTCGTGGATCAGGGCAGGACCGTGTCGCTGCGGGTCGAGGCGACGGCCGAGGCGGCCCGCACGGCGACCCGCGGCGGTGTGCTGCGCCTGGTGCTGCTGGGGATCCCCTCCCCCGCGTCCTACGTGCAGGACCACCTGACCAGCGCGGAGAAGCTGGCGCTCGCGGCCTCGCCGTACCCGAACGTCGCCGCCCTCATCGAGGACGCCCGCACCGCCGTCGCCCGGGCCGCGATCGACCGGCTCACCGGCGGATCGACGGGCGCGGGATCCGTCGGGATCGTGCGTACGGAGGCGGAGTTCGCCCGCGTGCGCGACGGCGTCTCCGCGATCGTCGTGGACGAGCTGTTCGCGCTGGTGTCCCTCGTGGCGAAGATCCTCACGACGGCGCGCGAGGTCGAACGCGCCCTGAAGGGACAGAACTCGCTCGCGCTGCTCGGGCCGCTGAACGACGTCCGCGGCCAGCTCGCGGGGCTGCTGCCGAACGGCTTCATCGCGCACGCGGGCGCGGAGCGGCTTGCGCACTATCCGCGCTATCTCGAGGGCATCCTGGATCGGCTGCGCACAATCGCCGATGCCCCCGGCAGGGACCGCACCCGTCTCACCGAGTACGAGCGGATGGCGCAGCAGTACGCGGACGCCGGCGGCGCGATCCCCCTGCCCGCCGACGCCGCGCCCGGGCTCGTGGAGGTGCGCTGGCTGCTCGAGGAGTACCGCGTGAGCCTGTTCGCGCAGCGCCTGGGCACCGCGCAGCCGGTGTCTCCGCAGCGCATCGTGAAGGCGCTCGCCGAGCGATGACGACCGCCGCGGACCGGCAGGGCGGGCATGTGCTCGGCGTGTTCGCCGTGACGTCGGCCGCGCTGCTGTGGGGCACCACCGGCACCGCGGCGACGTTCGCCCCGAACGCGGGGCCGCTCGCGATCGGCGCGGCCGCGCTCGGGGTGGGCGGCCTGCTGCAGGCGCTCATCGCACCGCGCGCCCTGCGCCGCGCCGCCCCCGCGCTGCGGGCCCGCGCGGGCGTCGTGCTCGTCGGCGCGCTGTCCGTGGCCGTGTACCCGCTCGCGTTCTACAGCGCGATGCACCTCGCCGGGGTCGCCGTCGGCACGGTCGTCTCGCTCGCCTCGGCCCCGCTGGCGGCCGGCCTCATGGAGCGCGTGCTGGACCGGCGCCGGCTGGGGGTCCGCTGGTGGATCGCCGCCGCACTGGGCATCGCCGGCAGTGTGCTGCTGTGCGCGGCGAGGCTCGGCGACGCGCACGGCGATGCCGCCGCCACGCTCTGGGGCGTGCTGCTCGGCCTCGTCGCCGGCGCCGCCTATGCCGCATACTCCTGGGCCGCCGCGGCACTGATGACGGGCGGGGTCCCGCGGGCCGCGGCGATGGGCTCGGTCTTCGGCCTCGGCGGGCTGCTGCTGATGCCGGTGCTGCTGATCACCGGTGCGCCGCTGGTGGCGTCGGGGTCGGCGTTCGCGGTGGCGGCGTACATGGCGCTCGTGCCGATGTTCCTCGGCTACGTGCTGTTCGGACTCGGCCTCGCCCGCGTGGGCGCGGGGGCGGCCACCACGATCACGCTGCTCGAGCCCGCGGCCGCGACGGTGCTCGCCGTGCTGGTCGTCGGTGAGCGCCTGACCGCCGCGGGCTGGGCGGGGCTCGCGCTCATCGGCGCGGCGGTTGTGCTGCTGTCGATCCGACCCGCGACGCCGGTGGGCGTCGCCGGCGGTCCCGTCTAGCCTGGAGTCATGGCGCAGGCGATCGTGCAGACCGAGATCGGCGGACCCGAGGTCCTCACCCTGGTGGAGGTGCCGGATCCGGTTCCCGCCGCCGGGGAGGTCGTCGTGCGCATCGAGGCGGCCGGGGTGAACCCGATCGACGTCAAGCAGCGCAGCGGCTTCCGCCCCCTGCCGCCGATCACCGAGCCCCGGCGCGTCGGCTTCGACGGCGCGGGCGTGGTGACCGCGCTCGGATCCGGCGTCGACGGCGTCCGGGTCGGCGATCGGGTCGCGATCCGGGACACCCGCGGCACGTATGCGAGCGCGCTCGCCGTCCCCGCCGCCCACCTCGCCGTGATGCCGGACGTCGTCACCGCCGCGCAGGGCGCCGCCCTCGCGATCCCTGCGGGCACCGCGTATCAGTCGCTGCGCTCGCTCGACGTCGGGGACGGCGACGTGCTGCTCCTGCACGCCGGATCCGGTGCGGTCGGCCAGGCGGCGATCCAGTTCGCCGTGGCGTGGGGCGCCACGGTCATCGCCACCGGCGGTGCGTCGTCGCAGGAGCGCCTGCGCGAGCTCGGCGCGATCCCCGTCGTCTACGGGGAGGGCCTCGAAAAGCGGATCCGCGACGCCGCCGCCGGACGCGAGATCACGGTCGCGCTCGACGGCGCCGGCACGGATGAGGCGATCGCCGCCTCGCTCGCCCTGGTCCCGGACCGCGGCAGGATCGCGACCATCGTGCGCGGCCCGGATGCCGCGGCGCTGGGCATCCGGGCGTTCAGCGGCGGCAGCCCGATCCCGCTCAGCGCCCAGGAGCTCGCCTGGCGCGCCGAGGCCGTGCCCGTCGCGCTGGCGCTCATCGCGGAGGGCCGGTTCTCGATCGAGTTCGGTCCCGAGCTGCCGCTCGCCGAGGCCGCCGAGGCGCACCGCCTCGTCGAGGCGCGCGCGGTGCGCGGCAAGATCGTGCTGCGCCCCTGATCCCTCCGGGGACCGGGATCCTGCAGCCCCGTCCGCAACAGTCGGAAACATGCCAGCGCGGCCGGCACGGCGCGCCGCAGGATGGATCCGTGACCGATGCCGCCGCCCCTGCCCCCGACACCCGTTTCGCGACGAAGCAGGTGCAGGCGGCGTACGTGCCGGGCGCGCCGCACAACACCGCGGTGCCGCCGCTGTACCAGTCCGCCGCGTACCAGTTCGCGAATCTCGCCGAGGCGCGCGACCTGTTCGCGCTGCGCCGCGCCGGCAACATCTACAGCCGCAACGCCAGCCCCACGCAGCAGCTGCTCGAGGAGCGCGTGACCGCGCTCGAGGGCGGCGCCTCCGCCGTCGCCGTGGCCAGCGGCCAGGCCGCGGTGGCCGTCACGATCCTGGCCCTCGCCGGTCGCGGCGGACACGTCGTCGCCGCCGACCGGCTCTACGGCGGCACGGTCGATCTGCTGCAGGACACCCTCGACGACTTCGGGATCACGGTGACCTTCGTCGATCAGGACGATCCCGAGGCCTGGCGCACGGCCGTCACCGAGCGCACCCGCCTGTTCTTCGCGGAGTCGGTCGCCAACCCGGTGGCGCAGGTGCTCGACGTGCGCACGGTCGCCGACATCGCGCACGCCGCGGGCGTGCCGCTCGTGATCGACAGCACTGTGACCACGCCGTATCTGCAGCGTCCGGGCGTGCACGGCGCCGACTTCGTCGTGCATTCCGCCACCAAGTACCTGAGCGGCCACGGCGGCTCCCTCGGCGGCGTCGCGGTCGACCTCGGATCCTTCGACTTCGGCGCCGATCCCGCCCGCTGGCCGCAGTTCACGCAGCAGCACGACCGGTTCGGAGCGCAGTCGCTGTGGGAGCGCTTCGGCCAGGGCTTCGCCTTCGCCGTGCTCGTGAAGGCGAAGTACGTGCACGACCTGGGTCCGTCGCTGTCCCCCTTCAACGCGCACCAGATCCTGCAGGGCATCGAGACGCTCGATCTGCGCGTCGCACGCCAGAGCGCGTCCGCGCAGGCGATCGCCGAGGCCCTCGCAGAGAACCCCGCGGTCGCCGCGGTGCATCACCCGGGCCTCGTCGGCAACCCGTGGCACGGGCTCGTCGCCCGTTACCTGCCGCACGGTGCGCCCGCGGTCTTCTCGATCGACCTGGTCGCGACAGGCGACGAGCAGCGCGACCAGGAGCGCGTGGAGCGCTTCGTCGACGGCCTCCGGGTCGTACGGCTGGTCGCCAACATCGGCGACGCCCGCTCGCTGGTCGCGCACCCGGCATCGATGACGCACTCGCACCTGAACGCCGCCCAGCGCGCCGCCGCCGGCATCGGCGCGACCACGGTGCGCCTGTCGATCGGCATCGAGGACCCGGCCGACATCCTCGCCGATCTCGAGCAGGCCCTCGCGCTCGCCGTCGTGGAGCCGCAGCCCGCCGTCGTGGAGCCGGAGCTCGCCGCGGTCTGAACGCCCCGGCGGGCGGATCCGCACCCTCGGTCCGGAGGAGGCGTGCTCGGTACTCTGGGTCGGTGCCGATCCTGAACAAAGACATGACCCTGTGCATCTCGCTCTCGGCCCGGCCGAGCAACAACGGCACCCGGTTCCACAA
>JAFDWP010000136.1 GCA_018268435.1 Actinomycetota bacterium
CAGCGAGGTTTCACGTGAAACATCACACCGATCCCGCGCTCGAGTCGGGGATTGTCGATCGTGCGAGTTAGAGTGGAGACTCCGCCGTTTCCCGTCGGAGATCGTCGAAAGGAGTGGATGTTTCACGTGAAACAGTCCTCAAGCACCTCGACTGCTGAATACGGCGTGGACACCCCACTCGCGCGAGAACTCGCGGATCTCACCGCTCGACGGAAGGCTTTGGAAGCCGTCCACGTGCGGTTCGATGGTGCGACCCGTGTCTTCACGATCTCCAACCAGAAGGGCGGGGTCGGTAAGACGACGACCGCCGTCAATGTGGCCTCGGCCATGGCGGAGCTGGGCGCAACCGTCCTCGTCATCGACCTGGATCCGCAGGGCAATGCCTCCACCGCTCTCGGTGTCCCGCACACCGCGGACCTGCAGAGCATCTATGACGTCCTCATCAGCGATGTGCCGCTGGCAGACGTGGTGCAGGTCAGCCCGGAGTCGCCCAATCTGCGCTGCGCACCGAGCACGATCCACCTGGCGGGCGCCGAGATCGAGCTCGTCTCGCAGGTGGCGCGCGAGCATCGGCTCCGTACGGCGTTGAACGACTATCTGGCGGCGCACCCTACGGACATCGTGATCATCGACTGCCCGCCGTCGCTCGGACTGCTCACCATCAACGCCTTCACGGCCGCGACCGAGGTCATGATCCCGATCCAGTGCGAGTACTACGCGCTCGAGGGGCTGAGCCAGCTGCTCGGCAACATCCGGATGATCCAGAAGCACCTGAATCCGGCACTGAGGATGTCGACGATCCTCCTGACGATGTTCGATGGGCGGACGCGCCTTGCGCAGCAAGTCGCCGAAGAGGTGCGCGGACACTTTCCGCGCGAGGTCCTCGAGACGGTGATCCCACGGTCGGTCCGCGTCTCCGAGGCTCCGAGCTTCGGTCAGACCGTGATCGCCTATGACGGTCAGTCGGTGGGCGCGGTCGCCTACCGCGAAGCAGCAGTCGAGATCGCCCGCCGGGCGAACGAAGAGAACGAGACGGGGAACTGATGGCCAAACGCACGGGACTGGGCCGGGGGATCGGCGCACTCATCCCCACCTCAGACGCGGCAGAGCGTCCGGTCGACGTGTTCTTCCCCGGAACGCGCGTCGCCGAGGCCGTCAAGGAGTCCGCTCTGGTGGTGACGACGGAACCGGATGCCGAGCTCGTCGCGGTCCCGGGGGCTCGTCTGATCCGGGTGGATCCTGCGGACATCGTTCCGAATCCACGACAGCCGCGCACGCACTTCAACCAGGACGACCTCGCGGAGCTGGTGCACAGCGTGCGGGAGTTCGGCGTTCTTCAGCCCGTCGTCGTGCGGGAGAACGCCGAGGGGCAGTACGAGCTCATCATGGGAGAGCGGCGCACCCGTGCCGCCCGCGAGGCCGGGTTGGACTCCATCCCCGCCATTCTGCGCGAGACCGCGGATGAAGACCTCCTGCGCGATGCGCTCCTGGAGAACCTGCACCGCTCTCAGCTGAACCCGCTGGAGGAGGCCTCGGCCTACCAGCAGCTCCTCGAGGACTTCGGCATCACCCAGGAGGCGCTCGCCACGCGCATCGGTCGTTCCCGGCCGCAGGTGAGCAACACCATCCGCCTGCTCCGTCTGCCGGTTCCCGTGCAGCAGCGTGTCGCGGCCGGTGTGCTGACCGCAGGCCACGCCAGGGCGATCCTTTCGCTCGACGACCCGGAGCTGATGCAGCGACTGGCGGACAAGGTCGTGAACGAAGACCTGTCCGTGCGCGCAACGGAGGAGGCGGCGAAGACCATCGCGGCCGCCGGCACGGTCTCCACGTCGGTGAAGCCCCAGGCGGGCGCGCGTCGGGCGTACCTCGACGACGTCGCGGGCAAGCTCGGCGATCGTCTGAACACCCGCGTCCAGATCGCGCTGGGCGCACGGAAAGGCCAGGTCAAGATCGAGTTCGCTTCGATCCAGGACCTGAACCGGATCCTGGCGGAGATCGGCGAGGACGGCTTCGGATCCTGAACCTCCGTCCTGTCGGCGGGAAACGCGCGGCCCGGACGGTCTTCGCTGAGAGCGGATGCCGTCCGGGCCTTCGCGTCTCCGGCGCCGCGTAGGCTTGTCAGGTGAGCGACTCCTCGACCCGACGTGCCAGCCTCGAAGTGCTGCGTGCGGAGGCGGCCGACGAACTCGCTGTGCTCGTGCAGGAGCGGCTTCTTGGGGGAGAGGATCCCTGGGCCTTCATGGAGGAGTTGCCCAGCGTCGACGAGCTGGTGGTGTTTCTGCTGCGTGCCGACGAGATCCTGGAGAGCGGCGGAGTCCGTCCCGATCACGCCGGCAATTTCGAGGTGCTGCGGCGCATCGCGCTCGACTATCCCGAGCTCACCCCGGTGGTGTGGAGCCTGCTGGGGGATGGCCCGAGGTATCGGCGCTGGGATCTGTCGGCTGACGACGTCCGCCCCGAGGACGGCATCCGTTTCACGTGAAACATCGGGTACCGGAGGGACGGCCTTCCGTTCCCGAGGGGCGTGGAACCCCCAGAGACTTCGGTGCCGGCGTGCTCCGGGTCCGCCAGGCTCACGGGAAGGCTCGGCGACGGGTGGCGGGTCACCGCGCATGCCCATGTCGAATTCAACGGAACACCGTCTCTGTGCGCGTAGCCGAAGAGTTGTTCGTCGTCTAAGGTCCGGTTTCACGTGAAACATCGATCCCGGGGCACGCCTCTGCGCAGCACGGGAAGCACCCTCGGCCTGCGGGAGTGCTCCGAGTTCCTCACGACGAGGTGGGGCTATCGGGTGGTTACCCTCACGGGGAAGTGTGTCAGATCGGGAAGCCTGCCCTACCGGGGTGAAGTGTGCCTTACCGGGGTGAAGTGTGCCTTACCGGCGTGAGGGCGTCGTACCGGCGTGAGGGCGTCGTACCGGCGTGAGGGCGTCAGACCGGGCTGAGCGCGTCAGACCGGGGGGATGACTGCCTACGGGGCCACGCGCGTAACACAGGGGGACTGTGCCGCAGGGACTGGCTCACCAGCCGTTCCGACGCGTTTCACGTGAAACATCCGACTCATCGAGAGCGGCGTGCGCACGCAGCGGACCGGCATCATGACGCCGTAGGCCAGCCAGGCGGCAACGCGCGGTGCATCCGTTTCACGTGAAACATCGTGCGAGCAGAGTGCGGCGCAGACGCCACGCAACAGCGCGCGCGGTGCACGTGACGCCTCAGGCAGGGGAGGGGCACCGAATGTCGGACCACGCTCCGACGATCGCCCCGGACTTCGTCGGAACACCTGTGCATGTCGCGATAGTGGCCGCCGCCGAGCTCCACCTCGTCCTGACGAGTGACGATAAGGATGGCCCCGGCCTCCACGTCCGCACGTGGCTGGGACTGTACTGGGTCACCGCGCAGGACATCGCGCCGGGGCGCCGCGTCGGGACCGGGGCCCGCATCACCGTGACCTTCGTCGCGGACGGGGAGGCCCGCAGCGAAGTGGAGAGCGCACCGGTCG
>JAFDWP010000137.1 GCA_018268435.1 Actinomycetota bacterium
ACGTCGGAGGCGGATCCGCCGCGGATGTCCCACTCGTCCAGCCACTCGCCGAGGGTCGCGGCGTGCACGGTGTGCACCTGGTCGTCGAGCAGCCCGCCGCGGCGCAGCTCGCCGAGCAGGGCGGGGATGCCGCCGGCGCGGTGCACGTCCTCCATGTAGTAGGTGCGGCCGCCGGCGGAGTTCGGGGCGACCTTCGCGAGGCACGGCACCCGGCGCGAGATCGCGTCGATCTCGGCGAGGCCGAAGTCGACGCCAGCCTCGTGCGCGGCGGCCAGCAGGTGCAGGATCGTGTTCGTGGATCCGCCCATGGCGATGTCCAGCGCCATCGCGTTGCCGAACGCGGCCGGGGTGGCGATGCTCTTGGGCAGCACGCTCTCGTCGTCGCCCTCGTAGTAGCGCCGGGCGATGTCGACGACGAGGGATCCGGCCTTCTCATACAGTGCGCGGCGTGCCGTGTGCGTCGCGAGCACCGAGCCGTTGCCGGGTAGCGACAGGCCGATCGCCTCGGTGAGGCAGTTCATCGAGTTCGCGGTGAACATGCCGGAGCAGGATCCGCAGGTCGGGCAGGCCGACTCCTCGATGCGCAGGATGTCGGCGTCGGAGATCTTCTCGTTCACGGCGTCGCTGATCGCGTCCACGAGGTCGAGCGAGCGCACGGTGCCGTCCACGAGCGTGGCGCGGCCGGCCTCCATCGGGCCGCCCGAGACGAACACGGTCGGGATGTTCAGGCGGAGCGCGGCGAGCAGCATGCCTGGCGTGATCTTGTCGCAGTTCGAGATGCACACGAGGGCGTCGGCGCAGTGCGCGTTGACCATGTACTCGACCGAGTCGGCGATGAGGTCGCGCGACGGCAGCGAGTACAGCATGCCGCCGTGACCCATCGCGATGCCGTCGTCCACCGCGATCGTGTTGAACTCGCGCGGGATGCCGCCGGCCTCGCTGATCGCGTCGGACACGATGCGTCCCACCGGGGCGAGATGGGTGTGGCCCGGCACGAACTCGGTGAAGGAGTTCGCGACCGCGATGATGGGCTTGCGCCCGAGGTCGGCGCCGTCGACGCCGGCCGCGCGGAAGAGCGCCCGCGCGCCCGCCATGTTGCGTCCGTGGGTGACCGTGCGAGAGCGATAAGCGACCATGCTGACCATTGTGGACCTGTCCGGGAGTTCTGCCGAGCCCGGGGCCGAGGAGGCTTTGTACTAGTACTCGGAGTACTGTTTTCGCATGATCCGTCCGCGCACGCCCCGTCGCGAGCAGCTGGGGGAGTTCCTCGCGGCGCGCCGCCGTGCCGCGAGCCGGTCCGCCCTGGGTCTGCCGCAGGCCGCCCGACGCGGCGACATCGGCCTTAGCCGCGAGGAGGTCGCGGCCCTCGCCGGGGTGAGCGCGAGCTGGTTCACCTGGCTCGAGCAGGGTCGCGACATCGGCGTCTCCCGGCAGGTGCTGGGCGCGGTCGGCCGCGTGCTGCAGCTGAGCCCGGCCGAGACGGACTACGTGGTGCGGCTCGCCGGCCCTGACGATGACGAGGCGGCCGAGGAGCCCGAGCGGATCCCGGATCACCTGCAGCGGCTCGTCGACGCGCTCGCGTTCCCGGCGTTCGTGGTCGCGAGCGACTGGGCCATCGTCGGCTGGAACGCCCGCTACGCGCGGCTGTACGCGCCGATCGCCACCGCCGAGCCGGGCGAGCGCAACCTGCTATGGCTGATCTACACGGATCCGCGACTGCGCCGGATGCTGCCGGACTGGGATCAGGAGAGCCGACGCTTCCTCGCCGAGTTCCGGGCCGAATCCGGCGTGCGGCTCGGATCCGAGCGGCATCGTGCGCTCATCGCGCGGCTGCTCGCGGAGAGCGACGACTTCCGCACCCAGTGGGCGGAGCATGCGGTCGAGCGCTTCGCGTCCCGCCGTCGCGTGTTCCTGCATCCCGAGGACGGTCGGCTGGAGTTCGAGCACCACAGTCTGGTGCCCTCCGACGCGCCGGGGCTGTCGGTCGTGATGTACGTGCCGATCGGATCCTGAGCGCCTCGAAAAATAGTTGCCTCGCGCAATTAGAGGAGTAGTCTGGAGGCATGGGACGCACCGAGGACGAACGGCTGCACGCCGGCATGCTGGCCGCCGTGCTGCGCCTGTTCTCGCGGTGGTCCTCGCTCGACGTGCAGCGCGCCGTCGCCCGCCAGGCCGGGCTCGCGATCGAGCCGACCGACGTCCGTGCCGTGTACGCCCTGGGCCTGCACGGCGGGGCGATGCGTCCGAGCGCCCTCGCCGAGGAGCTGCAGCTCACCCGCCCCACGGCGTCGAAGATGCTGGCGCGACTCGACGCGGCCGGACTCGCGGCGCGCGATGACGACCCCCAGGACGGGAGGGCGTCCCTGATCGGACTGTCCCCGGACGGGGCCGACGCGTTCGAGCGCCTGTACGCCGCCGGGATCGCGATGATGCGGGAGAGCGTGCGCGCATGGACCCCCGAGGAGCGGGGGGTCTTCGCGGCCCAGCTGGACCGCTTCGTCGAGGCGGTCATGCCGCCGAACGACGGCTCCGCACGCATCGGCTCCGCAGATCTCACGTAGAAACCACCATCGAAAGGGAGCACACCATGGCTCGCACATACGTCATCACCGGATCCGCCTCGGGGATCGGCGCCGAGACCGCCCGCATCCTGCGCGAACGCGGAGAGACCGTCATCGGGGTCGACCTGCGCGGCGCCGAGGTCGACGCCGACCTGTCCACTCCCGAGGGCCGCGCGGCCGCCGCCGCGAAGGCGACCGAGCTCGCCGGCGGCACCGTCGACGCGGTCATCGCCTGCGCCGGCATCGCGGCGCCGATCGCCAAGACCATGGCGATCAACTACTTCGGTGTCACCGAGTTCCTCACCGCCCTGCTGCCGGCGCTCCGCGCGAGCGACGCCCCCCGCGCCGCCGTGGTCTCGTCGATGGCCTCGCTGCAGCCGAACTCCCCGGAGCTCGTCGAGGCGGCGCTCGCGGGTGACGAGGCGGAGACGCTGCGTCTCGGCGAGGCGCTCGCGGCGCAGGGCCCGGAGCTGGGCTACCTGAACTACCCGTCGTCGAAGCGCGCGCTGTCGCGCTGGGTCCGTCGGGCGTCGATCTCCGAGGACTGGGCAGGCAGCGGCATCCCGCTGAACGCCGTGGCCCCCGGCACCGTCGTCACCCCGATGACGAAGGATCTGCTGGCGACCCCCGAGGGCGCCGCGATGGTCGACGCCAACGTGCCGATGCCGCTCAACTACCACCAGCCGGCCTCGTCGATCGCGTACCTGCTGATCTGGCTCACCAGCGTGGAGAACACCCACCTGGCCGGGCAGACGATCTACGACGACGGCGGCGCGGACGCTACGCTGCGCGGCGACGACATCTGGTCCTGGAACGCCTGAGGATCCCCTCACGACCCTCGTCGCTCGAGGCGGACGAGGGTCGTGACCTCCACCCGGTGCACGGCGACCACCCGGTAGCCGAGTGACCGCAGGTGCCGCACGTCGGGCGACTGCTCGGCGTCGGCGCCGCGTTCGACCGCCCACACGCGCGGACCGAGTTCCGCCGCGGTGAGCACCGTGTTCGGCCGGGTCTCGTCCCAGAGCCCCGCGCGTTCCCGGAACGGCGTGATCAGGGCCGGATCGTGCAGCCCCGCGACGTCGGCGGGATAGACCGCGGCGAGCAGGCGTGGCTTCTCCGAGTCCTTCGGCCGGTCGTCGTAGACGACGGCGTCGCCGGGGTGGGCGTGCGCGTGCAGATAGCCCGCGGCCTCGCGCCAGTCGCTGTCGTCCTTGGCGTACGGACCGCGCAGCACCACGAGGTTCGGCAGGAACGCCCCGAGCACCACGG
>JAFDWP010000138.1 GCA_018268435.1 Actinomycetota bacterium
CAGCACCCGCGCCGCATGCTCACGCAACCCCGCCAGGGCATAAGGAACGAAATCCTCCACACCCCCACGCCGATCCCACACCACATACACGACCAGCCGACGACCACCCACAGGAAACACCGACGACGGAGGGACAGTGACGGTCATGCGCGCAGGGACTCCAGGCGGATCAGGGGTTCGGAGGGGGCGGGTGCCGCGAGCACACCGCCGCGGGACATCCTAGGACGCGGGGTCTCAGCGACCCTGTGCGAGCGCCTTGAGCAGATAGGCGCCGTAGCCGCTCTTGATGAGCGGCTCGGCGCGCTCGCGCAGCTCGTCGTCGGTGAGGAAGCCCATGCGCCAGGCGACCTCCTCGGGGCAGCCGATCGACAGCCCCTGACGCTTCTCCACCGTGCGGATGAAGTCCGTCGCCTCGGCCAGCGAGTCGAACGTCCCGGTGTCGAGCCAGGCGGTGCCGCGGGTGAGCAGCTGCACCTGCAGCTTGCCGCGCTCGAGGTACTCGCGGTTCACATCGGTGATCTCGAGCTCGCCGCGCGGCGAGGGTTTGAGGTTCTTCGCGATCTCGATCACGTCGTTGTCGTAGAAGTAGAGCCCCGGCACGGCGTAGTTGCTCTTCGGCCGTGCGGGCTTCTCCTCGAGCGACACGACGCGTCCCGCCTCGTCGAACTCCACCACGCCGTAGGCCGTCGCGTCGTCGACCCAGTAGCCGAAGACGACGCCGCCGTCGAGGTCGGTGTACTGGCGCAGCTGCGTGCCCATCCCCTGGCCGTAGAAGATGTTGTCGCCGAGCACGAGCGCCGCCGAATCCGACCCGATGTGCTCCTCGCCGAGCACGAAGGCCTGGGCCAGCCCGTCCGGGGACGGCTGCGTCTTGTACGTGATCGAGACGCCGAAGCGCGAGCCGTCGCCGAGGAGGCGCTGGAAGGCGACCTCGTCATGCGGGGTGGTGATCAGCAGGATGTCGCGGATCCCCGCCAGGATGAGCGTCGACAGCGGATAGTAGATCATCGGCTTGTCATAGACCGGCACGAGCTGCTTCGACGTCCCGAGGGTGATCGGATGCAGCCGGGAGCCCGTGCCACCGGCCAGAATGATTCCACGCATGCATCCATTCTCTCGCATGACGGCGGCTTACCTGTGAATTCACCGCCGCCCGGGCACCGGAACGCGACGCCCGCCCCGCTACCCTGGAATCCATGCAGAGACTGCTCGTGACCGGCGGTGCCGGCTTCATCGGTTCGAATTTCGTGCACCACGTCGTGGAGAACACCGACCACCACGTCACCGTGCTGGACGCGCTGACCTACGCCGGCAACCGCGCTTCCCTCGACGGGCTTCCCGAGGACCGGGTCGCGTTCGTGCGCGGCGACATCACCGACGCCGAGCTCGTCGACACGCTGTTCGCCGACGTCGACGCCGTGGTGCACTACGCCGCGGAGTCGCACAACGACAACTCGCTGCACAGCCCGCGTCCGTTCCTGGACACGAACATCGTCGGCACGTACACGCTGCTCGAGGCCGCGCGCAGGCACGACCGCCGCTTCCACCACATCTCCACCGACGAGGTCTACGGCGACCTCGAGCTCGACGACCCCGAGCGGTTCACGGAAAGCACCCCGTACAACCCCTCCTCGCCGTACTCGTCGACGAAGGCCGGATCCGACCTGCTCGTGCGCGCCTGGGTGCGCTCGTTCGGGGTGCGCGCCACGATCTCGAACTGCTCCAACAACTACGGTCCCTACCAGCACGTGGAGAAGTTCATCCCGCGCCAGATCACCAACGTCATCCGCGGCATCCGGCCCAAGCTCTACGGCGCGGGCGAGAACGTGCGCGACTGGATCCACGCGAACGACCACTCCTCCGCCGTGCTGACGATCCTCGACAAGGGTGTGATCGGCGAGACCTACCTGATCGGTGCCGACGGCGAGCGCAACAACAAGGACGTGGTCGAGCTCATCCTCGAGGAGATGGGGCAGCCCCGCGACGCCTACGACCACGTCACCGACCGCGCCGGCCACGACCTGCGCTACGCGATCGACTCCACGAAGCTGCGCACCGAGCTCGGCTGGACGCCGCAGTACGCCGACTTCGAGTCGGGGCTGGCCGCGACCATCGACTGGTACAGGGCCAACGAGGCGTGGTGGGCGCCGTCCAAGGACGCCACCGAAGCCTTCTACGCCACCAAGGGGCAGTGACGATGGGTGACGACGCGATGACCGTCGAGTTCGGCAAGCAGCTCGCCGTCGTCGAGACGCCCATCCCGGGCATGATCGTGCTCGAGCTCCCCGTGCACGGCGACGCCCGCGGCTGGTTCAAGGAGAACTGGCAGCGCGAGAAGATGACGGCGCTGGGCCTCGACGACTTCGGCCCGGTGCAGAACAACATCTCGTTCAACGACGCCGTGGGCACCACGCGCGGCATCCACGCCGAACCGTGGGACAAATGGGTCTCCGTGGCCACGGGCCGCATCTTCGGCGCCTGGGTGGATCTGCGCGAGGGCCCCAGCTTCGGCACGGTGTTCACGACGGAGCTGGATCCGTCTCGCGCGATCTTCGTGCCGCGCGGGGTCGGCAACTCATACCAGACGCTCGCGCCCGACACCGCGTACACGTACCTCGTGAACGATCACTGGTCGCCCGAGGCGTCGTACTCGTTCCTGAACCTCGCCGATGAGACCGCGGCCATCGCCTGGCCGATCCCGCTCGCCGACGTGGAGATCTCGGAGAAGGACAGGAACCACCCGCGCCTGGCCGACGTCACCCCGATCGCGCCGCGCAAGACGCTCGTGCTCGGCGCGGGCGGGCAGCTCGGGCTCGCGCTGCGGGCCGCACTCGGCGACGCCGCGCACATCGAGTACGCGGCGCGCGCCGACCTCGACCTGGGCTCCCCCACGCTGGCCACCGCGCGACGCTGGCGCGACTACGGCACGATCATCAACGCCGGCGCCTACACCGCGGTCGACCTCGCCGAGACGCCGGAAGGCCGACGGGACGCCTGGGCCGCGAACGCCCAGGGTCCGGCGCGGCTGGCGCGCATCGCGGCGGAGAACGGCATCACGCTCGTGCACGTCTCCAGCGACTACGTGTACGACGGCACTGCGGAACGGCCCTACCGCGAGGACGACGCCCTCGCGCCGCTCGGCGTGTACGGCCAGTCCAAGGCCGCGGGTGACGTGGCTGTGACGACCGCTCCCCGGCACTACATCCTGCGCACGTCCTGGGTCATCGGCGAGGGCAAGAACTTCGTGCGGACGATGGCGTCGCTCGCCGAGCGCGGCATCGACCCGAGGGTGGTGGACGACCAGACCGGGCGCCTCAGCTTCACCCCCGACATCGCCCGGGCGATCCTGCACCTGCTCGAGGTGCGGCCGCCCTACGGCGTGTACAACGTCACCGGATCCGGGGAGCCGATGACCTGGGCGGACGTCGCGCGCGCCGTCTTCGCGGAGACCGGGCACGACCCGGCGCGGGTGACCGGGGTCAGCACGGCGGAGTACTTCGCCTCGGCGGCGGCTCCGGTCGCGCCGCGTCCGGCGTTCAGCGTGCTCGACCTGGGCAAGATCGAGGCGACCGGGCTCGCGCTCACCGACCATCGCACAGCGCTCACCGCGCTGCTGGACGGCGTCGCCGGCGCCTGAGCCGCCGTGCCCTGAGCGTCGACTCAGGGCACCGTGACCGCTCCGCAGCCGAGGAACACGTTGCCGCCGGCGCCGTTGTTGATCGCGTAGGCGCACACGTTGTGCGCACCGGGCGTGGCGGGCACGGTGCCGGAGAAGCCGGATCCGGTGCCCGCACCGGGGTAGATCGCCGGGACATCGGTGCGGGTCAGGCCGGTCTCGATCGCCTTGCCGTCGGCGTCGACGTAGATGTGCACGGCGATCGGCCCGCTGGTGTCGGGATCGAACGCCCATCCGGCCGCCGTCACCGACCCCGGGGCCGCGGTCACCAGCTCGAGGTTGCCGAGCGGCGGGCGTCCCAGATCCACGACGGGCGCCGGCACCGTCGCGGTGCGGCAGCCGAGGTTCGTGTCACCGCTCGCGTCGTTGTTCAGCGCCGTCACGCAGACGGTGTGCTGACCGGCGCTCGCGTCGATCTTCGCAGAGAACCCGTGCTTCGCTCCGGACGCGGGGTACACCGCCCCGACGTCCGCGCGGGGGAAGTCGGCGACGTACGTGGAGTCCTTCCCGTCGACCGAGATCCGCACCGAGATGGGCGCCGCGACGTCCGGGTCGATCGTCCAGCCGCCCACGTTCAGCGCACCGGCGACCGCGGTCACGGCCTCGAAGCTGCCGAACGGCACACGGCCCGTCGGCGCCGTCCCCGTCGATGTGACGGTGCTGCAGCCGATCTCGACGTTGCCCCCTGCACCGGCGTTCATCGCGTACGCGCACACCGAATGGCTGCCGGCCGCGACCGAGACCTTGGTCTCGAAGCCGTGGTTCACCCCGTAGCCGGAGAAGGTCGCGGGCAGGTCCGTCCTGGCCTTGTCCGCGACGAGCGGCGCACCGACCCCGTCGACGTACACGTGCACGGGGATCGGGCCCGCGGTGTCCGGGTCCACGGCCCAGCCGCTGATCTGCAGCGCGCCATCGGCGGCCTTCACCGTGTCCAGCTTGCCGGACGGGCTTCCCGACAGCGGCTTCACGGTCTTGCAACCGATCAGCACGGTGGCGCCGGGGCCGAGGTTCATCGCGTAGACGCACACGTCGGTGTCGGCCGTGCCCGTCAGCGGGAGCACCGCGGAGTAGCCGTGGTTGGCCCCCGCGGCGGGGTAGGCGGCCGCGATGTCGCTGCGCGGCAGGTTCGCGGTGGTCGGCGTTCCCGTCGGCCCGACGTAGATGTGCACGGCGACCGGCGACGAGGTGTTGGGGTCGAGGGCCCATCCGGCCACGGCCACCGCCCCCGGCTGCACCTGCATCAGCTCGATGTTGCCGAAGGGGTTGTCCGCCGTGGGGTTGGACTGCGTGGAGCCGAACCAGTCGGTGAAGTAGTTGTAGAAGTTGCGGTTGCCGTAGGCCGAGCAGGAGTCGCCCTCGCCGTAGCCCGCACGCAGCGCGGCCGCGTTGGGCTGATACGGCGTGTAGTAGTACAGCGCCGCCGTCGCCTTGTTCGCGATGGTGACAGGGCCCGAGCCGCAGCCCGAGTTCGGGTTGTACAGGATGTTCCAGGTGTTGCCCGGGGCGTACCAGGCGAACCACTTGCCCTCCATGTAGATCTGCATCTGGCGCGCCGCGCCGTAGATCTGCTGGAAGAAGCCCACGTAGGTCGAGTCGCACGGAGCATCGTCCGGGCAGCCCTGGCCGAGGGCGCTGTCGTAGCGCCAGTTGCTGGGCCAGGTGTGCGTGACGAGGCCCTGCTCCTTCTGGAGCATGACGATCAGCACCTGGGGGTTGATGTTGCACGACTGCGCCACCCGGTAGATGATGCTCGCCGCGCTCTCGTTCGCGGTGCCCGAATAGCCGCTGCAGTAGCTGTCTGCGGGGCGGTTCTGCGAGGTGACGCGGAAGTCCTTCAGGCACGTGTAGCCGCTCTGACAGGACGGGACCTTGGCGTTGAAGAAGGCCTGGATCTGATCCGCTGTCATCGTCGACCTGTTGGTGAAGACGGCATCGCTGATGATGTTGCCCGCCTGGAACCCGTCCAGGGTCATCGGGCGCACCGAGGTCGCGGCGGTCGACGCGGCGGAGGTCTGCGTCGCGGAGGCGGCCGCACCGCCGGCGAACGCGGGGGCGAGGACGGCGACGAAGACGGCGGCGATGACGAGCATGCCGATCATCCAGCGTCGGGGCGCATGAGCGCGCACGGGACCCGGGGCATGTCCAGTCATGACTGACATTCTGCGGTGTCCTCGGCGGGATCCCGCCGGAGACACGCACGGTTCCGCGGAATCGCGGGTCAGGAGGCCCGGTCGACCGCGTGCTCAGAGCTCTGCATGCAGCGTCCAGACCCGCTCGGCGGATCCGTTCCACGAATAGGCGCGCGATCGGTCCGCCGCGAGCACGGACAGTCGCCGCGCGCCGTCCCCCGCGGCGTCGCGGACGGCCTCCGCGAACCCCTCGGGGCCGACGAGCACGCCGCCCTCGGCGAGCACGTCGCGATGCGTGCCGCTGTCGGCGGCGATCACGGGCACGCCGAGGGTGAGCGCCTCCACCATCCGCCACGGCCACACGGGGGCGGGGTCTGCGGCGGCGAACGCGAGCGCACCCGCGAGCAGGGCGGCGCGATCCTGCTGCTCCAGGCGTCCCAGGACGTGCACCCGGGGCGCGGAGAGGCCGGCCGCGAGCGCCGCGGCGGCGATCTCCGCGGCACTGCCGTCCGGCGCGTCCAGGACGAAGGCGTCGACATCGACCGCGACGGCCGCGGCGAACACCGCCCCGAGCGCGTCGGCCGTGCCCGTCGCGACGAGATGGCGGGCCGGCGCGCCGAGCGTCGTGCGGCGCTGCGCGGCATCGAGCGGGATCGTGAAGTCCTCCGCCGCGGCGCCCGGGATCACCCGGATGCGGTCCCCGAACCGCCCGAGCCCGGCGAGCCGTTCGGCCATGGCGTGCGTGGGGACCACGACCGCGTCGGCGTGCTTGACGGCGCGCTTGAGCATGCCGCGCTGCCACAGCACGTTCGCGCGGGGCAGCGTCTCCGGCGCGGTCCAGGCGCGCAGGTCCCAGACCGTGGCGACGGTCTGGTCGTAGTCGTTGGCCCGGTCGTGCTTGACGAGCGGCGCGAACAGCGAGGGTGCGTGGATCATGCCGCCGCCCACGCCGGCCACCGCGCCGAGCTGCCACGCCGCGCCGAGCTCGCGGCGTGGCAGGGAGAGCCGGTGCACCGTGTCCGCGCCGTCGACCTCCGGCTCCGATGCCGCGCCGCCGGGCACGATCGCCTCGATCGCGCACTTGGGCGGGGCGGTCACCGCGAGACCGCGGACGAGGGACCGGGCCGCGTCGGCCTGATCCGCGTCGACGACGTCGTTCGCCTGATCCAGCACCACCCGCAGCACAGCCATGCCTCGACCCTATCCAGGCGCAGGGACACCCGGTCCGAGGCGCTCCACGGACCCGGGGATCCGGCACGCCTCCGGCCCCGGGTCAGCTCGTCGGGGTCGGGGACGGCTCCGGGTGCAGGGCGGCCTTGACCATCGCGTGGATCTGGTCCCAGTCGGGTTCGAACTCGTCCACGCCGTTCGCGGGGGTGAGGTCGATCGTCGTGACCTTCTGCTTCTTGGCCTTCATCATGAGGTCGAAGAACTCCGGCAGCTTGTCCTGCGGCAGATCGGTGTCCACCGCCGAGGTCCCGGCCGCCGCGATCTCACTGAAGTGCGTGAGGACGTTCTGCGGGGTGAACTGCTTCAGCAGGGCGTCCTGCAGCTCGCGCTGACGACGCATCCGGTCGAAGTCGCTGGTCGTGTACCGCGAGCGCGCGTACCACTGGGCGGTGTCGCCGTCCATGTGCTGCTGACCGGCCTCGATCCAGCCCGTCGCCCACTCGTCGGCGTTCTCGGAGTTGCCCCACTCCGGCACGTTGCCCTCCGGCAGACGCTCCTTGACGTCGATGTCGACGCCGCCGAGCGCGTCGATGAGCTTGGCGAAGTCGTTCATGTCGAGGAACACGTAGTACGGGATGGTGATCCCGAGCACGCCCTCGGCCGCATCCTTGGTGGCCTCGACCGCGGGTCGGGATCCGTGCTTCTCCGCGTCCGGGTACAGCGACGGGCCCGTGTGGCAGGTCTCGACGGCGTTGGTGAGCTGGTTGATGCCGCTCCCCCAGCCGCACTCCTCGTCGTCGTGCGCCTGCAGGCCGTCGGGGTACAGGTCGTGCATGGGTCCGGGCGCGAACGGCACATGCGGCATGTCCCGGGGGATGCCGAAGATCGTGGTCTTGCCGGTCTCGGCGTTGACCGACACCACCGAGATGCTGTCGTAGCGCATCGAATCACGCCCGGCACCGCTGTCCGCGCCGAGCAGCAGCACGTTGTAGTAGCCGTCGCTGGGCGGCAGGCTCGGCCCCCCGGACCCGAACAGGGTGGTGATGGCACTGCGGCTGGCGCCGGCGACGTTCGCGGCGTACGCCGCCCCGGAGCCGCACAGGCTCAGCACGAGCACGGCCACGAGCGGGATCGCGAGCTTCGCGTAGCTCTTGGTGCGCACGAGCCGCACGAGGCGCAGCGTGTCCAGCGTGAGCACGACCCAGAGCACGGCGTACGCGACGCACAGGATCTGCAGCAGCGTGAGCACGATCCAGCTCACCCAGCCGCCGCCGACCGTGAGCCACAGCAGCGCCTGATGCCAGAGCAGGGCGGTGAGCACGCCGACCACGAGCAGCGTCCACATCAGCAGCGTCGCCCCGAGTCCGAGACGGCCGAGCCGGCGGTTGCCGGCCAGGACCTGGGCGGAGCCGGGAACCAGCACGTTGAGCACGACCAGCCACCAGCCGCGGCGGGTCATCACCTCGGGCGAGCCGAAGTCGGGGTCGCGCATCGGGCGGGTGCGGATGAGCCCTGCGCTCGACGCGGTCACCGCGCCGCGCCCGGCGAGCAGCTGCGTCACAGGCTGTCCTTCAGCCGCCGGTTCTTCTCCTCGACCTGCGCCTCGAGGTCGCGCGCGTAGGACTCGATCCGGTCGGCGAGCGTCGGATCCGCCGTGCCGAGGATCCGTGCGGCCAGGATGCCGGCGTTGCGCGCTCCCCCGATCGAGACGGTGGCGACGGGGATGCCGGCGGGCATCTGCACGATCGAGAGCAGCGAATCCATGCCGTCGAGATAGGCGAGCGGGACCGGGACGCCGATCACCGGGAGCGCCGTCACGGAGGCCAGCATGCCCGGAAGGTGGGCGGCTCCGCCGGCGCCGGCGATGATGGCCTTCAGCCCGCGGTCGCGCGCCTCGACGCCGTAGCGATGCAGCTTCTCCGGCGTGCGGTGGGCGGAGACGACCTCGACCTCGTGCGGGATGCCGAACTCGGTCAGCGCCTCGGAGGCGGCGCTCATCACGCGCCAGTCGGAGTCGGATCCCATCACGACACCGACGAGGGGCGCGGCGGAGGAGTGCAATGTCCCGGTCACCCGTACAGGCTACGGGCGACGGCTGGGAGAACCCCTCTGCGGCACGCGCTGACGACGAACGACGTGCGGATCCGACCCTTCGACAGGCTCAGGGACCGGCGCGTCGGGCTCGGCGACCGGCGCGTCAGGCGAACGCGGCCGCGGCGGCGCGGGCCTCGGCGAGCACGGCGTCGAGATCGGATCCGTTCGCGTTGACGTGTCCGACTTTGCGGCCGGGACGCGGCGCCTTGCCATAGGTGTGCACCTTCGCCCGGGGGCTCGCGGCGAGCGCGGCGGGGACGCGGTCCAGCATCCCGCCGTCGGCCGGGCCGCCCAGGATGTTGATCATCACGGCCCAGTCCGCCTGCGGGGCGGTGTCGCCCAGCGGCAGATCGGCGACCGCGCGCAGGTGCTGCTCGAACTGCCCCGTCACGGCGCCGTCCTGGCTCCAGTGCCCGCTGTTGTGCGGGCGCATCGCCAGCTCATTCACGAGGATCCGGCCGTCGGCGGTCTGGAACAGCTCGACCGCCAGCATGCCGGTGACCTTGAGCCCCTCCGCGATCGCGCGGCCGATCCGTGCGGCCTCGGCGAGGTGCTCGGCGTCGACGCCGGGGGCCGGCGCGATCACCTCCGCGCATACTCCGCCCTTCTGCACGGTCTCGACGACCGGGTACGACACGGATTCGCCGCTCGGCCGCCGCGCGACCTGCTGGGCGAGCTCGCGCACGAACGGCACAAGCTCCTCGACGAGCAGCGCATCGCCGGCGCGGAGGCCGGCGAACCAGTCCGCGGCGTCCTCCGCTGCGGACACGACCCGCACGCCCTTGCCGTCGTAACCGCCGCGCGGGGTCTTCACGACGCCGCGGCCCGCGTGCGCGTCGAGGAACGTCTGCAGCTCGGCCACCGTGGCGACGCGCGCCCAGTCGGGCTGCGGGGCGCCGAGCTCGGCGAGGCGGGCGCGCATGTCGAGCTTGTCCTGGGCGAACCGCAGCGCATCCGGACCCGGGTGCACGGACACGCCGTCCGCGACGAGGGCGCGCAGCACCTCCTGCGGCACGTGCTCGTGGTCGAACGTGACGACGTCGACGTCGGCCGCGAACCGGCGCACGGTGTCGAGGTCGCGGTAGTCGCCCACCGCGGTCGCCGCGAGCTGGGCGGACATGCCCTCGTCCTCCGCGAGCACCCGGATGTCGATGCCCAGCTCCACCGCCGGGGCGATCATCATCCGTGCCAGCTGTCCGCCGCCGATCACACCCACACGCAACGCCATCGGATCTCCGTTCCTCGACGACCATTCTTCCGTACGCGCACCCGTGCTCTCGTTCCGCAGGGCACGGCGGCCCCGGCGAGGGCGGATCGGTCAGGCGGTGTACGGGTTCTGCGCGGCCTGCGCGTCGCGGTGCGCGAGGATCTGACCGACCTCGATCTGATCGGCGAGCGTCTCCTGCACGAGCGCGACGTTCGGCACGTCACGCAGCCGCAGCGGCGGATCCACACCGTTGGAGAGCAGGATCGTGCCGGCGCCGACGACGCGCTGCAGCGGCCCGCGCCGCACCGAGATCGTGTACCCGCGGGCGTGCGACATCTCCGTGCTGCGCCGGGATCCGATGCCGTCCCGCACGATCACGCGGCGGGTCGTGATCGCGACCCTCCGCGAGAGCCACACGAAGAACGGCACCAGGACGAACAGCAGCACCAGGGCCCCGGCGGCCGCCCACAGCATCCAGTCCTTGGCCCAGCCGGAGACCGGGGCGGGCAGGTTGCCGGTGAAGTACCCGGTGGCGCCGGCCACGGCGACGAGCAGCAG
>JAFDWP010000139.1 GCA_018268435.1 Actinomycetota bacterium
GGTGCGGGCTCGTGAACAGGCCGGTGCGCAGCCCGTGCGCACGCAGCAGGCTCTCGATCATGCGCGCCGTCGACGTCTTGCCGTTCGTCCCCGTGAGGTGCACGACCCGGTAGGTCTTCTGCGGGTCGTCCAGCAGCTCGAGCAGGCGCGCGGTGCGCTCCTTGCGGGGCTGCACCCAGCGCTCCCCCGCACGCTCCAGCAGCGCGGTGTACACGGCGTCGGCGCGCTCGCGGTCGGTGCTCATGCCGTTTCTCCGATCCGGGCGACCGCGACGGCGAATCCGCCCCGGTTGGCGTAGGTGCCCTGCGCGATGTCCGCGACGAACTCCGCGGTGGCGAAGTCGGCCCCCGCGTCCAGCACGTCCGCCTCGACCGCGAGCGTCTCCTCGGCGACGGCGGCGACGGCGAACGCCGAGCGGACGGCGGCGGCGTCCTCGACGTCGTCGAAGCGCAGCTGCAGACGGATCCGGTCGCTCACGTCGAAGCCCGCGTTCTTGCGGGTCTCCTGCACGGCGCGGATGACGTCGCGGGCGAGGCCCTCCGCCTCGAGCTCGGGTGTGGTCGCGGTGTCCAGCAGCACGAAGCCGCCGCTCGGGACGACGGCGAGCGCCTCCCCCTCGGGACGGCCCGTGGTCTCCAGGGCGAGCTCGTACTCGTGCGGCTCCAGGGCGATGCCGTCCGCGGTCACCACTCCGGCGTCCTCGGTCCAGAAGCCGTCCTTCGCCGCGCGGATCACGCGCTGCACGTCCTTGCCGAGCCGGGGGCCGGCGGCGCGGGCGTTCACGCTGAGACGGTGGCTGATGCCGTACTCCGCCGCGGTGCCCTCGCCCTGTGCGACGAGCTCGACCGCCTTGACGTTGAGCTCGTCGCGGAGGATGTCCTCGAACGGCGCCAGCGCGTCGGCGTGCGGGGTGACCACCGTGAGGCGTGCGAGCGGCAGCCGCACGCGCAGCTTCTCCTTCTTGCGCAGCGCGTTGCCGACGCTGGACAGCTCGCGCACCGCGTCCATCGCGTCGCGCACGTCGTCCGCATGCGGGAACAGCTCCGCGTCGGGCCAGTCGGTCAGGTGCACGCTGCGCCCGCCGGTGAGACCCTGCCACACGCGCTCGCCGATCAGCGGCACCAGCGGTGCCGCCACACGGGTCAGCGTCTCGAGCACGGTGTAGAGCGTGTCGAACGCCTCCGTGCTCTTCGGGTCGTCCGTCACGCCCACCCAGAACCGGTCGCGCGAACGGCGGATGTACCAGTTCGTGAGCACCTCGGCGAAGTCGCGCAGTCGCGCGGCGGCGGTCGTCGAATCGAGACCCTCGAGATCCGCCTGCACACCGCGGACGAGATCACCAGTGCGGGCCAGGATGTACCGGTCCAGTACGTCGGTGGAATCCGTGCGCCAGCGCGCCTCGTAGCCCTCCTGGTTCCCTGAGCCTGTCGAAGGGCCGCCCGCGGCGTTCGCGTAGGTGGCGAAGAAGTACCACGAGTTCCACAGCGGCAGGATGAACTCGCGCACGCCGGCACGGATCCCCTGCTCGGTGACCGAGAGGTTGCCGCCGCGCAGCACCGAGCTCGACATCAGGAACCAGCGCATCGCGTCGGATCCGTCGCGGTCGAACACCTCGGAGACGTCCGGGTAGTTGCGCAGCGACTTCGACATCTTGTACCCGTCGGATCCGAGCACGATGCCGTGGCAGCTCACGCCGGTGAACGCCGGGCGGTCGAACAGCGCCGTCGACAGCACGTGCATGAGGTAGAACCAGCCGCGGGTCTGTCCGATGTACTCGACGATGAAGTCGGCCGGCGAGTGCGAGTCGAACCACTCCTGGTTCTCGAACGGGTAGTGCACCTGCGCGAACGGCATGGATCCGGAGTCGAACCACACGTCGAACACGTCCTCGATGCGGCGCATCGTGCTCTTGCCGGTCGGGTCGTCGGGGTTCGGGCGGGTCAGCTCGTCGATGTACGGACGGTGCAGGTCGACCTCGCCCTGGGTGTTGCGCGGCAGGCGCCCGAAGTCGCGCTCCAGGTCCGCCAGGGAGCCGTAGGCGTCGACGCGCGGGTGCTCCGGGTCGTCGCTCTTCCAGATCGGGATCGGCGAGCCCCAGTACCGGTTGCGGCTGATCGACCAGTCCCGCGCGCCCTCGAGCCACTTGCCGAACTGGCCGTGCTTGACGTTCTCCGGCACCCAGGTGATCTGCTCGTTGTTCGCGAGCATGTCGTCCTTGAAGTCCGTGACGCGCACGAACCAGCTGGACACGGCCTTGTAGATCAGGGGGTTCCGGCAGCGCCAGCAGTGCGGGTACGAGTGCAGGTAGCTCTGCAGGCGCAGCAGCCGGCCGTTGCCGCGCAGCAGGCGCACGAGCGGCGTGTTCGCGTCCATCCAGAGCTCGCCGGCGACGTCGGTCACCTGCGGCAGGAAGCGTCCGCCCTCGTCGAGGGACAGGATCGTGGGGATGCCGGCGGCGCCCGCGACGCGCTGGTCGTCCTCACCGTAGGCGGGCGCCTGGTGCACGATGCCGGTGCCGTCGCTCGTGGTGACGTAGTCGTCGACGAGGATCCGCCAGGCGTTCTCGGTGCCCCAGGTCTCGGTGTCGGCGTAGTAGTCGAACAGGCGCTCGTAGGTCGTGCCGCCGAGCTCGGCGCCGGTCACAGTACCGGTGACCGCGGCGAGCGCGTCCTCCGCGCTCTCGTATCCGAGGTCCTTGGCGTAGCCGCCGAGCAGGTCGCGCGCGAGCAGGAACCGGTCGCCCCGCGCCCCCTCGGCGGCGCCGTTCGGGCCGACCGGGAGCACGGCGTAGACGATCTCCGGTCCCACGGCGAGCGCGAGGTTGGTCGGGAGGGTCCACGGGGTGGTGGTCCAGGCGAGCGCGCGGACGCCCTCGAGGCCCAGCGCCGCGGCCTTCTCCCCCGTGAGCGGGAAGCTCACGGTGACGGAGGGATCCTGACGCTCCTTGTACACGTCGTCGTCCATGCGCAGCTCGTGCGCCGAGAGCGGCGTCTCGTCGCGCCAGCAGTACGGCAGCACGCGGTAGCCCTCGTACGCGAGACCCTTGTCGTGCAGGGTCTTGAACGCCCAGAGCACGCTCTCCATGTAGCTCAGGTCCAAGGTCTTGTACCCGCGCTCGAAGTCGACCCAGCGCGCCTGGCGGGTGACGTAGTCCTGCCACTCGTGCGTGTACGCGAGCACCGATTCGCGCGCCTTCGCGTTGAAGACGTCGATGCCCATCTGCTCGATCTCGTCCTTCTCGGTGATCCCGAGCTGCTTCATCGCCTCGAGCTCGGCGGGCAGACCGTGCGTGTCCCACCCGAACACGCGGTCGACCTTCTTGCCGAGCATGGTCTGGAAGCGCGGGAACAGGTCCTTCGCGTATCCGGTGAGCAGGTGACCGTAGTGCGGCAGGCCATTGGCGAACGGCGGGCCGTCGTAGAAGACCCACTCCTCCGCGCCCTCGCGCTGCGCGATCGACGCGCGGAAGGTGTCGTCGGCCTCCCAGAACGCGAGCACGTCGCGCTCGATCTCGGGGAAGCGCGGGCTCGGGGTGACGGCGGCCGGACCGAACGAGGATCCGGTGGGAGAGGTGCGCGGGTAGGTCATCGTGTCTCGCAGTGTCGGTGGCGGATGCTGCTGCGAGGACGATCCCTGCGCCGATTCCGGCGGAGGACCGCGGTACCACCCCGCGTTGTCTCCGGTCCCGTCGAGAGCCTCGGGGACTGAAGACCGCTCTCACTGCGGCTGTGACGGGCCTGCCCCGCTCGGTTCTACTGGGCTGCCTCCGCGCTGGCGGGGACGGCTGTTCTTCCGAGAGCTCCCCGGTGATGACCGGATCCGTGCTCGTCCCCCCAGTCTACGCGCCCGGCCGGCATCGCGGTTCCCGTGGCGCGATAGGTGCGCGCCGTGCACGATCGTCGGGCCGCTCCGTGCGCCTCGCACGGAGAAGTGCACGAACTCCGGAGCGTTCCGGCCACAGGGTCCGAGGTTGGCGCACATCTCCGACGCTGTGCTCGGCTCATGCCGCGCGGTGCA
>JAFDWP010000013.1 GCA_018268435.1 Actinomycetota bacterium
CGCCGCGCTGCTGCACGGCGCGCCGGTGGCGGCGGCGATGGCGCACCAGGCCTGGCTGTGGCAGCAGGAGCAGCGCGAACGATGAGCTTCGTCGAGCAGCCGGCAGCCGGCATCGCCATCCTGCTGTGGGCCGCCGACCCGGACGCGCCGCAGCGGCTGGCGACGCCCTTCTTCCATGCCGCAGCGGCGGCGGCGATGGACCTGCCGGTGGAGATCTACTTCACCGCGCGCAGCGTGCACCTGCTCGCCCCGGGCACGGCGGTGGGCCTGCGCGCCGACAGCGGCCACGCCAAGACGGTGCTCGACGCGATGCGCGAGGCGGTCGCGCACGGCGCCCGGTTCTATGCCTGCAGCGATGCGCTCGCCGCCCAGGGCCTGGACGCGGCGGCGCTGATCCCCGAATGCCACGGCCGCGGCGGCGCGCTGCAGTTCATGGCGCGCGCGGCCGACCTGCGCTGGCGTGCGCTGGTGTTCTGATCAGCCGCAGCCGCAGCCGCAGCCGCAGCCGCAGCCGCAGCCGCAGCCGCGCAGCGCCGCATTCCACCTTGCCACAACGCCGGCGCACAGAGTTTCTTCGGCGCGATTTGCGGCAGCAGGCCGACTACTTCGCTCACCCTTCGATCGCGCGCGGCGTCCATTGCCCGACCGGCAGGCGCGCCGCACACTGCCCGCCATCCGACTTCGGGGAGAGCCCATGCCGATCACCGGACCCACTGCGCTGGTCATCGGCGCCAACGGCCGCCTCGGCGCCAGCGCCGTCCAGGCCTTTGCCGCCGCCGGCTGGACGGTGCGGGCGCAGGCGCGCCGCGCGCCGGCATCGTTGCCCGCCGGCGCCGCGCATGTCGCCGCCGCGCTGGACGACACCGCCGCGCTGGCGGCCGCGGCCCGGGGCGCCCGGGCTGTGGTCCACGCCGTCAACCCGCCGTACCCGCAGTGGGCGTCGTCGGCGCTCGTGCTGGCGCGCCACGGCATGGCGGCGGCCGAGCGGCTCGATGCGGCCTTCCTGCTGCCCGGCAACGTCTACAACTTCGGCGAGCGCATGCCGGCGCTGCTGCGCGAAGACACGCCGCAACAGGCGGCCGCGCGCAAGGGCCGCATCCGCATCGAGCTCGAAGCCGAGCTGCAGGCGCGCGCCGCGCGCGGCCTGCGCAGCGTCGTCATCCGTGCCGGCGACTTCTTCGGTGCCGGCAGCGGCAGCTGGCTCGACCTGCTGATCGCCCGGGACCTGCGCCGCGGCAAGCTGGTGTATCCGGGCCCGCTCGACCAGCCGCACGCCTGGGCCTACCTGCCGGACCTGGCGCAGGCCTTCGTCGCGGCCGCCGGGCACGACGGGCTGCCGGTGTTCACGCGGCTCCACTTCGAGGGCCACACGCTCACCGGCGCCGAATTCCTCGCGGCGATCGAGCGCGCCGCCGCTGCCCTGGGCTGTGCGCCGGCCGGCGGCTGGCGCCGCGGCGGCATGCCCTGGGGGCTGATCCGCGCCGGCGGCCTGGTGGTGCCGATGTGGCGCGAGATCGCCGAGATGGCCTACCTGTGGCGCGTGCCGCACGCGCTCGACGGCCGCGCGCTGCAAGAGCGGCTGGGCCCGCTGCCACACACCGACATCGACACCGCGATGCGCCGTGCGCTGCGCGCGCTCGGCTTCGGCCGGGCGGCGCCGGCCGGGCCTTGAGGGGCGGCTGCCGGGACAGCCGCCACCCGCGCGCACCGGCCGAGCCCGGGCGCCGCCGCGCACCCTGCGGCGGCCGTGGGTGCGCGTGGCGGTGCGCGTGACGGTGCGCCTGCCGGTACGCCTGCCGGTACGCCTGCCGGTGAGCGTGCCGGTGAGCGTGCCGCCAGCGGGTGTCGGTGCGCCGCCCGCTCAACCCGCCGGCCGCACGCCGGCGGTCAGCGCCGCCAGCGCCGCTTCGTCCAGCGTCTCCTTCGCCAACAGCTCGTGCGCGGCGCGGTCGAGCACGCCGCGGTGCTGCGCCAGGATGCGCGTGGCGCCTTCGAAGGCGCCCATCACGATGCCGCGCACCGCGTTGTCGATGTGCTGCTGCGTCTGCGGGCTGACCGGGCTGCCGGCCGGCGCGGCCATGCCCGGCAGGTCCAGGAAGCGCGGCGGCTGCTGCTCGTAGGCGACATAGCCCAGCCCCTCGTCCATGCCGTAGCGCGTGACCATGTCGCGCGCGATGTCGGTCGCCTTGGCCAGGTCGTCGGCGGCGCCGGTGGACAGGTGGCCGAACACCAGCTTCTCGGACGCGCGGCCGCCCAGCAGCACCATGATCTTGCGTTCCAGCTCCTCGCGCGTCATCAGGAAGCGGTCTTCGGTGGGGCGCTGGATCGTGTAGCCGAGCGCGCCGATGCCGCGCGGGATGATCGACACCTTGTGCACCGGGTCGCTGCCCGGCAGCGCCAGCGCCACCAGCGCGTGGCCCATCTCGTGGAAGGCCACGACCTCGCGCTCGTGCGGGTTGAGCACGCGGTTCTTCTTCTCCAGCCCGGCGACGATGCGCTCGACGGCCACGGTGAAGTCGGCCAGGTTCACCTCCTGCGCGCCGCGCCGGGTGGCGGCCAGCGCCGCCTCGTTGCACAGGTTGGCGAGATCCGCGCCCGAGAAGCCGGTGGTCAGCGCCGCCACCTGCGCCAGGTCCAGCCCTTCGGCCAGCCGGATCTTCTTCACGTGCACCTGCAGGATCTGCACGCGCCCGGTCTTGTCGGGCCGGTCGACCAGCACCTGGCGGTCGAAGCGGCCGGCGCGCAGCAGCGCCGGGTCCAGGATCTCGGGCCGGTTGGTGGCCGCCAGCAGCACCAGCCCCGACGAGCTGTCGAAGCCGTCCAGCTCCACCAGCAGCTGCTGCAACGTCTGCTCGCGCTCGTCGTGGCCGCCGATCATGCCGCCGGCGCCGCGCGCGCGGCCGAGCGCGTCGAGCTCGTCGATGAAGATGATCGCCGGCGCCTTGGCGCGCGCCTGCTCGAACAGGTCGCGCACGCGCGCCGCGCCGACGCCGACGAACATCTCGACGAACTCGCTGCCGCTGATGCTGAAGAAGGGCACGCCGGCCTCGCCGGCCACCGCCTTGGCCAGCAGCGTCTTGCCGGTGCCCGGCGGGCCGACCAGCAGGATGCCCTTGGGCATGTGCGCGCCCAGCCGGCCGTAGCCCTGCGGGTCCTTCAGGAAGGCGACGATCTCCTGCAGCTCGGCCTTGGCCTCGTCGACGCCGGCCACGTCGGCGAAGGTCACGCCGGTGTCGGTCTCCACATAGACCTTGGCGCGGCTCTTGCCGATACTCATGAAGCCGCCCAGGCCGCCCGCCTTGTCGGCCATGCGCCGCACGAAGAAGAACCACAGCCCGAAGAAGACGAGCGCCGGCAGCACCCACGACATCAGGTCGCGCAGCCAGGTGCTTTCGACGACGCGCGAATACTCGACGTTGAACTTCGACAGCCGCTCGGCCAGCGCCGGGTCCACGCGCGTGGCGACGATCACCGTCTTGCCGGCTTCGGGCGTCTTGAGCTTGCCGGTGATCGTGTTCTCGCCGATCACCACTTCCGACACGCGCCCGGCGGCCAGCGCCTTCTCGAACTCGCTGTAGGGCACCGGCTCGACGGTGCGCGCCTGCCAGAGGCTCTGCAGCGTGAACAGCGCGAACATCGCCAGCAGCCAGTAGCCGACGTTCCACTGCATCTTCGGGTCGGGCTTGGGCATCGGCATCGTGGCCTTTCGGCGGCCGCGCGGCGCGGCCGGCTTCGGTGC
>JAFDWP010000140.1 GCA_018268435.1 Actinomycetota bacterium
ACAAGCATCTGGCGCCACTGATGGTCGGCCTGCTCATCGCCGCGATCGGCATCTCGTTCGGCGCCAACGCCGGGTACGCCATCAACCCCGCCCGTGATCTCGGGCCGCGCCTGTTCGCATGGCTGGCCGGCTGGGGGCAGGTGGCGATGCCAGGGACCGTGGACGGATCCTTCAGCTGGTACTTCTGGGTGCCGATCGTCGGCCCACTGATCGGCGGTGTCATCGGTGTGATCATCTATGACCTGTTCATCGGGGACGTGCTGCACTCGCGTATGGCGGCCGAGCAGCTCGCGGAAGGGACCGCCGTGAAGTAAGGCGAGCGGCGGGGCCGCGCCCGTCCGGGGTCCGGCCCTTCGTCTCGCTGCGCTCGCTCAGCGACCGGGGGCGGGGCAACGCCGGCCCCTGAGCGAGGAGCGCAGCGACGAGACGAAGGGCGTGCGCACCGACGCCCTTCGTCTCGCCTGCGGCTCGCTCAAGGACCGGGGGGCAACGTCTCCGGGCCCTTCGTCTCGCTGCGCTCGCTCAGGGAGCGGGGCGTCATCCTTCGTCACACCCGGGACTGGAATACCAGCAGACCCATAGCGTTGATGCCATCCGGCGCGATGCACGCGCCGCCCCCATCCGGCGCATCAGGATGCGCACCGACTTGGAGTCTCCGATGAGCACAACCACCAACGCCGCCCGGCGCCCCCAGGCGCCCGACACGCGCGGCCCTGTCCGGAAGCTGCTGACCTCGTTCGGCTTCCAGATCCTCGCCGCGCTCGTGCTCGGCATCGCCGCGGGCCTCATCGGCCGCCAGCTCGGCGCGACGCACGACAACCACACGGTGCTGTCCGACACGCTCGACAAGATCGGCGGCTCCTACGTCACGCTGCTGCGCGCGGCCGTGGTGCCCCTCATCTTCACCGCGATCGTCGCGAGCATCTCCAACCTGCGCCGCGTGCAGAACGCCGCCCGCCTCGCCGGTCAGACGATCCTCTGGTTCGCCATCACCGCGTTCATCGCCGTGTCCATCGGCATCGTGCTCGGCATCACCATCCAGCCGGGTGCGCACGCCGGCGCGGGCCTGGAGAAGGGCGCCCCGTACACGGTCGGCACCTGGTGGAACTTCCTCCTCGGCCTCATCCCGCAGAACTTCCTCGGCCTCGCCGTGAACACCGGCCCCGGACCGACCGAGGGCACCTTCGTCTCGAACGTGAACTTCAACATCCTGCAGGTGATCGTCGTCGCCGCCGTCGTCGGCATCGCGGCGCTGAAGGCGGGCCGCAAGGCCGAGCCGTTCCTCGCCTTCACCGAGTCGCTGCTCAAGGTCATCCAGCGCGTGCTGTGGTGGATCATCCGCATCGCCCCGATCGGCACCTTCGGCCTCATCGGATCCGCCGTCATCAACTACGGCTGGGACAAGCTCACCTCGCTCGCCTGGTTCGCCGGCGCGATCTACATCGGCCTCGCGCTCGTGCTGTTTGTGGTCTACCCGATCCTCGTGAAGACCCACGGCCTGTCGATCAAGCAGTACTTCACGGGCGTCTGGCCGGCCGTGCAGCTGGGCTTCGTCAGCCGCAGCTCGATCGGCACGCTGCCGCTCACCGAGCGCGTGACCGAGCGCAACCTCGGCGTTCCCCGCGGCTACGCCTCGTTCGCCGTGCCGCTCGGCGCCACCACGAAGATGGACGGCTGCGCCGCGATCTACCCGGCCATCGCCGCCATCTTCGTCGCCCAGTTCTTCGGCGTGCAGCTGAACCTCATGCAGTACGTGCTGATCGTGATCGTCTCGGTGGTCGGATCCGCCGCGACCGCCGGCACCACCGGCGCGATCGTGATGCTGACGCTCACGCTGTCCACCCTGGGCCTGCCGCTCGAGGGCGTCGGCCTGCTGCTCGCCATCGACCCGATCCTCGACATGGGCCGCACCGCGGTCAACGTCGCGGGCCAGGCCCTGGTGCCGACGATCGTCGCCAAGCGCGAGGGGATCCTGGACCTCGACCTCTACAACGCTCCGCGCAACGGCCTGCCGTTCGCCGAGGACATCGAGGACGAGGCGCCTGAGTCCGCCGAGTCCGCCGCCGACGAAGCCGCGGTGGGGGCCGCGCGCTGAGAGCCGGTCGTGTTGTCGAGACCCTCGGATCCTTCGGGATCCGGGGGTCTCGTGCGTTGCCCCGTCTCCCTCAGGACTCCAGCAGGGCGACCTCGAGGTCGAAAGCCAGCACCGCCGCACGTGCGAGCAGCCGTTCCTGGTCCTCACCGAGGAAGCCGATCGTGCGCCCCAGTCGATCCACCGGAATCGTGAGGACGTTGTCGAGCGATACCGCGCAGTCGTGATCCAGTCCATTGCGAGGCCCCACGGACACCTCGCTGCTGAGCCCCTTCACCGTGGAGGTGATCGGCGCG
Source organism: Actinomycetota bacterium (assembly GCA_018268435.1). Taxonomy (GTDB): domain Bacteria; phylum Actinomycetota; class Actinomycetes; order Actinomycetales; family Microbacteriaceae; genus Microbacterium. Next base: position 2,389 of record JAFDWP010000140.1, read on the forward strand.
ACGGTGACCTTCGTCATCGCATGCCGCGCGGCCTCGCGAGTGAGCACCAGCACCGGCCGGGTCTTGTCCAGCCGTGCCAGGCAGATCTCACGCATCAGTCGCCGACGTCCAGGTGGTTCGCCGCCCAGTCGACAAGCCCGTCCAGGTCATCCGCCGCGCCCTCTCGGTGCAGGATCTCCGCATCGCGCTCGGCGAGCAGCCGGCGCATCTCCCGCTCCAGCGCCGATGCGACCAGCGCGGCCCTGCTGCTCACGCGTCCCGCGGCGACCTCTTCGTCGAGGAACGCGACGACCGGATCCGGCAGACGCACGGCGATCTGAGTGCTCATGGTCCTACTCTACTCCGGATGCATCCCAGTTTGGGATGCATCCGCGATCGGATCCGAGAAGCCACTTCCAGCATGAGACCCACCTTCTGGGGATGGGTCTCATGTCGGATCTGGTTTCTCGCGACGCTGGCGGCGCGAGAAGGGCGGATCCGGGACGCGCGACGGGACAGGGCGCCGCGCGGTGCGGCGAAGACCGGATCCGGCGTCAGCGGTCGGTGGGGCCGGTCGCCATCCGGGTGTCGAGGGCGAGCTCCTCGGCGTCCATCGCCGTGATGAGCTCGCGCATGACCTCCTCGTTCAGCGCACCGGCGTCGCGCTCCTGGATCAGCACGTCGCGGCGCACCTGCAGCCAGCCCTTGGACAGGCCGACGAGCTCGTCCCGACTCGGCCGCGGCAGGGCGTCCTCGTCGTGCTGCTCCTCCGCGGTATCGCGCTCGACGCGCGTGAACCGCTGCGCGAACCGATCGAACCAGCTCAGCGACGCCGTACCGTGCTCCTGCGCCCAGGCCTTGCGCCGCTCATCGAGGAAGACCGCGCCGGCCTCCCGCGTGTGCGCGCGCACCTGGGCGAGCTGTCGACGATCCTCCTCCTCTTCCTCCGTGACGTCGCCGACACCGAGACCCTTGATCAGCAGCGGCAGCGTCAGCCCCTGCAGCAGCAGCGTGCCGACCGTGACGAGGAAGGCGACGACCACGATCGCGTGCGCGGCGTCCGGGTCGAGCGCGGCGAGGTCGGCCGCGGCGAGCGCGGTCGCGAGCGTGACCACGCCGCGCATGCCGGCCCACGAGATCACCGCCTTCTCGCGCCAGCTCAGCTGCGACTCGTTGAGGCGCTCGCGCA
>JAFDWP010000141.1 GCA_018268435.1 Actinomycetota bacterium
CAGGACGGGGGTGATCGAGTCGAAGCTCGGCGCGAGCGGGGCGGTCATTTCTTCGCGCCCAGTCCGCCGTCGTCGACCGCCGGCTCGTTGCGCGCCTTCAGCGCGGCGTTGAGAGCCGTGAGGTCGAACAGGCCGTCGATCGAGCCCTTCGTCTGCGTGCCCGCCGTGACGCCGTTCTTCACGAGCGTCGCGAAGGCCTCGGCGTTCGGGTCGGCGGAGAACGACACGTTCGCCAGCGACTTCGTCAGCACCTCGTCGGCCAGGGGCTTGCCCGTGGCCTTCTTCAGGGCGGCGTTCACGACGCCCCCGAGCTCGGTCGGGTTCTTCGCGATCCAGTCCAGCGCGTCCAGATGCCCGGCCACGAGCTCCTTCACGGCGTCGGGGTGCTTGTCCGCGAAGTCCTTGCTCACGAGCAGCACCGTGGTGGGGAACTTCCCCTCCGGCCACAGCTCGCGCTCGTCCTGCAGCACGTGCGCGCCGGCCTCCACGACCAGACGCGACGCCCAGGGCTCCGGGAGCCAGGCGCCGTCGAGCTTCCCGTCCTTGAAGAGGGTGAGAGTCTGCGCGTTCTCGGTCGGGGTGATGTTCACGTCGCCGCCGCCGGAGACGCTGGTCTTCAGTCCCTTCGAGGAGAGCCACGTGCGCAGCGCCACGTCCTGCGTGTTGCCGAGCTGCGGGGTGGCGAGCGTCTTGCCCTTGAGGTCGGCGGCACTGGTGATGCCGTCGCGCACCACGAGCGAGGCGCCGCCGCTGGTGGCGCCGGCGATCACGCGCGCCGAGGCGCCGCCCGACTTGATGAACGTGTTGATCGCCGGGTTCGGGCCGATGTAGGCCGCGTCGATCGCGCCCGCGGAGAGCGCTTCGATGGCGGCGGGGCCGGCGTTGAAGACCTCCGTCTTGAGCTTGGTGGATCCAAGCTCCTTCTGGATCAGCCCCTCCTGCACGCCGACGAGGGCCGGCGCGTGGGTGACCGTGGCGAAGTAGCCGAGGCGCAGGGTGTCCAGCTTCTCGCCCTTGTCGGCGGCGGATGCCTGGCCGGAGGCGCAGCCGGCGAGCATCGCCATCGCGAGTCCGAGGGTGGTGAGGGCCGTGCTGATGCGGGTCTTGCGTTTCACTGTCGCCTCCTTAGGCGGTTCGGGGGGTGGTGGTCCCTTCGAGCGCTTCGAGCGCTTCGAGCCCTTCGTCTCGCTGCGCCGGCTCAGGGACCGGTGGTTAGGGGGTCAGGCCGGCGCGACGACCGTGGCGGCGGCGAGGGTGGCGCCGTCGACGGGGTGGATGAGCAGCAGCGCGCCGCCCTCCCGGTCGTCGGCGTACGGCTCGAGGGGCAGCGGCGCGGCGAAGCGGATCCGCACGCGGCCGATCTCGTTCACGGCGAGCTCCGCGGCGTCCTCGTGGGCGAGGGTGTCCAGGTCGCGCCGCGAGAGCACATCGGTGACGATCGCCTGCACGGTCGCCGTGCCGTGCTTGGCGAGCACGCGGGTCCCGGGCGCCACGGGCCGGACGTCGAGCTGGAAGATCTCCAGCTCGGCCTCCTGGTCGCCCGCCGGCACGGTGCCGACCGCGGCGATGAGCGCACCGCGCGCGGCGTCGACCTCGTCGGCCAGGGTCACTGCGATCGACTGCGCGGTGCGCGCGGCGTCCGCCTCGCGACCCGCGACGCGGATGCCGGTGACCGTCGTCTCGTGACCGCCGGGGAACACCTGCACGCGGTCACCCACCCGCACGGATCCGCTCGACACACGCCCGGCGAACCCGCGGTAGTCGCGTAGCGCGTCGGCCTCCGCGGCCGGGATCAGGGCCGAGACCCCGCCCTGCGGCCGGATCACGGTCTGGATCGGCAGGCGGAACGCGGCGTCCTCCGCGGCGGCCCGGGCGGGCAGCGTCTCAAGCAGCTCGCGCAGCGTCGGTCCGTCGTACCAGGGGGTGCGCAGGGAGGGATCCACGATGTTGTCGCCCTCGAGCGCCGACACCGGGATGACGTGCGTCTCGAGGAGGCCGAGCTCGGCGGCGACGGCGAGCGCCTGCTGCTCGACCGCGCGGTAGCGCTGCTCGTCGAAGCCGGTGAGGTCGATCTTGTTCACGGCGATCACGACGTGCGGCACACGCAGCAGCGAGACCACGGCGAGGTGCCGTCGGGTCTGCTCGACGACGCCCTTGCGCGCGTCGATGAGCACGACCACAGCGTCGGCGGTGGCGGATCCGGTGACCATGTTGCGGGTGTACTGCACGTGTCCGGGGCAGTCGGCGAGGATGAAGCTGCGCGCATCGGTGGCGAAGTAGCGGTACGCGACGTCGATCGTGATGCCCTGCTCGCGCTCGGCGCGCAGGCCGTCGGTGAGCAGCGCGAAGTCGAACTCGCCGTGCGCGAAGCCGCGGTCGGCTGAGGTGCGGGCGACCTGCTCGAGCTGATCCGCGAGGATCGCCTTCGCATCGTGCAGCAGCCGGCCGACCAGGGTGGACTTGCCGTCGTCGACGGATCCGGCCGTCGCGAACCGGAACAGCGTCGTGTCGCGGAGCAGGCCGGCGGGGTCGTTGAGCGAGCCGGTCGGGTTGACCCCGGTCCCTGAGCCTGTCGAAGGGGCGTCGTGCCCACCGCCGGACGCTTCGACAAGCTCAGCGACCGGTGATCGCTCAACGACCCCGGTCCCTGAGCCTGTCGAAGGGACGTCGTGCCCACCGCCGGACGCTTCGACAAGCTCAGCGACCGGTGATCTCTCAACGACCCCGGTGAGGGTGGTGTCCGTGCTCATCAGAAGTATCCGTTCTTCTTGCGGTCCTCCATGGCGGCCTCGCTGATCCGGTCGTCGGCGCGGGTGGCGCCGCGCTCGGTGAGCGTGGAGCGGGCGACCTCGGCGACCACCTGGTCGACCGTCGCCGCATCCGACTCGACCGCCCCGGTGCAGCTGGCATCGCCGACGGTGCGGTAGCGCACGGTGCGGCGCTCGACCGGCTCGCCTTCGCGCGGCTGCGCGTGCTCGTTCACGGCCCACCACATGCCGTCGCGGCGGAACACCTCGCGCTCGTGCGCGAGGTACAGCGGCGGCAGGGCGATCCGCTCGCGGGCGATGTATCGCCACACGTCGAGCTCGGTCCAGTTCGAGATCGGGAACGCGCGCACGTGCTTGCCCGGGGTGTGCCGGCCGTTGTACAGGCTCCACAGCTCGGGGCGCTGGTTGCGCGGATCCCACTGCCCGAACTCGTCGCGCAGCGAGATGATGCGCTCCTTCGCGCGCGCCTTGTCCTCGTCGCGGCGGGCGCCGCCGAAGACCGCATCGTGCTTCCCCGCGGCGATCGCATCGAGCAGCGGCTGCGTCTGCAGCACGTTGCGGGTGCCGTCGGGACGCTCCACCAGGCGGCCGTCGTCGAGGTAGTCCTGCACGCGGGCGACCTCGAGCGTCAGCCCGAGCCGCTCGACGGTCTCGTCGCGGAACCGGATCACCTCGTCGAAGTTGTGCCCGGTGTCGACGTGCAGCACCGGGAAGGGGATCCGGCCCGGCGCGAACGCGCGGGCGGCGAGGTGCAGCACGAGCACGGAGTCCTTGCCGCCGGAGAACAGCAGCACGGGACGCTCGAACTCGGCGACGACCTCGCGGATGATGTGGATCGCCTCGGCCTCGAGCAGATCCAGGCCCGTGAGCCCTTCGTCTCGTCGCTGCGCTCCGATTTCTGAGCGAGCGTCCTTCGTCTCGCCTACGGCTCGCTCAGGAACCGACGATCCGCGTCCGGTGGTCAGGAGGTCGATGCTCATATGTGGAGTCCGCATTCGGTCTTGGCGAGTCCGGCCCAGCGGCCGGAGCGGGGGTCGTCGCCCGCGGCGACGGGCTGGGTGCACGGTGCGCAGCCGATCGAGGGGTATCCGTTCGCGACGAGCGGGTTCACGACCACCTCGTGCGCGGCGGCGTAGTCGGTGAGATCGTCGAAGGACCACGCCGCGACCGGGTTCACCTTGATCAGGCCGTTGCGCTCGTCGAAGGCGATCAGCGGCGTGTTCGCCCGGGTGGGCGCCTCGTCGCGGCGCACCCCGGTGAACCACACCTCGTAGCCGCCCAGCGCCCGATGCAGCGGGGCGACCTTGCGCCGCTCGCAGCA
>JAFDWP010000142.1 GCA_018268435.1 Actinomycetota bacterium
CGGCGTGGAAGTCCACGTCGTGCTGCAGGTAGGCGGGCTCGTCCGCGCGGTCGCCGTGCTCGAGCATCCCCAGCACGGCCTTCACGAGCGCGGCGCGCTGCTCGGGGTCCGCGTGCGACGCGGCCAGACGGGCGGCGAGCGGCTCGATCGCGGAGCGCAGCTGGCTCAGCTCGTGCAGCGTGCGCAGGCGGTCGGATCCGTCCAGCCGCCAGCGCAGCACCTCGGGCGCGTAGGCGCTCCAGCGCTCGGCGGGCAGCACCTCCACGCCGGCGCGGCGGCGCACCTCGACCATGCCCATGGTCTCGAGCACGCGCACGACCTCGCGCATGGCCGAGCGGGAGACGCCGAGCTCGGCCGCCACATCGGCGGTCAGCAGCCGCGCGCCCGGGGGCAGCTCGCCCTCGACGATGCGCATGCCGATCGTGTCGAGCAGCCGTCGGTGCTGCGCGGAGGCGGCGTCGCGGGCTCCCTCACTCATGGCTCCATTATGTCGATCGTCGGGCAAGACGTCCGTCGATCGAAATCAAACACTGCTTATCGTGGACAAACACTTGATTACGTCCTACATATCGCATACGCTGAGGCGAAATCTCCCGCCAGACCAAGGAAGCTCATGGCCATGCAGAATCTGTTCGCCGCTGTTCCCGGATTGCTCCTCTCGGCCGCCGATGCGCCGCCGCCCACGACGACCGCCCCCGAATGGGTGCTCATCCTCGCCGCCCTGATCGGGATCGCGACGATCGTGATCCTCATCACCTGGGTGAAGCTGCATCCGTTCCTCGCCCTCGTGATCGGCTCGATCGTCACCGGCCTCGTCGCCGGGATGTCGGCCACGCAGACGGTCACGAGCTTCTCCAACGGCTTCGGGTCCACGGCCGGCGGCGTCGGGGTGCTCATCGCCCTCGGGGCGATCTACGGCAAGCTGCTCGCCGACTCCGGCGGCGCCGACCGGATCGTCGACACCCTGGTCTCGAAGGCCAGTGCGGCGGCGCTGCCCTGGGTCATGGGCCTCGTCGGCGCCCTGATCGGCCTGCCGATGTTCTTCGAGGTCGGCCTCGTGCTGCTCGTGCCGGTCATCATCCTGGTCGCGCGCCGCTCGGGGGTGTCGCTGATGAAGATCGCGATCCCCACCCTCGCCGGCCTCTCGGCCATGCACGGACTGGTCCCGCCGCACCCGGGACCCCTCGCCGCGATCAGCCTGATCGGCGCGAACCTCGGCCTCACGCTCGCCTTCGGCGTGCTGGTCGCCATCCCGACGATCATCATCGCCGGCCCGCTGTTCGGCCGCGTCGCCGCCCGCTGGGTGGACGTCCCGGTGCCGGCGCTGTTCCAGACCGCGGAGGACGCCGCGCAGCCCGGTGAGACCGCCGCCGTCCAGGCGCGCACGCGCCCCGGCTTCGGCACCACGCTTTTCAGCATCCTGCTGCCGGTGTTCCTCATGCTGCTCTCCGCGATCGTCGACATCGTGGCCCCGAACGACACCTCGGCCGTCAAGGGCGTGATCGACTTCCTCGGCAAGCCCATGATCGCGCTGCTCATCGCGGTGCTCGTGGGCATGGTCGTGCTGGGCCGCGGAGGCGCGATGAGCGCGAAGGAGGTCGGCGCCTCGGTGTCCTCCTCGCTGCCCGCGATCGCGGCGATCCTGCTCATCGTCGGCGCCGGCGGCGGCTTCAAGCAGGTGCTGGTGGACTCCACGATCGGCACGGTCATCGCGCATGCGATCTCCGGGATCGGCGGTGCGCTGCCGGTCGTGCTGTTCTTCGCCTGGCTCGTCGCGGTGCTGATCCGCGTCGCCACCGGCTCCGCCACCGTCGCGACCATCACGGCGGCCGGCATCCTGCAGCCGCTCGTGCACGACCTGGGCCTCTCTTCGGCGGGATCCGCCCTGCTCGTGCTCGCGATCGGTGCCGGATCCGTCTTCCTCTCGCACGTCAACGACGCCGGGTTCTGGCTCATCAAGGAGTACTTCGGCCTGAGCATCCCGCAGACGCTCAAGTCGTGGACGATCATGGAGTGCCTGATCTCCGTGGTCGGGCTCGCCGGGGTCATGCTCATCGGCGTGTTCGTCGGCTGATCGGCGGGAGCGCATCATGATGACGACGACGAAGACGCCGGCGCGGATCCTCGTGGTGATGGGGGTCTCCGGGTCGGGTAAGAGCACTCTCGCGGGCCTGCTCGCCGGCCGCCTGGGCTGGGCGCTGCAGGAGGGGGACGATCTGCACCCCGCCGCGAACGTCGCGAAGATGGAGGCCGGGATCCCGCTCACCGACGAGGATCGGTGGCCGTGGCTCGAACTGATCCGGGACTGGATCGCGGCACGGCTGGAGGCGGGCGAGTCCGGCATCGTCACGTGCTCGGCGCTGCGCCGCAGCTACCGGGACATCCTGGCCCTCCCCGGCGTCGAGTTCGTGCACCTGGAGGGGACTCGGCATGACCTGGCGGAGCGACTCGGGCGCCGGCTCGGACACTTCATGCCGGCCTCGCTGCTGGAATCGCAGCTGGAGACGCTCGAGCCGCTCGAGCCGGACGAGGCCGGGTTCGTCGTGGATGCCGCCCTGCTGGCCCAGGACGCGGTGCGTCAGGTGCTGGACTGGCTGGAGGCGCACGGCACGCCCACCCGTCGCCCCCGCGCGGAGTAGATGGACTCGGTGCGACAAGGTGCAGGATTCGCCGACGGTGCCACAA
>JAFDWP010000143.1 GCA_018268435.1 Actinomycetota bacterium
CCGCGAGCGGCACGACGTCGGTCACCGCGACGGTCACGGTCGGGATCGTGAGTTTCTGCAGCGCGGCGGCGCCCACGGGGCCGGCGGCGGCCGCCTTCTGCACGTTCTGTTCGACGGTGCTGCGGATCTGCGCGTCGATCTGCGCCTGCAGGCCGGTGCCGAGGCCCTGCAGCAGCTGCGCGGCGGCGGTGCTCGCCGCCGACGAGGTGAGGATGTCGGGGGCGTCGGTCGGGGTGGATCCCAGCACGATCGCGCCGTACGCGTGGCGGGTCTTGATCGCCCGGACGGCGGCGGCGCGGTCGTCGTAGGCGGTGAGCTTCACCGCGCCGTCGGCCTTCTTCTCGATCGCCGTCTCGATCTGCGTCACCTGCTCCGCGGATCCGACGACGCCCACCGGGAGGTCCTTCGGCTCGGCGGTGACGGACGGCCAGGCGAAGCCGAGGAGGACGATGCCGACCAGCAGGCAGGCGCCGAGTGCGGTGAGGACGCTGCGCGGCCAGGACGTGTGCAGAGCGTTGCGCGGTGCGGTGTTCACGGGGCCTCCAAACAGAATGAATGTTCGTTTTGTATAATCTGCCGGAGAAGGTGAGATGTCAAGCCAGGAGGTCCGGATGCCGAAGATCAGTGCCGAGCGCAAGCAGGAGCGGCGCGCCGAGATCATCGCCGCGGCCATGCGCTGCTTCGGGCGGACCGGATACCAGCGCACCTCGATGGCCGACATCATCGCCGAGTCCGGGCTGTCGGCCGGGGCGATCTACGGGTACTTCGCCGGCAAGCAGGAGCTCCTCGAGGCGGTCGCCGGGTCGGTGCTCGGCGAGCGGATCGCGGAGATCGGCGTCGGCGCCGACGGGCGGCCTGCGCCGCGGTCGCCGCGCGAGCTCGCGCTGATGACGATCCGCGGGCTGCGGCAGATCGCCACGCTGCCGCTGATCGTGCAGACCTGGGGCGAGGCGGTGACGGATCCGGAGCTGCGCGCGATCGTGCTGCGGGTCTTCCCCGAGGTGCGCCACGTCTTCGAGCAGTCGATGGTCGGCTGGCTGCGCGCGCAGCCGGAACCCGCCCCGGCGGATCCCGAGGCGTGGGCGCAGGGGATGGCGCTGCTCATCGTGGGGCTGGTGCAGGGCGCGGCCGTGCAGACCGCGCTGCTGGACGACTTCGACGGCGAGCAGTACCTGCGCGCGATCAGCGCCACGCTCCCCGGCTGAGGGCGGCGCCGGTGCCGTGATGGCCATGTCCAGGCTCCGGTGCGACAATGGACGGCGGCGTGCCCGTGTCGCATCTTCTCCGCACAACGGATCGAAGGACCGCCGGGCCTGAGGACAGCGTCCGCCGCGCCAGGATTCCGAGGAGCCTCATGCCGACGCCCGAGACCGCCACCACCACTCCGGCCCGTACCGCGCACCACCGCCGGTACCTGATGTGCAAGCCGTCGCACTTCACCGTGAACTACAGCATCAACCCGTGGATGGAGCCGGCGAACCCCACCGACACCGACAAGGCCGTCGCGCAGTGGCAGAAGCTGCACGACCTGTACCTGGAGCTGGGCCACGAGGTCGAGCTCATCGAGCCGCTCGCCGGATACCCGGACATGGTCTACACGGCCAACGGCGGCTTCGTCATCGACGGCCGCGCCTACGTGCCCTCGTTCTACTACGCGCAGCGCCAGGGCGAGTCCCCCGCGTTCGCCGCCTGGTTCCGGGCGAACGGCTTCGACACCGTGATGCCCAAGGAGATCAACGAGGGCGAGGGCGACTTCCTGCTCGCCGGCGACGTGATCCTCGCCGGCACCGGCTTCCGCTCCGCGGGCGACAGCCACCGCGAGGTGAGCGAGGTCTTCGGTCGCGAGGTCGTGACGCTGACCCTCGTCGACCCGCGCTTCTACCACCTCGACACGGCGCTGACCGTGCTCGACCCGGTGGTCGGCGAGGAGAACGGCGGACCCGCCACGGCGAACATCGCCTACCTCCCGCACGCCTTCGACGATGCGAGCCGCGCAGTCCTCGAGCAGCGCTTCCCCGACGCGATCCTGGTCTCGGACGAGGACGGCGCCGTGTTCGGCTTGAACTCGGCGAGCGACGGCTACAACGTGATCATCTCCCCGCGGGCCACCGGCTTCGAGAAGCAGCTGCGCGAGCGCGGCTACAACCCGCTCACCGTCGACCTCAGCGAGCTGCTGCTGGGCGGCGGCGGCATCAAGTGCTGCACGCTGGAGCTGCGCGGGGCCGAGACGAACCGGGGCGCATGATGACGTCCGAGCAGGTCACGGAGCCGGGTGCGGAGCTCGCCGCCGACCCGGCCGGCGCGGCCGCAGAACCGCATGTGGCGCGCAACTACGCGCCGCTCGAGGTGACGATCGCCCGCGGCGAGGGCGCCTGGGTCACCGACGTCGAGGGCAAGCGCTACCTCGACCTGCTCGCGGCGTACTCCGCCGTCAACTTCGGACACCGCCATCCCGCGCTCGTCGCCGCGCTGGAGGACCAGCTGGGCCGCGTCGCGCTGACCAGCCGTGCTTTCCGCAACGACCGGCTCGAGCCGTTCGCCGCGGCGCTCGCCAAGCTGTGCGGCAAGGATCTGGTGCTGCCGATGAACACCGGCGCCGAGGCGGTGGAGACCGGCATCAAGGTCGCCCGGGCCTGGGGCTACCGGGTCAAGGGCGTGCGACCGGATGCGGCGCGCATCATCGTCGCGCACGGCAACTTCCACGGCCGCACCACGACGATCGTCGGGTTCAGCGACGACGAGTCCGCGCGCGACGGCTTCGGACCGTTCGCTCCCGGCTTCGACGCCGTCCCGTACGGCGACGCCGAGGCGATCACGGCCGCGGTCACCGACGACACCGTCGCCGTGCTGGTCGAGCCCATCCAGGGCGAGGCCGGCGTGATCATCCCGCCCGAGGGCTATCTGCGCCGGATCCGGGAGATCTGCGACGAGCGGAACGTGCTGTTCATCGCCGATGAGATCCAGTCCGGTCTCGGCCGGGTGGGGGAGACCTTCGCCTGCGATCGCGAGGGCGTCGTGCCCGACCTGTACCTGCTCGGCAAGGCGCTCGGCGGCGGGATCCTGCCCGTCTCCGCCGTCGTCGGGGACGAGGACGTGCTGGGCGTCATCCGCCCGGGCGAGCACGGATCCACGTTCGGCGGCAACCCGCTCGCCGCGGCCGTCGGTCTGCGCGCGGTCGAGATGCTCGCCTCGGGCGAGTTCCAGGAGCGCGCGAAGGCGCTCGGCGCGCACCTGCGCGAGGGCCTGGAGACGCTGATCGGTCAGGGCGTGACCGCCGTGCGCGTGGCGGGCCTGTGGGCGGGCGTCGACATCGACCCGTCCCGCGGGACCGGGCGCGAGATCGCCGAGAGGCTCCTCGACCGCGGCGTGCTGGTGAAGGACACGCACGGCCAGACCATCCGCATCGCCCCGCCCATCGTGGTGCGCGCAACCGAGCTGGACTGGGCGCTCGAGCAGCTGCGGTTCGTGCTCGCGCACTGAGCCCGCCGGCGCGCCGCCGCGCCGTCCGCCGCGCCGTCCGTGCGGCGGAGTCACTGCGCGAGACGGCGCTCCGCGCGGAACTCCTCCCACTCGTCCACGAGCTCGGGCATGCGGCGCGCCATGAAGCGGAAGAACTCCGCCATCTCGGCCGCGCGCGTGTGCGCGACCGGATCCGTGGTGTGCGCCGTGCCGATCGTGTCGATGTGCGCGGCCAGCCGCTCGTAGACGGAGCTGTTGTTCGTCATCATCTCGTACCAGGTGTCCTCGACGATGACGTAGTGGTCGCGGCGCTGCTCGGCCCGCGAGACCC
>JAFDWP010000144.1 GCA_018268435.1 Actinomycetota bacterium
CATGAAAGCGGCGGCGGCGTGCAGGTCGGCGCCCGTGTAGTTGTGCACGCCGGCGACCGCGACGAGACCGCGCACCAGGCGCTCGGCGTCGACCGGCACCGGATCCGCCGGGAACACGCTGCCCAGCAGCACCACGGCACCGCCCACGTCGACCGCGTCGAGCGCCGCGGACACGGCGCGCCCCGAGGCCTCGAGCAGCAGGTCGGCGCCTTCCTCGGCGACGTCGTCCGGGGCGAGGGTCTCCAGGCCGAACCGTTCGGCGAACGCCCGCCGGGCCGGATCCGGATCCGCGATGCGCACGCACCCGCCCAGCTCCGCGGCGATCACGGCCGCGGTGAGTCCGACCAGCCCCGCGCCGAGCACGAGCACACGCTCGCCGGCGAGCACGGCCGCGCCCTCCGCCCCGCCCTCCGCGGCAGACGATGCCCCACCCGACGCGGCACCCGACGACCCACCCGACGCGGCGGGCGACGGGTCGAGTCGCCCCCGGCCGCGCAGCGCCGCACCGCGCGCGATGCCCGCCCAGGCGGTCGCCGTCGCGCAGGCCACCGGGGCGAGCGCCGCTGCGGGCAGCGCCTCGGGCACCCGCACGATCGCCGTGCCCGCGCGCAGGTGCACGTGCCCGGCGAACGCCCCGGTGAGCTCCCACCGCGGCTCGATGCGGGCGTGCCCGTACTTCGCCAGCGTGCGGCACTTCTGGGTGAGACCGGCGAGGCAGCGGTCACAGCGCCCGCACGAGACCGTGACCGACCACACCACGCGGTCGCCGACGCGCAGCTCCGCGCCGTCGGCGGCCCGGGCTCCCTCGTCGCCGATCGCGATGATCCGCCCCACGCTCTCGTGCCCGAGCACGAGCGGGGTCGGCGCGTGCCGGCGCCCTTGCACGGTGTGGATGTCGGATCCGCAGATCGTCGACATCTCCACCGCGATCAGCACGTCGTGGGGCGCGAGGGCCACGCCCGGCACGGCGAGCGCCTCGTGCGGCACGCCGACGCCCAGCCAGGCCATGGCGACGGCGGCCGGCCGCAGCGGCACGTCGTGCCGGTGCACCACCTCCGCGGGACGGATCGGCGCCGCGCGCATGTCAGCCCGCCGTGGTCGACTCGGGCGCGGGGAGGAGCCCGCGCTCCGCGAGCGCCGCGGCGAGCGCGGTCACGTCGGGCAGCACCGCATCGGGCTCCGCGGTCTGCAGCGCCGCGGCGTCGTGCGCGCCGCTCAGCACCCCGGCCACGAACCCGGCGCCGGCGCGACGACCCGACAGCACGTCGCTGACGGTGTCGCCGACGACCGCGACCGCCTGCACCGAGGAGGCGCCGGCGCGCAGCAGCGCCGTGAGCACGAGGTCGGGCGCGGGGCGGCCGCGACCGGCGTCGACCGGGCTCAGCACACCGTCGACGAGGGTGCGCCAGCCCAGCGCGTCCAGCAGGGCGTCGCGGGTCACCGGCGCGAAGCCGGTCGTCAGCCACACGGCCAGACCGGCGGCGCGCAGCGCGCGGATCGCGTCCGCCGCCCCGGGGATCTCGGTCGCCCCCTGCTCCGCCACGATCTCGGCGTAGGCGGCCTCGAACTGCGCGGTGGCGCGCTCGGCCGCCGCGACGTCGCCGTCGGCGAGGTGCGTGAACACGTCGATCTTCGACTGCCCCATGGTGTCGCGCACGTACTGCAGCGCATCGTCCCACCCAAGGCGCGCGGCAACGCCGGTGCGCTCGGCGGCCCGCTGGAACGCCTGCTCCACGATGCCGTCGTCGAGCACGGTCGTGCCCGCCATGTCCAGCACGATCAGCTCGATCGGCGTGCGGTCGGTGCGTGCCTCGGTCGTGTGCGCGCTCATGCGTCCTCCTCCTGTGCGGTGCCGCCCTCGGCGGCGGTCGTTTCCCCGCCGATGGATCCGGCGGATGCGTGTAAGGCCGCGGATCCGGCCGCGCCTGCGGGCCCGGCGGGCACGGCGACAACGGCGGGCCCGGACGCAGACGCGGCTCCAGCCGCGCCCCCACCCCACCCGAACACGCGCGACGTCTCGATCTCGGCAAGGCCGAGCCCCGTGGTCATGCCGATGCCCGTGGTGGCGGCGAGCGCGAGCACCCGCGGTGCGACCTCCTCCACGAGGAACTCGCCGCTCGCAGCGGCGTACACGCCCTGCCAGCGCTCGCGGATCCGGATCCCGCGGATGTCGAACAGCGCCTCCGCCTCCGCGAGGTACGCGTCGAACGCGGCCTCGGGCTGGAACGGATCCGGCTGCACGGCCCGGTGGTGCGAGTCGCCGAGCAGCAGCGTGCCGTCCGGCAGCTGGGTGTACATCTGGTTCAGGTCGAGCGCGGCGAGCTCCGGGCGCTCGGCGTACAGCCGCTCGCGCAGCGCGGATGCCGTGCCGAGCTCCGCGAACCGGCGGTACCGCACCAGCGACCACCCCGTGAGCAGCGGCGCGGGCAGCGGCAGGCGCAGCTCGGCCGACACGCGCATCATGTCCAGCGCGCATCGGATCACCCCGGCGCGCTCCGCCACCTCGGGCAGCAGCTGGTCCAGGTCGTGGTTCACGGCGACCACCACATCGGAGGCGGCGATGTCGCCCCGGGTGGTCTGCACGAGACCGGTGCGCACCGCGGCGACCGACGTGCGGAAGCGGAACTCCACACCACGGGCGGCGAGGTGGCGCACGATCGCGCCCGCCGCCTCGCGCGGGTTCACCTGCAGATCGCCGGCGACGTGTGCGCCGCCGCGGGCGACCTCCGCGCGCACCGGCGCCTGTGCCGTGATCTCGGCGGCCGTGAGCAGCCGGATCCCGGACGCGCCCCGGGCGGCCTCGGCGTGCGCCGCCTCCTCCAGCAGCGCGAGCTCGTCCTCGGCGCGGGCCACGACGAGGGTGCCGCTCTCGCGCGCCCAGAAGCCGGCGTCGGCCGCCAGCCGCAGCCAGATCGACCGCGAGGCCTCGCCGTAGCGGCGGGCGGCGCCGTCCTGCGCGCCGATGCAGAGATGGCCGAAGTTGCGGATCGTCGCCCCGACGGGCCGTTCGGTGCGGTCCACCACGACGACGCGCAGACCGCGCCGCACCGCGGCGTAGGCCGCACCGAGGCCGACGATGCCGGATCCCACGATCGCGACGTCGAACCTGTCCTCCAGAGAAGCGCCCATCGCCTTCCCCTCCTTCATCGCCCTGCCATCCTTCATCGAAAGACCCGCCGCATCCACATCGCGAGCCCTTCGACCACGAGCACCGTGGCGAGGATCATCAGCACGATGGCCGTGACGACCTCGTAGCGCGACCCCTGCCCGGCGTTCAGCAGGTAGTAGCCGACCCCGCCGCCGCCGACGATGCCGAGGATGGTCGCGGCGCGGATGTTGGTATCGAGCATGTAGAAGCTGTGCCCGATCAGGGCCCGCGCGCCCTGCGGCATCGTGGCTGCGGAGTACGTCTGCAGGCGCGTCGCGCCGCCCGCCCGCAGCGCGCGCTCCGGGCCGCGGTCCACCTCCTCGAAGGAGTCGGCGACAAGCTTGCCGAGCAGGCCGATCCCGCCGATGGCGAGGGCGGTGATGCCCGCGGTCGCGCCGAGGCCGGTCACCACGATGAGCACGATCGCGAGGATGAGTTCGGGGATCCCGCGGATGCCGACCAGCAGGAACCGCGCGATCCCGCGGACGGATCCGGTGGGCGCGACGTTGCGCGCCGCGAAGGAGCCGAGGATCAGCGAGGGCACCAGAGTGAGCACTGTGGCCGCGAGCGCGATCGCGACCGTGTCCCGCATCGCGCCGAGCATCACGGCGGTGTCGTAGTCGCCGAAGTCGGGCGGCCAGAACTTGGCCGCGGTCTCCGGGATCCTCGCCCAGACGGTGATCAGGTCGCTCCACTGGATCTGGCACACCAGCAGGCTGCCGACGACGATCGCCGCCGCGACCCAGCCCGCGATCGTGTTCCGGCGACGCTCCGGGGTCCAGGGGCGGCGCAGCGCCGCGGTCGGGGACGCCGCCCACGCGGGCTTCGCCGGCGCCGATGCGGTGCCTTCGACGCGTCGCAGCCAGGGGTGCAGGATCCGGTCGATCCAGGATCGCGTCTGCGCGGTCTCGCCGAGCATGGCGCCGCGCACGGCGCTGGAGACGATCTCCATCACGACGCAGAGCACGAAGATCACCAGGGCGATGCCGAGCCCGCGTCCGTAGTTCAGCGCCTTGAACGCGTACGACATCTCGAGGCCCAGACCGGCGACGCCGACGTAGCCCAGCACCACACTGCCGCGCAGGTTGATGTCGTTGCGGTGCAGCACGGTCGCGACCCAGCTGGGCAGCACCTGCGGCAGCACGCCCGCGGTGAACTGCTGCAGCCTCGTGCCGCCGGCGGCGCGGATCGCGAGGCGCGGCCCCTCGTCGATCTGCTCGATCGCGTCGGCGAACATCTTCGAGATCATGCCGATCGAGTGGATCCCGATCGCGAGGATGCCGGGAAGCGTGCCCAGCGAGAAGACCAGCACGAACGCCATGGCCAGCACGACGTCGGGGATCGACCGGGTCAGCACGCCGAGGAAGCGGGCGATCCCGCGCCAGAGCGGACCGGGCGTGGTGTTCGCCGCGGCGAGGTAGGCGATGGGCACCGAGAGCACGGCGGCGACGAGGGTGCCCACGAGCACGAGCCCCACGGTGAGCGCGATCAGCCAGAGCAGGTCGAGCGGGGCGGGGAAGCTCAGCGCCCCCACCCGCGTCAGGAAGCGCTGCGCGTTGCCTCCGCTCGACGCGACGCCGGCGAGCGAGAAGCCGCTCTGCGCGAGGGAGACGATGCCCAGCCCGACGAGCGTGACGAGGGTGAGCGCGGCCGCGATGCGCTCCGCGGAGACCCGGGGCCG
>JAFDWP010000145.1 GCA_018268435.1 Actinomycetota bacterium
CCCGTTGTCCGTGTCTTGTTAGTCTGACCTTTATGAGCAACGAGGTGGGGTTGGGTCGTCCGGTGGCAGTGTACGCGCGGATTTCTGCGGACAAGACGGGCGAGGGGCTGGGCGTCGCACGTCAGGTCGAGGACTGTATGCGGCTCGTCGCGGACCGGGGTTGGTCGGTATTCGACACGTATGTGGACAACGATGTGTCGGCGTTCACAGGGGCGAAAGGACGTCCCGAGTTCGCCAGGATGCTGGCCGATATCGAGGCGGGCCGGGTCGGTGCGGTGGTGGTGTATCACCAGGATCGGTTGACGCGGCGTCCGGGTGAGTTCGAACAGTTCGTGGAGGCGTGTCAGCGCAACGGCGTCGACCAGCTCGTGACGGTCACGTCGGATATCTCGTTCGGGAACGACAACGGGATGCTGGTCGCGAGGATCACGGCGGCCGTTGCGGCGAATGAGTCGGCACGGAAACGGGCGCGAATCCTGCGGAAGATCGAGCAGAACGTCGCGGCGGGGAAGCCGAATGGTGGAGCGACGCGCCCGTTCGGATACGAGGAGGACCGGATCACGATCCGGGAATCGGAGGCTGCTGTCATCCGGACGGTGGCGGATCGGTTCATTCAGGGCGAGTCGTTGCGGTCTCTGGTCGCGTGGTTGAACGAGGAGGGCGTGCCGACTTCGGGGAAAGCAACGTCGTGGCGGTCACCGACGCTGCGGGGCCTGTTGCAGTCCGGGCGGATCGCCGGGTTGCGGGATCACCGCGGCGAAGTCGCGGGCGAGGCGGCATGGGAGCGGATCATCACCCGGGAGCAGCGGGAGCGAATCCTTGCCGTGTTCGCGTCCCGGAAGCGGACAGGGCGGCGGGCACCGCAACGGTATCTGTTGACGGGGTTGTTGCGGTGCGGGAAATGCGGCGGAAAGCTGTTCTCCGCAGCGAGGCAGACTCCGCAGGGGAAGACCGAGCGCCGGTACGTGTGCCAGTCCGGGCCGGACCACGGCGGCTGCGGAAGGCTGACCATCTCGGCGGTCCCGGTGGAGACGTGGCTGACTGAGGCCGCGTTGTACCGGCTCGACACCCCGGAGGTGACTGAGGCGTTGGAGGGGCGGCACGAGACGGACGCTCGGCACGCGGACGCGGTGGCGGTGCTGGACGCGGCGCAACGGCGGTTGACGGACGTGGCAGAGATGTTCGCCGCTGGGGACATCAGCAAGGCCGAGTACTTGGCCGCGCGTCCGGTCGCGGAGACGAAGGCAGCGGAGGCCGCGCGAGTGCTGGAGTCCCTGGCGACGAAAGACACCCTGGGCAGCCTGGTCGGCAACGGTACCATCCTCCGTGAGCGGTGGGACACCTACTCGCTGGACCGGCAGCACGCGATCATCCGTGCAATCCTGCCCTCGGCGACGATCGCCGCGGGGTCCCCGGGTCGAGGGAACTTCGACCCCGAGCGGGTGCGGCCGCACTGGGCGGCTTGACGGGTGATGCGGTGAGGAGCGTGGACATGGACAATCACGAACCGGGCCGACCATCGTCACAGGCGAGCAGGGTGCCGACGGTCGTGTTCTACGACATCATGCACGAGGCTGCGACCAGGGTCCGCGGGGCACTCGTCGGGCTGTATGACGACGGGGTGATCGATCAGGAGCGGTCGCTGCGAGCCAGTCTGGCCGTCGCGGAACGGGTTGACCGGGTTCCACCTGAGGATCGGGCCGCGATCATCCACATGACGACCCGGTTGCGTGCGTACTACGCGCGGCTGGAAGCCCGGGGCCGTTCTAGAGAGCGGCCAGTTGCCATTGATCTTCGATGGTGAAGCGGAGTTCGGTGACGAGCTTTCCGGTCCAGTCGAAGGATGAGCCGTGCCCGAGCACGAGGATCGAGTCGGATTCGAGGTTCGTGAGGCGGCGCCGGTCGGGGTTGAGGGGTTCGGCGACGCTGAGGAACAGTTGATGGCGCGGGTTGTCGAGGAGTGGTTTTTCGTAGGTGTCGACGCGCATGTATCGGTAGGTCGCGCTTTCGCGTCGCTCCTTGACGGGGAAGATCACCGCGGCGGGTGGTGTGCGGTCGCCGTCGCGTTGGAGTCGGTGAAGGTACTTCAGTGCTTCGGGTGAGCGGGCTTCGAAGCAGAAGTCGGCCCAGAACATGACGGAGATGTCTCCGCGGTGGTCGCGGTAGCGGATCATGAGCCGGTTGAGGAGATCGCCCGGGTCGTCGTACTGCTTCAGGAATCGGGCGATCGCGGTCGCCGAATTCATCGTCGCCGTCCACGTGTCCCCATCACCACCGCTGCCTCCTACTCGGCGCTTGGTGCTCTGCTTGTTCTTGAGTCGCTCTTCGTCCGGTAGGTGTAGGTAGAGGATCTTGTCTTCGATCGAGATCGTGTCCGGGTGAACCTGTTGCAGGTCGGCGTGCAGCGTCTCGATGTTGAGCCGGCAGTCGGCAGCATGATCGGTGTGCGGGTAGAGGCTCAGATATGCGGGTACTTCGGTGCCTGATCCTCGGGTGAACGAGGAGGTTTTGCGCATCAGCACCGG
Source organism: Actinomycetota bacterium (assembly GCA_018268435.1). Classification (GTDB taxonomy): domain Bacteria; phylum Actinomycetota; class Actinomycetes; order Actinomycetales; family Microbacteriaceae; genus Microbacterium. Next base: position 2,526 of record JAFDWP010000145.1, read on the forward strand.
GCAGCCGACGCAGATCAGGTCGCCCTTCGCGGGCGAATCCGCGATCTCGCTAGGAAGGACTTCAATCCACTCCCCGCGCCCATTGTCGCCGGTGATGCGCAACCGCGCCTTCTGGTACTTCGCCGTCTTCACCACGTTGCCCCCTCCGTGTCGAGATCGAGTATGACCCGTGACCTGTGCATTTCAATCAATTGATTCCGTGGCTTCACGAACCGCGAGGAGTGAGATGAGCCGGCGTGGTGTCGAAGAGCGCGCCGACACGGTGCGTGAAAGTGTCGGGGTCGAGGCGTTCAGGGACACCCTGGGTCGCAGTCGTGCGCTGCACCCACGCGATGAGTTCGGGGCTGTAGACGTGGCCGGTCATCGTTCGCCCTGCCTCTGCCCGGTTACGTCGTCGGCCATATGGGCGGTGCGGAGTTGTTCACGGTGTTTCAGTGCGGCTGTGACAGCGAGGTAGCGATGCCCGGGGGTCTTGTGTCCGGAGCGGGTGTACTGCCAGTCGGCGTCGTCCGCGTCCGGTTCGAAGCCGCGACCTGGCTCAGTGGCATGCGCGGCGCGCCATGCGGCGCGGTGCTGCTTCTGTGCGGTCATGGTCGTGGAGAATGTGCGGGACTTCGTGGTCGTGTGCCCGCGCCAGCCGAACGTGCCGAGCCTGTCAGCCATGCCCGCGTACTCGTCGGGGAGTAAGGTCGCGAGACGAACGAGCATCGACATGACGCGCTTGTGGTGCTCCGGGATCGGCAGAAGGTCGATGTTCGCGGCGGGTATCCGTGCGGGCAGCGCCGTGCTGGTGATGCCCTTGGTGACGTATTTCGCGAGATACCCGCCGACCCGTCGCGTCTGCTCGTCGTGCGTGAGCGGCTGCACGTCCACCTGGGCTCCGAAACGCAACGTCCTGGTCCCGGAGGTGGAGGGCACCTCGATGCGGACCATGGACGCGGCGACAGCGGCGAATGTCGTGAGGGTGTCAAGACCGATGCCGGGAGTGTCGGGTTCGTTGTTGGCGCGGAGGATGGCGTGGTAGTGCGGGGCAAGGCGTGCTTGCATCTCCATGACCTTCACGAACGAGACTTTCACGCCCGGGGCGTGGCGGGTGACGAGGCGGCGCAGGGTGCGCGTGTACCGGTTCCAAAGCGCCGGGAACCACCAGGTGGTCAGTACGTGCGTGTCGTAGTCGTAGCAGTCCGTGCAGAGCGGGCTCCCGACAGCCGGATCCCCGCCCAGGTGCGTCACCGAGCAACCCATCGGCCTCCCATGAGCGCAAGTACCCGTCACTGCCGGACGGCAGGAGCGAGCAGGGGCGTCGGCGTGACGTGCGTGCACCGTTCCGAACGACGGTGCGGTGAGAGTGACGAACACGGCGGTGGCATCGGTGAGGCGTTCGGGGGTGAGCCCGCCGGTCACGATGTGCCAGGTGTCGAGGGCGTAGAGGTCGGAGCAGGCGGGGCAGACGGTCTCACGGCGGTTCTCGCACCGCGCGTAGATCATTGTCGTCTGCCCCGCAAGGGTGCGGGTGAGGTGGATGGGGTGGGCGCAGTATCCGGAGGACCGCACCCGGCCCCACCAATCCTCATACCCGGTCGAGGACGCCGCAGAGACGATTCCGGCGAGGGTGTCCGGGTCGAGGGATCCGAGCGGGCTCGTGTTCGCCATCATCCTGCTCCTTCCTGCCCGTTGGCGTCTCGATCAGAACTGAGAGGCGGAGTCGCCGCTGTCGGGCGTTTCCATCGGCCAGGTCGGTGCGGGGTACTGGTCGGCGAGGGCACGGATGTCCGGGTCGGTGACGTGGAACGCGCGGGCGCGGAGGGGGCGGGCGGTGCCGTCTTCGATCTGGTAGCCGACGCCGGGCAGGGAATCTGGGATCTGGTCGCAGAGCGCCCCCGCGGTGCGTGCACCCTGCCCGAGGGCCATGTCCACCTGCGTTGCTTCGGTGAGTCG
>JAFDWP010000146.1 GCA_018268435.1 Actinomycetota bacterium
GCGAAACCCCATCTGCATAGGAAACCTTCATGGCGCACGCCCTCCGTTCCGATCTCCGCAACGTCGCCATCGTCGCGCACGTCGACCACGGCAAGACCACGCTGGTCGACGCCATGCTCCGCCAGACCGGATCCTTCGGCGAGCACGCGCATGTCGAAGAGCGCGCGATGGACTCCAACGACCTGGAACGTGAGAAGGGCATCACGATCCTCGCCAAGAACACGGCGATCACGTACAACGGCATCCACACCGAGGTCCCGATCACGATCAATGTGATCGACACCCCCGGTCACGCCGACTTCGGCGGCGAGGTCGAGCGCGGCCTGTCCATGGTCGACGGCGTCGTGCTGCTCGTGGACTCCTCCGAGGGCCCGCTGCCGCAGACCCGTTTCGTGCTCCGTAAGGCGCTGGAGGCGAAGCTGCCCGTCATCCTCCTGGTCAACAAGACCGACCGCCCTGACGCGCGCATCGCGGAGGTGGAGGAGGAGGCCCACGATCTGCTCCTCGGTCTCGCCTCGGACCTGGTCGACGATGTGCCCGACCTCGACGTCGACGCCCTGCTGGACGTGCCCGTGGTGTACGCCTCCGGTCGTGCCGGTGCCGCCTCGCGCACCCGCCCGGAGAACGGCTCGCTGCCGGACAACGACGACCTCGAGCCGCTGTTCGAGGCGATCCTCGAGCACGTGCCGGCGCCGGCGTACGACGACGAGGCTCCGCTGCAGGCGTGGGTCACCAACCTCGACTCCTCGCCCTTCCTCGGCCGCCTCGCGCTGCTGCGCGTGTTCAACGGCACCCTGAAGAAGGGCCAGACCGTGGCCTGGGTGCGCGGTGACGGCTCGACCAGCAACGCGCGCATCACGGAGCTGCTCAAGACCAAGGCCCTCGACCGCTTCCCGGCCGAGTCTGCGGGCCCCGGCGACATCGTCGCCATCGCCGGCCTCGAGAACATCACGATCGGCGAGACGATCGCGGATCCCGACGACGTGCGTCCGCTGCCGGCCATCACGGTCGACGACCCGGCGATCTCGATGACCATCGGCACCAACACCTCGCCGCTGATGGGCAAGGTCAAGGGCCACAAGCTCACGGCGCGCATGGTGAAGGACCGCCTGGACCGCGAGCTCATCGGCAACGTGTCGCTCAAGGTCGAGGACATCGGCCGCCCGGACGCCTGGGAGGTGCAGGGCCGCGGCGAGCTCGCGCTCGCCATCCTCGTCGAGAACATGCGCCGCGAGGGCTTCGAGCTCACCGTCGGCAAGCCGCAGGTGGTCACGAAGAAGATCGACGGCAAGACCTACGAGCCCTTCGAGCACCTCACGATCGACACGCCGGAGGAGCACCTCGGCGCGATCACCCAGCTCCTCGCGAACCGCAAGGGTCGCATGGAGAACATGACCAACCACGGCACCGGCTGGGTGCGCATGGAGTTCATCGTCCCGTCGCGCGGCCTCATCGGCTTCCGCAGCGAGTTCCTCACCACGACCCGCGGCACCGGCATCGCGAACGCGATCTCGCACGGCTACGAGCCCTGGGCCGGCCACATCACGACCCGTCAGAACGGCTCGATCGTCGCCGACCGCTCCGGTGTGGTCACGCCGTTCGCGATGATCGCGCTGCAGGAGCGCATGTCGTTCTTCGTGCAGCCGACCGAAGAGGTCTACGAGGGCATGGTCATCGGCGAGAACTCGCGCGCCGACGACATGGACGTGAACATCACCAAGGAGAAGAAGCTCACCAACATGCGCTCCTCCACGGCCGACAACTTCGAGTCCATGACGCCGCCGCGTCTGCTGACGCTCGAGGAGAGCCTCGAGTTCGCCCGTGACGACGAATGCGTCGAGGTCACGCCCGAGAAGGTGCGCATCCGCAAGGTGGTTCTGGACGCGACGATCCGCGGCCGCGAGGCCTCGCGCCAGAAGCGCCAGGACGCCGGCGCCTGATCCGCTGACGTTCCGACGGTCCCGCTCTGCTCCGGCAGGCGGGGCCGTCGCCGTGTCCGGACTCAGCGCAGCTCGGAGATGAGCACCGCCGACGTGCCGGGCTCGAGCGCCTCGAACACGTGCCCGGCGTCGCCCGCATAGGAGAGGTAGTCCCCGGGGCGCAGCTCGACGGCCGCGTCGGCGGGGCCGATCAGGGCGCGACCGCTGATCAGCACGACATGCTCGGTGGTGCCGACGTGATGCGGCTGCGACCGCCGCGGCTCGCCCGGCTCCGCCTGGATGATGTACAGGTCGCGGCGCGCCGCCGGCGGGCAGGCGGACACGAGGGTCGCCACATACGGCGCGGCGGCGGAGGGGACCCCGGCGTGCTCGCCGGCGCGGATGAGGGTCGGCGCGTTGGTGCGCTCCTCGACGAAGGCCGCGAAGGGCAGGCCCAGGGCGTCGGCGATCGCCCAGAGCGTCTCGACGCTCGGTCCGGTGGATCCGCTCTCCAGCTGCGACACGGTCGCCTTGGACACGCCGGCCCGGCGGGCGAGCTCGGACACGGAGATCCCCGCGGCCTCGCGTTCGCGCCGCAGGGACCGGGAGATGCGCTCGCGGAGATCATCCATGCGGCCAGTATTCCAAACGATCGTTCATCTTGACAAACATCCGGACGCTGTTCAGAATGATGGTCATGCGTTCAGAGGAGCGAACGATCGATCGGGACGAGGATGCCGCCGCTGCGGAGGTCCGCATCGCGCGCAAGGAGGCGCTCGGCGTCGTGCTCGCGACCAGCGCCTACGGCATCTCGTTCGGAGCCCTCGCCGTGGCCAGCGGCTTCGACGTGTGGCAGACCTGCGTGCTGAGCCTGCTCATGTTCACCGGCGGATCCCAGTTCGCATTCGTCGGCGTCATCGGCGCCGGCGGGCTCGCCGCCGCCCCCGCCGCCATCGCCTCGGCGCTGCTGCTGGGGGTGCGCAACGCGGCCTACGGCATGCGGATGTCGCCGGTGATCGGGCGCGGGGCGCTCAAGCGCGCCGCCGCCGCACCGTTCACGATCGACGAGTCCACCGCGGTCGCGCTGGCGCAGCGGACGCCGCGGGCGCGCACCGTGGGCTTCTGGCTCACCGGCGTCGGCATCTACGTCGGCTGGAACTTCACGACCCTGCTCGGGGCGCTGCTGGGCGACGTCCTGGGGGATCCGAAGGCGTACGGGCTGGATGCCGCGGCCGCGGCCGCCTTCCTCGCCCTGCTCTGGCCGCGGCTGCGTCGGCGTCAGGCGATCGCCGTGGGCATCGCGGCCGCCGCCGTGGCGACCGTGCTCACCCCCGTGCTGATCCCGGGGCTGCCCGTGCTCGTCGCTGCGGTGGTGGCGATCGTGGTCGGATGGTTCAACTGGCTGGGGCCCAAGGACGTGCCCGCGGGGGAGGCGACGGCATGACGCTGTGGAACGCGGTGCTGCTCGCGGCGATCGGATGTCTCGCGCTCAAGGGCGCCGGCTATCTGGTGCCCGCCTCGGTGCTGGAGGCGCCGCGCCCGGCCCGGATCACCGACCTGCTCACGGTCGCGCTGCTGGCCGCCCTCGTTGCCGTGCAGGCGCTCGGATCCGGACAGCACATCATCGTGGATGCGCGGGTGCCCGCCGTGCTCGTCGCCGCCGGCCTGCTGTGGCTGCGCCAGTCGTTCCTCGTGGTGGTGATCGCCGCGGCCGTCGTGGCCGCCGTCCTGCGGCTTCTGGGGTGGGCCGCGTAAGCTCGACCCGTGCGTGATTCCTGGCTCGGCAGAGCGCTCTCCTGGGTGGCGCTGTTCGTCGTCGGCGTGATCTTCGGCCTCGCGACGACGGTCACGCATGCCTCCGGCCTGTGGGGGATGACCTGGATGGGCCTCGTGCTCGGCGTGATCGCCTGCGGCGGGATGCTGCTCGCCGTGCGCCTGCTGCTGCACGACCGCTGGGCGGCGCTGCTGACCGGGCTCGGCATGCTGGCGGGCATGGTCGTGATCTCCGGGCGCGGTCCCGGAGGGTCGGTGATCGTGCCGAACGACGTGCTCGGCATCATCTGGACCTGCACGGTCGCGGGCATGGTCCTGCTCGTCGCGGCATGGCCGGACTTCGGCCGGATCCGCCGGCTGCAGCAGGAGCAGGCCGCGCGTGCCCTGCGCGAGTCCGCGGTGACGGGGGAGTCGCCCGCCGACGGGTCGTAGACTGAAGCGGTGACCTATGTGATCGCTCTTCCCTGCGTCGACGTGAAGGACCGTGCCTGCGTCGACGAGTGCCCCGTCGACTGCATCTACGAGGGCGAGCGCTCGCTGTACATCCACCCCGACGAGTGCGTGGACTGCGGCGCCTGCGAGCCGGTCTGCCCCGTCGAGGCGATCTACTACGAGGACGACCTCCCCGAGGAGTGGGCGGACTACTACAAGGCCAACGTCGAGTTCTTCGACGAGATCGGCTCCCCGGGCGGCGCCGCCAAGGTCGGCGTGATCCACTCCGACCACCCGATCATCGCCGCCCTGCCTCCGCAGGGCGAGTGACCCCGTGAGCGTCCGCGACCTCGCCGACTACCCCTGGGACGCGGTCACGCCGTTCCGCGAGCGTGCGGCCGCCCATCCCGACGGCATCGTCGACCTCGCCATCGGCTCCCCGGTCGACCCGACCCCCGAGATCATCCGCCGCGCCCTCGCCGAGGCCACCGACGCGCACTCCTACCCGCAGACCGTGGGCACCCCGGCCCTGCGCGAGGCGATCGTGGAGTGGTACGCCCGGCGCCGCGGCGTGCCGGACCTGCGCGTGGACAACGTGATGCCGACGATCGGCTCCAAGGAGCTCGTCGCGCTGCTGCCGACGCTGCTCGGGCTCGGAGCGGGGGACATCGTCGTGCAGCCGCGGGTCGCCTACCCGACCTATGCCGTCGGCGCCCAGGTCGTGGGCGCCACCGTGGTGAGCGAGGACGACCCGGCGCTCTGGCCCGAGGGCGCGAAGCTCATCTGGATCAACACCCCCGGCAACCCGGACGGGCGCACCTGGACCGTCGAGGACCTGGCCGCGGGCGTGCGCCGTGCGCGCGAGCTCGGGGCGGTCCTCGCGAGCGACGAGTGCTATGCCGAGCTCGGCTGGGACGGACCCTGGGCGACCGAGCCGGTGCCCTCGGTGCTGGATCCGCGGGTCACGGGCGGCACCCGCGCCGGACTGCTCAGCGTGTATTCGCTCAGCAAGCAGTCCAACCTCGCCGGCTACCGGGCGGCGTTCGTCGCCGGATGCGCGCGCGTGGTGGGCGAGGTGCTCACGGCGCGCAAGCACCTCGGCCTGATGCCGCCCGCACCCGTGCAGCATGCGATGGCCGTGGCCCTGCGCGACGACGAGCACGTGGCCGCGCAGAAGGCGCTGTACCGGCGACGCCGTGACGTGCTGCGGCCCGCGCTGCTCGAGGCGGGCTTCCGCATCGACGGCTCCGAGGCGGGGCTGTACCTCTGGGCGACCGAGGGGCGTGACGCCTGGGAGTCCATGGGCAGGCTCGCGGACCTCGGGATCCTGGCCGGTCCCGGCCCGTTCTACGGCGAGCACTCGGCGCAGCACATCCGGCTGTCGCTCACGGCGCCGCTGGAGCGCGTCGAGGCGGCGGCGGCGCGGCTGCACGCGAGCGCTTCGTAGCATCCCACAGGGCTTCGCGCACGGCATTTGGTCGTTTTCACAGTAGGTTCGCGCGCGGGCTAGGCTGTATGAGCGATGCGATCGCGGGCTCCCAGCACCGGTCGCACATCCCCCACACGAGACAGACGCACGAGGAGGTCTGCGTGAGCGCAGCGGGCGAGCGGCCTACGAAGGCGACGCTGACAGTAGGCGAGACGACCGCGGAGTTCCCGGTCTTGCACGGCACCGACGGGCACGGCAGCATCGATCTCTCCACCCTCACCCGGCAGACCGGCCTCACCGGCCTGGACTACGGGTTCGTGAACACCGCGTCGACGAAGTCGGCGATCACGTTCATCGACGGCGACCAGGGCATCCTGCGCTATCGCGGCTATCCGATCGAGCAGATCGCGAACAGCTGCTCCTACCTCGAGGTCGCCTGGCTGCTCATCTACGGCGAACTCCCGACGCCCGACGAGCTCGCGGACTTCGACGAGAAGATCCGCCGGCACACCCTGCTGCACGAGGACCTGAAGCACTTCTTCCAGGCGCTCCCGGACAACGCGCACCCGATGGCGGTGCTGTCCTCGGCGGTCGCGGCGCTCTCGACCTACTACGAGAACGAGTCGGATCCGCACAACCCGGAGCACGTGGAGCTGAACACGGTCCGCATGCTCGCGAAGCTTCCGGTGATCGCGGCCTACGCGCACAAGAAGAGCATCGGCCAGGCGTTCCTCTACCCGGACAACTCGCTGAGCTTCGTGGACAACTTCCTCAAGCTCAACTTCGGCGTGCACAGCGAGCCCTACGAGATCAACCCGGTCATGTCGAAGGCGCTCGAGCTGCTGCTGATCCTGCACGAGGACCACGAGCAGAACGCGTCCACGTCGACGGTGCGCCTGGTCGGCTCGACCGGGGCGAACCAGTTCGCCTCCGTCTCCGCCGGCATCCAGGCGCTCTCCGGCCCGCTGCACGGCGGCGCCAACGAGGCCGTGCTGACCATGCTCGCGCAGATCCGCGACTCCGGGCAGAGCATGCAGCGCTTCGTGGAGCGGGTGAAGAACAAGGAAGACGGTGTGAAGCTCATGGGCTTCGGGCACCGCGTCTACAAGAACTACGACCCGCGCGCCAAGCTCGTCAAGGCCGCTGCGGACAAGGTGCTCTCCGAGCTCGGCGTGACCGATCCGCTGCTGGACCTCGCCAAGGAGCTCGAGGAGATCGCCCTCGCGGACGACTACTTCCAGGAGCGCCGGCTCTACCCGAACGTGGACTTCTACACGGGCGTGATCTACAAGGCGATGGGCTTCCCGACGCGCATGTTCACCGTGCTCTTCGCGATCGGGCGCCTGCCCGGCTGGCTGGCGCAGTGGCGCGAGCTGAACCTGGATCCGCAGACCAAGATCGGTCGCCCGCAGCAGCTGTACACAGGCTCGGCCGAGCGCGAGTTCCGCCGCAGCTGATGCTCAGGCGTTCGTCGGCGCACCAGGACGGTGCGCCGACGAACGACGTCGCGGTGCGCGGAACTTGACCGCCGCAGCGAACCTACGACCGCGACGGGTCCAGGCGGAACGGCGTCAGCACCGAATCAGCGGGAACGAGTCGCGCCGAGCGCAGCAGAGCGGGGATCCCGGTGCCGAGGGCGGCCGCGGCCACCGCCATGCCCACCGCCGCGAGCAGCTGCACGTGCACCGCGTTCGCGAGCAGGGCTCCCGCGGGGGAGAGCAGCAGGGCCCATCCCGCCCAGCCGGGCGTGCGCCTCGCGAGCAGCAGTCCGATGCCGGTGAGGATGACGCCGCCGAAGTACGCGATCCCGCCCGCGGTGCCTCCGAACATGCCCCACGGGGCATAGGTCACCCCGTGCAGCACATCAGCGGCGCCGGCGGGATCGGAGATCCCCGCGGCGACCCAGCCCGCGGTGTAGCCGGTGGCGACGCCCGCGACGCCGAGAACGCCCCAGGCGCCGAGCAGGATCGCCCCGATGCGCAGCAGAGCCCGGCGGCGGGCCGGAGCCGCGACGCGCAGCAGCGCGGCGGCGGTGAGCGGGAGCAACATCATCCCCGCCATCACGAGCAGTCCGGAGATCAGGTACAGGGCGGGTGCGGCGTTCACGGAGCCCAGGTAGGACGCCGCGTCGCTCTCGCCGAAGGTGGGATCGAGTGCCGGGCCCGCCGCGATGAGCAGGAGCGGTAGCACCAGGGCGATCGCGTGCAGGGACAGTGGCCAGAAGTCGGCAGGCCGGGCCGTGTCGTTCTCGTTCATGCCGCCGACCGTACGGATCCCGGGTCCCGTGCGGGAACGGCGGATGACCCGGATCCGCCGGGAGTCCCGCCCGGGACCCCGGCCCCGGTCGTGGGGCGCCGCTACCGGCCGTCGCGCATCCGGCGGGCGGCGAGGGCCGCCTGGCCACGGTCCTCGACGCCGAGCTTCGCGTACAGCGTGGACAGGTAGTTGCGCACCGTCTTGCCTGAGATGCCGAGGCGATCGGCGATCTGCATCGTGGTGGCGCCCCCGGCGAGCAGGTCGAGCACCTGACGCTCGCGGTCGGTGTAGGCCTCGCGCGGATCGTGCCGCGGCAGCGGCGCTCTGGCCTGCTCGGTGCCGGCGCCGAGGACGAACTGGCCGGCGGCGACCGCGCAGATCGCCCGGACGATGTCGTCCAGTCCGCTGGTCTTGACGAGATACCCGTCGGCGCCGGCATCGATCGCCGTGCGGACCGTCGCGGCGTCGTCATGCATCGACAGCACGAGGATCCGCAGCCCGGGGGACCGGCTCCGGAGACGGGCCAGGGCGTCGAGTCCGCTCTCGCCGGGCAGATGCAGGTCGAGCAGCAGCACGTCCGGGTCCGCCGTCGGCAGCGCGGTCTCGAGCTCGGCGACCGCGCCGGCCTCGCCGGTGATCTCGATGCCGTCCCGTCCGTCCAGCAGCGCGGCGAGCCCCTCCCGGAACACGCGGTGGTCGTCCACGATCATCACCCGGGTCATGGTGCCTCCTGGGGAGGGAGCGCGCCGTCGAGCGCGGCGTCCGGGACGGGGATCCGCACGTGCACCCTGGTCCCGCCGGCGGGGAGGGCGGCGACCGCGAGCGTGCCGCCGAGCTCCTGCGCCCGCTCCCGCATCGAGCCGATCCCCACGCCGGGGACTGCGTCGCCGCGGATCCCGGAGCCGTCGTCGTCGATCGTCATCTCGCAGCCGCGATCATGGTCCCGCACGTCCACCCGCACCGACCGGGCGCGGCCGTGGCGCGCCGCATTCACGAGCGCCTCCACCGCTATGCGATACACGGCGACTTCGACGACGCCGGACATGCGCTCTGCGGGCGCGTCGATCGTGATCGCCAGTCCGATCCCCTCGGCGAAGGCGGCGAGGGCCGGGCCGAGCCCCAGCTCGTCGAGCGCAGGCGGGCGCAGCTCGCGCGAGATCGCCCGGATCTGCGCGAGTGCATCGTCGACCGTGTGCGCGGCCGCCTCCCAGGCGTCGGGGTCGGAGCGTGCGGCGTGGATGCGATGCCCGGCGAGCGCGAGGGTCGGGCCGACCTCGTCGTGCAGCCGGCGGCGCAGGGCGCGACGCTCGTCGTCGCGTCCGATCAGCGCCTCCAGCCGCGACCGGCGCAGCTCCGCGGTGAGCCGGCGCGCGGTCACCGCCGTCGCGAGCGGGCCGGCCGCCGCGGCCAGCGCGGCGCGATCCCGCGCGGTGAGCCGGCGCTGACCGGTGCGCAGCGCCGCGGTGACCTCGCCGATCGGGCGCCCGTCGAGCAGCAGCGGCACGGTCGCGGATCGGCCGGGGATCGCCCCGGTCTCGGCCACGGCGCCGTCGGCGTCGGTGACGCGGACCGCCGGCAGGCGCAGCCCTTCGGCGAGCTCCTCGGCGATCGCCGGCAGCAGCGCGTCCGGATCCTCGACGGCGGCGACGCGCGCGTCGAGCGCGGCCGCCACGGCAGCGGGGTCGTCGGCGTCGCCGTAGACGAGCCGCCCCACGAGGCGTGCGATCCGGGCATAGCTGCCGGCGAGGGCGACCGCGGTGACGATGGCGGCCAGTGCGGCCGACAGCCAGCCGGCGAGCACCGCGGAGGCGATCGCGACCACGACGGCGTAGACCAGGGCGGCGATCAGCAGCGCCGCGGCGCCGACCAGTGCCCGGTCGAGCACGAGGCGGGCGCCGTACGCGCCGTCGCGCACCATCGCGACGGCGACGCAGCCGATCAGCAGCAGCGTGACCAGGTTGCTCAGCTCGTACATCAGGCCGCCGCCCAGCGTCCCGTAGCCGAGCGCCGCCGGATCCAGACGCAGGCCCAACACCGCGGTCACAGCGCCGAACAGGGTGAACAGCACGAAGACGGTCAGCAGGAGCCCGATCTGCCGCCGCACATGGGCGTCGCCGTGCCGGAACTGCACGATCTGCGCGACCAGGATCGCGGCGACGCAGAGCACGTAGCCGGCGCTCTCCAGCATCCACCAGAGCGGGTCGTTCGCGGCTTCCCGGGCGGTCACGGGCGGCAGCAGCATCACGAGCGTCCACACGACAGCGCCAATGGGGGCGGCGATGACCCAGCGCGGACGGAACCGGGCCGTGGGGAACACGGCGAACGCCGTGAACCAGCAGCCCAGGGTCAGCACGCGCAGGACCGTCGCGGCCGGGCCGGAGGCCGCGGCTGAGACCGCGCCGAGGGAGAGGGTGAACCACAGCGCGGCCAGCGCTGTGGGTGCGGACGCCGACCGTGCCACGATCACCCCGAGCGCGAACGGCACGGCGATGCACAGCGCCGACACCGCCGCCGCGATCATCGTCCAGGTCGACGGGGGCAGACCGAGCGCGGAGAGGGTGTCGAAGCCCTGGGTGCTCAGCCGCGGCCACACGCAGTCCGGAACGGTGCACGGCGTGAGCACCGTGCGCAGCTGAGCGCCCCACAGCAGGGCGGCGACGACCGCCACGAGCGCCCCATACACGGCGACCGCGACGCATGCGCCCTGCGCGCCGGCGTGCCCGCCGGCGCGTGCGCGTCGAGCAGCGCCGCTCATCATGGCCCGATCATAGGGGCGCGGTGTCCCGGGACACGAGGGCGCATGTCCCGGTGCGCCGCGGGCCCCGCGAGGTCAGTGCCCGCTGGGCGTGCCCTGCGGCCGCGAGGAGCGGCGACGGCGCCGGCGTGCCGGGGCCTCACCGGCGGGAGCCGGGTGCGCCGCAGCGTGCTGCGAGCGGATCTGGCCGGTGTGCTGCGCGCCCGCAGCGCCCTGGCCCGAGCGGCTCTGGCCCGAGCGGCTCTGGCCGCCCTGGCCGCCCTGGCGCGGGCGCCCCTGTCCGGCCGCGGCCGGCTTCTTCGGCGTCTGACGCTGCGCCTGCTGCTGCACCGGCTTCGGCGCGGGCTTCACGTAGGCGGCGGTCTCGCCGACGAGCTCGGTCACGGCGGGCGATGCCGCGGAGACCTGCTCGATGGCCGCCGTGATCTGCGCCTTGCGGAGCAGGTCCTTCACATCGCGGCGCTGCTCGGGCAGCAGCACGGTGACGACGGTGCCCGCGGCGCCGGCACGCGCGGTGCGGCCGGAGCGGTGCAGGTACGCCTTGTGCTCGGCGGGCGGATCCACGTGCACGACGAGGTCGACGTCGTCCACGTGCACGCCGCGCGCGGCCACGTCGGTCGCGACGAGCACGCGCACGCCGCCCTCCGCGGGGTCGGCCGAGAACGCGGCCAGGTTGCGCTCCCGCGCGTTCTGACCGAGGTTGCCGTGCAGGTCGACGGAGGGGATCCCCGCCGTGGTCAGCACCTTGGCGAGCTTCTTCGCCTGGTGCTTGGTGCGGGTGAACAGGATCCGTCGTCCGGTTCCCGAGGCGAGCGTCTGGACGAGGGTCTTCTTGGCGTCGGCGTCGGCGACCTCGAACACGCGGTGGGTCATCTCGCCCACGGGCACGCTGGCCTCGTCGACCTCGTGGCTGACCGCGTCGGAGAGGAAGCGGCGCACGAGCACGTCGATGCCGTTGTCGAGCGTCGCGCTGAACAGCAGGCGCTGACCGCCCTGGGGAGTGGCATTGAGGATGCGGGTGACGCCGGGCAGGAAGCCGAGGTCGGCCATGTGGTCGGCCTCGTCGAGCACGGTGACGCGCACCTGGTCCAGGCGCACCACACCCTGCTTCATGAGGTCCTCGAGGCGACCGGGGCAGGCCACCACGATGTCGACGCCGCGACGCAGGGCGTCCTCCTGCGGCCGCTGGCTGACGCCGCCGAACACGGTGGTCACGCGCAGTCCCGCCGCCTTGGCGAGCGGGGCGACGGTGGCCGCGATCTGGGTGGCCAGCTCACGGGTCGGGGCGAGCACGAGCCCGCGCGGGTGCTGCGCACGGGACGTCCCGCCGGTGAGCCGGGCGACCAGGGGGATCGCGAAGGCCAGGGTCTTGCCGCTGCCCGTGCGACCGCGGCCGAGCAGGTCGCGACCGGCGAGGGAGTCGGGCAGGGTGCCCTGCTGGATGGGGAAGGCTTCGGTCTTGCCGTCGTCGGCGAGCACCGCGGCGAGGGGCGCAGGCACGCCGAGATCGAGGAAGGAAGGCATGGATATCTCCTGGACCGGATTCGCCGGCCGCATAGGGGCGTCGTTGTCGACGCGAGAGGTCGCCGCTCGAGAACCGGATCGCGAGGGGGAGCAGGGCTCCACTTCCAGGGATGATGAATCCAGGGATCCGGGATGGCGACGAGATGCCGGAAGATCCGACACCGCCTCCATCCTATCCCGGATCCCCGGGTGCCGTGTTCAGGCGGGGTCGACGGGCTCCGGCGGCCTCCTAGGCGTGCAGCGCCTCGTTCAGCGTCACTCCGACACCGGCCCGGCGCACGGCCTCGACCGCCCCGGACAGCGAGTTGCGGCGGAACAGGATCCCGTTCTCGCCGCTGAGCGCCGCACCCTTGATGACGGGCCGGCCGCCGTCGGCCAGCGGTGCGGCGTCGGCCAGCACGATCTTCGTGCCGGCGGTGACGTACAGCCCGGCCTCGACGATGCAGTCGTCGCCGAGGGAGATGCCGATGCCGGCGTTCGCCCCGAGCAGGGTGCGCGCGCCGATCGACACGCGGTGCGTGCCGCCGCCGGAGAGGGTGCCCATGATCGAGGACCCGCCGCCGATGTCGGAGCCGTCCCCGACCACGACGCCCTGGGAGATCCGGCCCTCGACCATCGAGGCGCCGAGGGTGCCCGCGTTGAAGTTCACGAAGCCCTCGTGCATGACGGTCGTCCCGGGGGCGAGGTGCGCGCCGAGCCGCACGCGCGAGGCGTCGGCGATGCGCACGCCCTCGGGCAGCACGTAGTCGGTGAGGCGGGGGAACTTGTCCACCCCGCTGATCTGGATCCCGGCGCGCTGCAGCTGCGGGCGCAGCCGCGCCGCGTCCGCGGGCAGCATGGGCCCGGCACTGGTCCAGGCCACGTTCGGCAGATGCGCGAAGATGCCGTCGAGGTTCAGCTCGTTCGGGCGCACCAGCAGGTGCGACAGCGCATGCAGGCGCAGATAGGCGTCGGCGGTCGAGGCGGGGGCGGCGTCCAGATCGATCGTCAGCCGCACGGCCTCGACCGTGACGTTGCGCCGCTCGTCCGGGCCTGTGGCGGAGGCGAGGTCGCCCGCCGAGGCCGCGGTGTCCGCCGTCGCCGTCGTGCCGACCTGCGCGAACCACGCGTCCAGCACGGTGCCGTCGCCGGCGATGGTGGTCAGGCCGGAGCCGTGGATCAAGCGCGCGTCGGTCATGCCCCCACGGTATCGAATCGTCGACTCCAGGTGCCGCTTCATGACACGACGCTAGGGTGGGGACCATGCCGCTCGATCTCACCGCCTCCTCGGCGGACATCACCCGCGCGATCTGCGACATCCCGAGTGAATCGGGATCCGAGGCGCACCTCGCGGACCTGATCGAGCAGGCGATCGGGGCCCTCGATCACCTCGAGGTGATCCGCGTGGGCAACACGATCGTGGCCCGCACGGATCTCGGCCGCGCCCAGCGCGTGGCGATCGCCGGGCACATCGACACCGTCCCGATCAACGACAACGTGCCGACCCGCGACGTCGAGATCGACGGCGAGCCGATGATCTGGGGACGCGGCACGGTCGACATGAAGGCGGGGGTCGCGGTGCAGCTGAAGCTCGCGGCGGAGCTCGTCGACCCCGCGATCGACATCACCTGGATGTGGTACGACAACGAGGAGGTCGAGGCCTCCCGCAACGGTCTGCGGCTGCTGGCGGAGAGCCGGCCCGACCTGTTCCATGCCGACTTCGCCATCCTCGGCGAACCCTCCGACGGCGAGGTCGAGGGCGGGTGCAACGGCACGCTGCGCGCGGTCGTGCGCACCACGGGCGTGCGGGCCCACTCCGCGCGCGCATGGATCGGCGAGAACGCGATCCATCGGGCGGCTCCGATCCTCGCCCGCCTGGCCGAGTACCGTCCGCGCGAGATCACGGTCGACGGGCTGGAGTACCGCGAGGGGCTCAA
>JAFDWP010000147.1 GCA_018268435.1 Actinomycetota bacterium
CGGTGATGTCGAGGTCGATCACGGGCTGCTCCGTTCGGTGCGGCGGTCAGACGTCGTAGTCGACGACGACGCGATCCGACGTGGGGTGGGACTGGCAGGTGAGCACGTAGCCGCGGTCGAGCTCCTCCTGCTCGAGCGCGTAGTTCTCGGTCATCGTGACGGATCCGTCCACGAGGCGCGCCCGGCACGTGCCGCACACCCCGCCCGCGCAGGCGAACGGCACGTCGGGCCGCACCCGGAGGGCGGCGTTGAGGATCGACTCGTTCGCCGAGATCGGGGTCTGCACGGATCCGGACTGGCCATCCAGCGTGAACGCGATCGTGCGCACGGGCTCGTCCTCGCGCACCTCGATCGGGCGCCCCGCCTCCGGGCGCTCCTGGCCGGGCTCGCCGGTCGTGAACAGCTCGTAGCGCACGTGCGCGGGCTGCACCCCGATGTCGGCGAGGGTGTCGCGGCACAGCTGCACGAGGTCGAACGGCCCGCACAGGAACCACTCGTCCACGGTCGCCGGCAGCACCAGCGAGTCGAGGATGCCGCGCAGGCGCTCCTCGTCGATGCGGCCGCTGAGCAGCGGGGCCGAGCGCTGCTCGCGGGTGAGCACGTGGTGCACGGCGAACCGGGTCGGGTAGCGGTCCTTGAGGTCGGCGAGGTCGTCCAGGAACATCACGTCGGTGGCGCGGCGGTTCGTGTAGACGAGCGTGAACCGGCTGCTCTCCGAGCGGGCGAGCACGGTCGCCGCGAGCGCCATGAGCGGCGTGATCCCGGATCCCGCCGCGATGCCGGCCACGTGCGCGTCATCGAGTGCCGCGAGCGCCGAGGTGAACGTCCCCTGCGGGCTCATCACGTCGAGCCGGTCCCCCGCGTGCAGCTCGCTCTGCGCCCAGGTGGAGAAGCGCCCGCCGCGGTCGCGCTTGATCGCGACGCTGATCTCGGTCCCTGAGCCCGTCGAAGGGCGCACGGGCGGCCGGCACAGCGAGTAGGAGCGGCGCACCTCGCGCCCGTCGAGCTCGGTGCGCAGCGCGACGTGCTGCCCGGCGAGGTAGTCGAACTCCCCGGCGAGCTCGACGGGCACGGCGAAGGTGACCTCGATGGCGTCGTCCGTGAGCGGGCGCACCTCCTGCACCGTGAGCTCATGGAAGCGGGTGCGTCGGCGCGGCGCCGCCGGCGCCCCTCCGACGACGCTGTTCAGCAGCGCCCCGGCGATCCGCTCGGCATCGCCCGCGGGGGCGTCCTCGGGCGGGGCGGCGGGGGCGCGCAGGTGCCAGAGCGCCATCAGATCGCCTTGAAATGGTCGAAGGGCTCCAGGCACGCGCGGCACTCGTAGAGCGCCTTGCACGAGGTGGAGCCGAACCGGGAGACCTCCCGCGTGTCCAGGGATCCGCAGCGCGGGCAGCGCACGCCGAGCGCGATCCGCACCGGTCCCTGAGCCTGTCGAAGCGCGGCGCGTCCGGTCGGCGGCGCGATGCCGTAGGCGGTGAGCTTGCGCTTGCCCTCCTCGCTCATCCATTCCGTGGTCCACGCCGGGGCGAGCACGAGGCGCACCTCGACCCGGTCGAAGCCGGCGCGCAGCAGGGCGAGCTCGACGTCGTCGCGGATCGCGTCCATCGCGGGGCATCCGCTGTAGGTGGGCGTGATGTCGACGCGCACCCGGTCGCCGTCGACGGCGACGTCGCGCAGCACCCCGAGGTCCTCGATGGTCAGCACCGGGACCTCCGGATCCTTCACCGCGGCGGCGGCCTCCCAGGCGCGCTCGCGCAGCCCGGTCACCAGGTCGCCCCCGGGTGGCGGCGGGCGAGCACCTGCATCTCGGACACCAGATGGCCGAGCCCGGTCGCGTGGGATCCGTGCCGTCCGCCGCCGGCCGAGGTCCCGCTCGACTCGCGCAGGGACCGCAGCTCCTCATCCAGGTCCGCCTCGGCGAACACTGCGGCGATCACGGCGTCGAACCCGTCCCGCAGCGACGAGGGGCGCACCGCCGCGTCGCCGAGCCGGTCGATGAGCGCCTCGTCGCGGAACAGCTCGGCCGCATAGGGCCAGACGTCGCCGAACGCGCGGATGATCCGGGCGCGGGACTCCGCGGTGCCTCCGGCCAGGCGCAGCGTCCACTGCACGGCGTGGTCGCGGTGATAGTCGACCTCCTTGACGGCCTTCTCGGCGATCGCGGCGAAGGTCGGATCCGCGCTCATGCGCAGCGCGGAGTACAGCTCGAGCATGTAGGTGCTCGCGAGCAGCTGCCGGGCGATGGTCTGCGCGAAGTCGCCGTTCGGCTGCTCGACGAGCCAGCAGCTGCGGAACTCCGGCTCGTCGCGGAAGTAGGCGAGGTCGTCCTCGCTGCGTCCGTCCCAGGATCCGGCGTAGCGCAGGAGGGAGCGGGCGTGCCCGAGCAGGTCGAGCGCGATGTTGCCCAGCGCCACGTCCTCCTCGAGCTCGGGCGCGTAGGTGATCCACGCGCCCAGCTGCTGGGCCAGGATCAGGGCGTCGTCGCCCAGCCACAGCGCGTACTCGGCGAGGTCGGCGGAGGCGGCCCGCTCGCCTCCCCCGGCGAGCTCTGCGGCGAGCGCGAGCGCGTCGACCGACACGTCGCCGTGCGGGTCGGTCGCAGAGACCCCCGGTTCCTGAGCGAGCACAGCCCCGTCCCCCGGTTCCTGAGCGAGCGCAGCCCCGTCCCCCGGTTCCTGAGCGAGCACAGCCCCGTCCCCCGGTTCCTGAGCGAGCGCAGCGAGACGAAGGACGCCCGCGCCATCCCTCGCCCCGGCACCCGTCGTCTGCCCGCTCACAGGTGCGGCACCCCCTCGGAGGCCGTGTAGTACACGGCGTGCCGGTAGTTCTTCCCCGCGGGGCTCTCGAAGAACGCGCCCTTGTCGTCGGGGTCGCTCGTGGTGATCGCATCGGCGGGCACGACCCACACCGAGGTGCCCTCGTTGCGCCGCGTGTACAGGTCGCGCGCGTTGCGCAGCGCCATCTCGGCGTCGGGCGCGTGCAGGGATCCGACATGCACATGGCTGAGCCCGCGGTTCGCGCGCACGAACACCTCGAACATCGGCCAGCTCTCCTCGGGGGACGCTCCGGGGGTCGTCATCACGCCGCCTCCCTCGCGTCGGCGCGCAGCGCCTGCTTGCGCGCGTACTCGGCCGCGGCCTCGCGCACCCAGGCGCCCTCCGCGTGCGCGTCGCGGCGGCGCTGCAGCCGCTCGGCGTTGCACGGGCCGTTGCCGCGCACGACCTCGAAGAAGTCCTCCCAGTCGATCGCGCCCATCGCATAGGTCCCGGTCTGCTCGTCATAGCGGAGCTCGGGATCCGGCAGGGTCACGCCGAGGATCTCGGCCTGCGGCACGAGCATCCCGACGAAGCGCTGACGCAGGTCGTCGTTGGAGAAGCGCTTGATCTTCCACTGCATCGACTGCGCCGAGTTCGGCGACTGGTCGTCCGGCGGGCCGAACATCGCCAGGGACGGCCAGTACCAGCGGTTCACCGCGTCCTGCGCCATCGCGCGCTGCTCCGCGGATCCCTGCATGAGCGTCAGCAGGATCTCGAACCCCTGGCGCTGGTGGAACGACTCCTCCTTGCAGATGCGCACCATCGCGCGCCCGTACGGCCCGTAGGACGCACGGCACAGCGGCACCTGGTTGCAGATCGCGGCGCCGTCGACCAGCCAGCCGATCGCGCCCATGTCGGCCCAGGTCGGCGTCGGATAGTTGAAGATCGAGGAGTACTTCGCCTTGCCGTCGATGAGCTGCTGCATCATCTGATCGCGCGTGATGCCGAGCGTCTGCGCGGCGGAGTAGAGGTAGAGCCCGTGCCCGGCCTCGTCCTGCACCTTCGCCATCAGGATCGCCTTGCGCTTGAGGCTCGGGGCGCGCGTGATCCAGTTGCCCTCCGGCTGCATGCCGATGATCTCCGAATGCGCGTGCTGCGAGATCTGACGGATCAGGGTCTTCCGGTACGCCTCGGGCATCCAGTCGCGCGGCTCGATGCGCTGCTCGTTCGCCACGAGCTCGTCGAAGAGCGCCTGCGCGTCGAGATCCTCGGCCCAGGACACAGGGGGAACAGTCATCATCGACTCCTGAGTGAATTACCTACCGTTCGTCCAGTAATTATGGCACACTCATATCGTCCGCGGCGGAACAGCCCGTTCGAAGGAGAGCCGATGGCGCAGACACCCCCGGGGCCCACGGAGCTGCGCCCGCTGATGCGGCGCGACCGCGCCATGCAGGCGCTCGGAATGACGGTCATGGTCGATGAGCCCGGGAGGTCGGTCATCTCCATGACCGTGCGCGACGACATGCTGAACGGCTTCGACATCACGCACGGTGGCCTGGTCTTCGCGCTCGCCGACACCGCCTTCGCGCTCGTCTGCAACGAGGACGAGCAGGTCACCGTCGCGGCCGGCGCCGACATCACCTTCCTCAAGTCCACGCACGCGGGCCAGGTGCTCACGGCGACCGGCGCGCGGCGCGCACGCAACGGCCGCACGGGGCTCTACGACATCACCGTGACCGACGAGACCGGCGACATCGTCGCCGAGTTCCGCGGCCGCTCGATCACCACCAACCGCCCCTTCCCCACGACGGATCCCGGCACCAGGGAGAACGCATGACCGAGATCACCGCGCGCACTGCCGCGGACGCCCTGCAGCTCGAACCGGAGCAGCTGCGGGCCCTGCAGCTCGAGCGGCTGCAGCGGACCCTGCACCACGCCTACGAGAACGTGCCGTTCACCCGGCTCGCATTCCAGCGCGCCGGGGTGCATCCGGACGACATCCGCTCGCTCGCCGACATCGCCCGCCTGCCGTTCACCACCAAGGACGACCTGCGCGAGTACTACCCGTTCGGGATGTTCGCCGTGCCGATGTCGGACGTGCGCCGGATCCACGCGTCCTCCGGCACCACGGGGCGGCCGACCGTGGTCGGCTACACGCAGACGGACCTCGACACCTGGGCCGACCTCATCGCGCGCTCGCTGCGGGCCTCCGGCGTGCAGCCGGGCTGGAAGGTGCACAACGCCTACGGCTACGGCCTGTTCACCGGCGGCCTCGGCGCGCACACGGGCATCGAGCGCCTCGGCGCGACCGTGATCCCGATGTCGGGCGGCCAGACCGCCCGGCAGGCGCAGCTGATCCACGACTTCGAGCCCGACGCCATCATGTGCACGCCGACGTACCTGCTGACGATCGCTGACGCGCTGGAGGAGGCCGGGATCGATCCGCGGTCGACCTCGCTCAAGGTCGGGATCCTCGGCGCGGAGCCCTGGACCAACGAGATGCGCCACCAGATCGAGCAGCGCCTGGACATCGACGCCGTCGACATCTACGGACTCAGCGAGGTCATGGGGCCCGGCGTGGCGATGGAGTCCGTGACGACGAAGGACGGCCCGCACATCTGGGAGGACCACTTCCTGCCGGAGGTGATCGACCCCGCCACCGGCGAGCCGGTGCCCGACGGCGAGCCGGGCGAGCTCGTGTTCACCTCGCTCACCAAGCAGGCGTTCCCGGTGATCCGCTACCGCACGAAGGACCTCACCCGGCTGCTGCCCGGATCCGCCTATCCGGCGATGCGACGGATGGAGAAGATCACCGGCCGCGACGACGACATGATCATCCTGCGCGGCGTGAACCTCTTCCCGACCCAGATCGAGGAGCTGGTGCTGGGCATCGAGACGCTCACGCCGCACTTCGTCCTGGAGCTCACCCGGCAGGGCCGGATGGACGCGCTCACGGTGCGGATCGAGCGCCACCCGGCCGTCAGCCTCGCCACCTGCGAGGCCGCCGCCGAAGTGCTCAAGCTGCGCATCAAGCAGTCGATCGGCACGACGGTCGAGGTACGGATCGAGGAGCCAGGGACCCTCCCCCGCAGCGAGGGCAAGTACAAGCGCCTCTACGACCTGCGCTGAGCAGGGGCCGCCGGACGGCGCTCTCCCCTAGAGTGAGCGGCATGAACGCCGAGAACGCCCCTGCCGCGTCGTCCGGATCCGCGGCGACCAAGCCCTGGCTGATCTGGACGGTGGCCGGCGCGCTCGCCCTCGTGCTCGGCATCGGCGGAGGCTGGCTCGGATCCCGCCTCGGAGCGCCGACCAGCGACGGTGCGACGGCGGCGGCCGGGACGGCGGGCGCCTGCGATGCGACCTCCGTCGCAGCCCGGGTGCTCCCGACCATCGTGACCGTCAACATCACCGGATCCGCGTCGGGCGTGGGCAGCGGCGAGGTCGTCCGTCAGGACGGCTACATCGTCACGAACGACCACGTCATCGCGGCCGGAACCGGGGAGGGCGGCCGCATCGTCGTCACCTTCTCGAACGGGCAGCAGCACCTGGCGTCCGTCGTCGGCCGCGACATCGCCAGCGACATCTCGGTGCTGAAGATCGACGCCACCGGGCTCCCCGTGATCGACACCACCGACAGCGACGCGGTCGTCGTGGGCCAGCCCGTGGTGGCGCTGGGCGCGCCGCTGGGACTGTCCAGCACGGTCACGGCGGGCATCGTGAGCGCGCTCGGGCGCACCTCGATGCTGCCCGCCGACGCCGACCACCCGGCGATGATCGTCGGCGGGATCCAGACCGACGCGGCGATCAACCCCGGCAACTCCGGTGGCGCGCTCGTGGACTGCGCGGGACGCATGATCGGGGTGAACACGGCGATCGCGACAGTGCCGAACGCGGAGGGCACGGCGGGCGGCGGATCCGTCGGCATCGGCTTCGCGGTGCCCAGCAACCGGGCGATGTCGATCGCGAACGACCTCATCGACAAGGGTTCCGTGCGTTACCCCGACTTCGGGCTCGTCACGACGCCGATCACCGCGGCCGTCGCGCAGGCCCTGGGCGGCACCCCCGGCCTGTACGTGAGCGAGATCGTCGAGGGCGGCGCCGCCGCCCGGGCGGGGCTGAAGCAGGGCGACGTGATCACCCGCATCAACGGCAACCCCGCGATCCAGCCCGATGCCCTGAACATGTTCGCGCTCACGGCGCGGACCGGCGACACCGTGCAGCTCTCCTACGTGCGCGACGGCGCCACCGCCACCCTCTCCGTCACGCTGTAGCGCTCGGCCGGCTCCGCGTCAGGCGATTCCGCGTCAGGCCTGTCCCGAGAACTCGTCGACCGCCCGCCGCCCCGCGGTCGCGGCGCGGTCCAGGAAGCTCGCGATCACATGGAGCTCCTCCGGCGAGTAGTCGGCGCAGACCGCGTCCAGGTGCGTGTTCATGCCCTCGTAGTGCCGGAACACCTCGCCCACCGCATCCGGGCGCGCGCTGACGAGCACCCCGCGCCGGTCGGCGTCGTCGCGCTGACGCTGCACCCATCCGCCCTTCTCCAGCCGATCGAGCACGCCGGTCATGGTCGACGGGTGCACGCCCGCCCGCCGGGCGAGCGCGGTGGGGCTGGCCGGGCCGTGCTGCGCGAGCAGGTCCAGGCAGTCGAGGTCGATGTCGCGCAGGTCGACCTGCGCCGAGACATGGTGCGCCAGCATCGCGATCTGGTTGTTCACCTCGCGGAAGCGCCGCTTGAGCTCAGCCGTGACGCGGCGACGGTCCCGGGCATCGTCGGCTTCCTTCACGCGATCCACCCTAGCCCATCCCGATTCCATATAGTACGCTTTCCGTATGATCCGATTCTCGCAGAATCGGGGATCGACAGGAGCAGACATGGACATCGTGATCTTCGGCGCGAACGGGCCGACCGGACGCCTGGCGGTGCAGCGCGCGCTTGATGAGGGCCACACCGTCACCGCCGTCACCCGCTCGCCGGGATCCTTCCCGTTCGCGCACCCCGCGCTGCGCGTGGAGCAGGGCGACGTCTTCGACGCGGGCAGCGTGCTCCGCGTGACCGCCGGGCAGGACGCGGTGCTCTCGGCCCTGGGCGTCCCCTACTCCCGCCGCGAGATCACCACCTACTCAGCGGGGGCCCAGGCGATGCTCGCGGCGATGCAGGCGCACGGGATCCGGCGCCTGGTCTGCGTGAGCTCCAGCGCCGTCGACCCGGGGGCAGGGCCGCACGGCGGCGTCTTCTTCGAGCACGTGCTGCAGCCGTTCGTGATGAGGTTCCTCGGCCGCACCCTCTACGACGACATGAAGCGCATGGAGGGCATCGTGAGCGCCAGCGACACGGGCTGGACCGTCCTGCGCCCGTCCGGGCCCTTCGACGCCGAGGCGGTGAGCGACTACCAGGTCGCGGAGCGGTACCTCCCGCAGACCTTCACCGCCCGCATCGACCTCGCGGACGCCCTGGTGCGTCAGCTCGACGACCGCCGGTTCCTGCGCACCACCGCGGCGGTCGGCACCGTGTCCGGCACGCCGACGGTGGCCCGGCTCATGATGCGTGAGGCGTTCAAGAGGCCGCCGGTTGCGGAACGGGTGGGCTGAGCTCCTTCTCCACGAGCGTCAGCACGTCATAGGTCGCGACGACCTCGTCGCGCTGGTTGTGGATCACCGCGTCCCAGCGCACCTCGCCGTAGGCGTCGGTCTCGCGCGGCGTGATCTGCTTCGCAGTGAGCGTGACCCGGATGGCGTCGCCGGGCTTGACCGGGGTGACGAACCGCAGGTTCTCCAGCCCGTAGTTCGCCAGCACCGGGCCGGGCTCGGGTGCGACGAACAGCCCCGCGGCCCAGGACACGAGCAGGTAGCCGTGCGCGACACGTCCGCCGAAGAACGGGTTCGCCGCGGCGGCCTCCTCGTCCATGTGCGCATAGAACGTGTCCCCCGTCGAGTGCGCGAACGCCTCGATATCCTCGAGCGACAGTGCGCGCAGGCCCGACTCCACCTGGTCGCCGAGGCGCAGCTCCGCCAGCGACTTGCGGAACGGGTGCACCGCGCGGTCGGTGCCGGCGCCGGTGTGCCAGACGCCGGTGATCGCGGTGAGGATCTCCGGGGTGCCCTGGATCGCCGTGCGCTGCATGAAGTGCCGGACCGCCCGCATCCCGCCGAGCTCCTCGCCGCCGCCGGCGCGGCCGGGGCCGCCGTGCACGAGGTGCGGCACCGGGGCGCCGTGCCCGGTGGAGGTGCGGGCGTCGTCGCGGTTCAGGAACAGCACGCGGCCGTTGTATGCGGCGATACCGGTGAGCAGCTCCGCGGCGACCTCCGGATCCCGCGTCGCGACGCTCGTGACGAGGGATCCGCCGCCGCGGCCGACGAGCTCGGCCGCCTCCGCGACGGTGGAGTACCCGAGCACGCTGGAGACCGGCCCGAACGCCTCGACCTCGTGCACCGCGGGTGCGGTGGTGTCGACGAAGCCCACGAGCATGGGCGCGATGAACGCTCCCTCCGGGGCGGGCCCGGTGCTGCCGTCGGCCCGGACGACGTCCGGCGCGGCGGTCGACCCCATCAGCAGCTCACCGCCCGCGGCCTGCAGCGCGGCGACCTGGCGCAGCACCTCGTCGCGCTGCGCGGTGGAGACGAGCGGGCCCATCGTGACGCCGTCGGCATGCGGGTCGCCGATCACGACGCGCGCGGCGATGCTCGCCGTCAGCGCATCGACGAGCGGCCTCACGAGCGGAGTCGGCACGATCGCGCGGCGGATCGCGGTGCACTTCTGGCCGGCCTTCGCGGTCAGCTCGATCATGAGCTGCTTCACATAGGCGTCGAACTCGGGGGTGCCCGGCGTCGCATCCGGCCCCAGCACGGAGGCGTTGATCGAGTCGGTCTCGCTGGTGAACCGCACCCCGTCCGCGGCCTGGGCGCGCAGGCCCTCGGCCGTCGACGCGCTGCCGGTGAACGCGACGAGGTCACCGAGCCCGAGCAGGTCGAAGATCCCGGGCAGGGATCCGCTGACGAGCTGCAGCGCGCCGTCGGGCAGCAGTCCCGAGTCGACCAGGATGCGCATCCACGCCTCGGCGATGTAGGCGGTCGGGGTCGCCGGCTTCACGATCGACGGCACCCCGGCGAGGAACGCGGGGGCGAACTTCTCCAGCGCGCCCCACATCGGGAAGTTGAAGGCGTTGATCTGCACGGCGACGCCGGGCAGGCGCGTGTAGACGTGCCGGCCGAGGAAGGATCCGTCCTTCGAGAGCGGCTCGACCGGGCCGTCCAGGAGCACCCTCGCATTCGGCAGCTCCCGACGCCCCTTGGACGAATAGGTGAACAGCACGCCGATGCCGCCGTCGACGTCGGCGGCGGAGTCGCGGACCGTGGATCCGCTGCGCTTGGAGAGCTCGTACAGCTCCTCCTTGTGCTCGTTCAGCACGGTCGCCATCTGCTTGAGCAGCATCGCGCGCTGGTGGAAGGTGAGCGCGCCGAGGCTCGCCTGGCCGACGGTGCGGGCGTAGGCCACGGCCCCGGCGAGATCGATGCCGGCGGAGTCCACGCGCACGATCTCCTCCCCCGTGGACGCATCGCGCACGATCGTGCCGCCCTCGGAGGACGAGGTCCACCAGGACCCCTGCAGATGGCTGGGCAGCAGGTCGGTCATCGTCACTCACTCCATTCGTAGAATCCGCGGCCGGTCTTGCGGCCCAGGTGCCCGTCCGCGACGAGGTCGCGCAGCAGCTGCGGCGGAGCGAACCGCTCGCCGAGCTTCGCGTGCAGCTCCTCGGCGATGCCGCGACGCACATCGAGCCCGACGATGTCGGTCGTGCGCAGCGGGCCCGCCGGGTGCCGGTAGCCGAGCTCCATCGCCGCGTCGATGTCGGCGGCCGTCGCGACGCCCTCCTC
>JAFDWP010000148.1 GCA_018268435.1 Actinomycetota bacterium
CTGACCGCGTGGCCGGTGCAGTCCACGAACGCGCACGCGAAGGTCACGATCGACGTGTCCGGCGCCTACGACGTGCCCGGCGTGGTGCGCGTGCTCACCGCCGACGACGTGCCGGGCCTCAACGACGCCGGCATCCGCAACGACGAGCCGCTGTTCCCGAGCGAGGCCATGTTCTACGGCCACGCCCTGGTCTGGGTGCTCGGCGAGACCCAGGAGGCCGCGCGCCTCGGCGCCGAGCGCGTGACGGTCGAGTACGAGCCGCTGCCCTCGCTCATCACGGTGCAGGACGCGCTCGAGGCGCAGTCGTTCCAGGGCACCCCGCGCACCGTGCAGCGCGGCGACGCCGCCGCCGGTCTCGCCGCCTCGGCGCACGTCTTCGAAGGCGTCACGGAGTTCGGCGGTCAGGAGCACTTCTACCTCGAGACGCACGCGTCGTTCGCGATCCGCGACTCCGAGGGCCAGTACTTCATCCAGTGCTCCACGCAGCATCCGACCGAGACGCAGGATCTGGTCTCGCACGTGCTCGGGATCCCGGCGAACGAGATCACCGTGCAGTGCCTGCGCATGGGCGGCGGGTTCGGCGGCAAGGAGATGCAGCCGCACGGGTTCGCCGCGATCGCGGCGCTCGGCGCCAAGCTCACCGGGCGCCCCGTGCGCCTGCGCCTGAACCGCACGCAGGACATCACGATGACCGGCAAGCGGCACCCGTTCCACATCGCCTGGAAGGTGGGATTCGACGAGGACGGCCTGCTGCAGGCGCTGGACACGACCCTGACCTGCGACGGCGGATGGTCGATCGACCTGTCCGAGCCGGTGCTGGGCCGCGCCCTCTGCCACCTGGACAACTCGTACTGGATCCCGAACGTGCACGCCTACGGGCAGATCGTGAAGACGAACAAGACCTCGAACACCGCCTACCGCGGGTTCGGCGGCCCGCAGGGCGTCTTCCTCATCGAGGACATCCTGGGCCGGATCGCCCCGAAGCTGGGGATCGATCCGCTCGAGCTGCGCCGGCGCAACTTCTACCAGCCCGGGCAGAGCACGCCGTACGGGCAGCCCGTGAAGGACGCGGATCGGCTCGAGACGATCTGGGGGCAGCTCTCGGAGGAGGCTTCCGTCGCGGAGCGCCGCGAGGAGATCGCCGAGTTCAACCGCACCAGCCCGCACGTCAAGCGCGCGCTGTCGATGACGCCGATCAAGTTCGGCATCTCGTTCAACTTCGCCGCGTTCAACCAGGCCGGCGCCCTCGTGCACGTCTACAAGGACGGCTCGATCCTGGTGAACCACGGCGGCACCGAGATGGGCCAGGGTCTGCACACCAAGATGCTGCAGGTCGCCGCGACCGCGCTCGGGGTGGAGCTGCACCAGGTGCGTCTCGCGCCGACCCGCACCGACAAGGTGCCGAACACGTCGGCCACCGCGGCGTCCTCGGGCGCCGACCTCAACGGCGGCGCCGTGAAGAACGCGTGCGAGCAGATCCGCGACCGGCTCGCGAAGGTGGCCGGGCGCATGCTCGACGTCGACGAGCGGGACGTCCGCTTCGGCGGCGGCTTCGTGACCGCGCTCGCCGCCCCGCCGCGGCGCGTGTCGTTCGCCGAGGTCGTCAAGGCGGCGTACTTCCAGCGCGTGCAGCTGTTCGCCGCCGGCTACTACCGCACCGAGGGCCTGCACTGGAACCCCGAGGTCATGCAGGGCTCGCCGTTCAAGTACTTCGCGTACGGCGCCGCCGCCACCGAGGTCGAGGTGGACGAGTTCACCGGGGCGTACCGGGTGCGCCGCGTCGACATCGTGCACGACGTGGGCGACTCGCTCTCGCCGATGCTCGACATCGGTCAGATCGAGGGCGCCTACGTGCAGGGCGTGGGCTGGCTGACGTTGGAGGAGCTGCGCTGGGACACCAGCGACGGCCCGCACCGCGGCCGACTGCAGACCCAGTCCGCGTCGACGTACAAGCTGCCGAGCTTCTCCGAGATGCCGGAGGAGTTCCACGTGCGCCTGTTCGAGAACGCGCGCGAGGAGGGTGCCGTCTACGGATCCAAGGCCGTGGGCGAGCCGCCGTTCATGCTGGCGTTCAGCGCCCGCGAGGCCCTGCGCGACGCGGTCGCCGCGTTCGGCCCGGCCGGGCACTCGGTCGAGCTCGGTTCGCCGGCGACGCCCGAGGCCGTGTTCTGGGCCGTGCGCGCCGCGCAGGAAGCCGCCGCCTCTTCCTCGGCCGCTGCCGCCGCGTCCTCCCCTTCCGCGGCCGGCTCCGCCTCGTCCGCCTCGACGGCCGCCGACGGCCCTTCAGCCGCCGACGGCCGCACGCTCGTGACCGCCGCCGGCGACTGACCCACCCCCACCTCCGGGTCGTCCCCCTGAGCGCGACCTATGCGTCGCGCTCAGGGGGACGACTCGAACAGAAGAGGAGCACCATGGACTGGCTGGATGCGCTGCAGGATCTGCGGTCGCGGCGGATCCCCGCCGTGATCGTGACCCTGGCGACCGTCCGCGGCCACGCCCCGCGCAACGGCGGCGCGAAGATGGTGGTATCCCCCGATGCCGTGCACGGCACGGTCGGCGGCGGCAACCTCGAGCAGACCGCCATCGAGCAGGCGCGACGGATGCTGTCCGCCGGCGCCGCAGAGCCCGAGCTGCTCGCGCTGACGCTCAGCGACAAGGCCGTGACGGAGTACGGCGTGCAGTGCTGCGGAGGAGAGGTCACCATGCTGCTGGAGCCGATCCGGGTCACCCCGGCCGTCGCCGTGTTCGGCCTCGGTCACGTCGGCCTCGAACTGGCGCGCATCCTCGCCCGCCACGAGCTCGACCTCGTGCTCGTGGACTCCCGCGCGGAGATGCTGGCGGAGGAGCGGATCGGCGTCCCGGGCCGCAGCGGAATGCTCGGCGACGCGGTGGCGCGCGTGCGCGTCGTGCAC
Organism: Actinomycetota bacterium; assembly: GCA_018268435.1. Lineage (GTDB taxonomy): Bacteria > Actinomycetota > Actinomycetes > Actinomycetales > Microbacteriaceae > Microbacterium. The sequence continues at coordinate 2,913 of JAFDWP010000148.1, forward strand.
GCGCCCGTCCCCGAGGCGGCGCTGTCCGACCTCACTCCCGGGGCCCACGTGCTCGTCATGACGCATGATCACGTCGAGGATCTGGCGATCGTCGATCAGGCGCTGCGATCGGATCGGATCGGATCCATCGGCCTGATCGGATCCGCCTCGAAATGGGCACGGTTCCGCAAGAAGCTGCACGAACTCGGCCAGACCGACGACGACCTCGCACGCGTGACGACCCCGATCGGGATCCCCGAGGTCGCCGGCAAGCAGCCCGCCGTGATCGCGGTGAGCGTCGCGGCCCGGCTGCTGCAGCTCATCGACGAGGCAGCCGTCGCTGAGTGACGTCCGCGCGTCGGCGGCGCGCGTGGACGGGGAGCGCCGCGACGGCGTGCGCGGAAAGGCCGGGCCTGCGCCCGCCGGTGCCCCGCCCGGAACGCGTCACTCCTCGGGGATGTCCCGGCCGAACGCCTCGAGGGTGATCGCCTCCGGCTCAGGCCCGCCGCGCACACCTCGGTCGAGGGCGTCGATGCGGTGCAGCTCCTGTGCGGAGAGCGTGAAGTCGAACACATCGAAGTTCTCGACGATGCGGTCGGGCTTCACGGACTTGGGAATGGCCGAGCGGCCCTCCTGCAGATGCCAGCGCAGCATGACCTGCGCCGCGCTCTTCCCATGCCGTTCCGCGATCCCCCGGATCGTCGGATCGTCGAACGTGCTGGTCCCTCCGCGGCCCCGATAGGAGGTGATCCCGCCGATCGGCGACCACGCCTGCGTGACGATCCCGTGCGCGGCGCCCACCGCCTGGAGCTCGGGCTGGGTGAAGTACGGGTGCACCTCGATCTGGTTGACCGCCGGGACGATCTCGGTCTCGGCGAGCAGGGTGTCCAGGTGCGCGGGCATGAAGTTGCTGACCCCGATGGCTCGGACCCTGCCCTCCTGCGCCAGCCGCTCGAGCGCGCGATAGGCGTCGAGCGTCGTGGCGAACGCACCGGGGAGCGCCTGGTGCAGCAGCAGCAGATCGATCCGATCGACGCCGAGCTTGCGCGCGCTCTTCTCGAACGCATGCAGGGTCCGGTCGTAGCCGTAGTCGCTGATCCAGATCTTCGTCTCGATGAAGACCTCGTCCCGGGCCAGCCCCGACTCGCGGATCGCCTCGCCGACCCCGCGCTCGTTCGCGTACGCGGCCGCCGTGTCGATCAGCCGGTATCCGGTCGCCAGCGCCGCCGCGACGGCATCCGTCGTCTCGTCGGGCGGAGTCTGGAAGACGCCGAAGCCGAGCGCCGGCATCACGACGCCGTTGTTCAGGGAGAGTGCGAGGGTGCTCATGGCCTCGACGGTAGGCCCGCCGCCGACGGACAGCCAGTGACTGTCGGTACCCGGATCACCGACACCCGGCATCGCACGCGATAAGTCCGCACAACGGAAACTCACATCCATGATCCGGATCTTTTTTCTTGCTCTCTCGCGGGACCCTGCGTAGAATCGTCCCAGGCCTAGGCGGGTTGCGACTGCAGAACCATCTACCGGGCATCCCAGGCGGTGACGCCGTGGAATGTGACCCGGAGTCCCTCCCCGCACAGGCCCGATGCACCGCCCTGATCAGGCGCCGACGGCCGGCACCTGGATGAGGAAGGTGCCCCATGCTGGACCGCATCCGCGAGTATGACGAGTGCCTCGCCGACCGTGATCGGTGGGCGATCGCGACGATCGTCGAGGTGTCCGGATCCGTGCCGCGCCCGGCAGGGACGTCGATGGCGGTGCGGGACGACGGCCGCACGATCGGATCCGTCTCCGGAGGCTGCGTCGAGGGCGCGGTCGTGGACGCGGCGCTGGCGTGCCTCGACTCCGGCGCCACCGAGCTGCACTCCTTCGGCTACGCCGACGACGACGGCATCTCGATCGGACTGATGTGCGGCGGCGACGTGCGCGTGCTGGTGCAGCCCCTGCGCTGCCTCGGCGCAGCCGACCCCCGCTCGCGCGCCCACCTCGTGCGGGAGCTGCCCCTGCACGACACCGCGGCGGGCTCGCTGCTCACCGCGGAGGGCCTCGGCGTCGCGCTGCCCGCCGATGCCCTGAGCGCGGCGTTCGACGGCGACGACCTCCCCGAGGACGTCGACCGGGCGGCCGGGCACGCAGGCGACCGGATCCGCGCGGCGCTGCGGGCCGGCGGCACGCACGTGGTCGACGTGGCCGACCGCTCCGCGCCGGAGTGCCCGGTCGTGCGGCGCCTGCTCGTGGAGTCGACGGCGACGCCCGCGCGACTCATCATCTACGGGGCGAACGACTTCTCGGCGGCGCTCGCGCAGGCCGCCTCTGCCCTCGGCCGGCACGTCACGGTGTGCGACGCCCGCCCGGTCTTCGCCACGCACGCGCGCCACCCCGGCGCGCACGAGGTGGTGCTCATGCATCCCGCGCAGCACCTCGCGCAGGAGTTCGCCGCGGGCCGCATCGACCAGCGCACGGGGATCGTCGTGCTCACCCACGACCCGCGCTTCGACCTGCCGGTGCTCGACGCGGTGCTGCGCCGCGAGGTCGGCTACGTCGGCGCGATGGGATCCCGCGTCACGCATGAGAAGCGCGTGCAGGAGCTGCGCGCGAGCGGACTCACCCCCGCGCACCTCGCCCGGCTGCACTCCCCGATCGGCCTGGATCTGGGCGCACGCACCCCCGCCGAGGTGGCCGTGTCGATCCTCGCCGAGCTGATCCTGGTGGAGTCGGCCGCGCGGGCCGGATCCGAGGCCGGATCCGGATCCGGATCCGATGGTGCGTCCGATTCCGGATCCGCTTCGGACTCCGATTCCGCCGTGGTGGTTCCCGCCGAGCTCCCCGCGCGCCTGCGCGACACCGCGGGCGACGTGCACGACGACGCGCGGCGCTCCGCCGGCGCGCCCGCGATCGCGTCCGGGCGCAGCTGTGCGGCCGCGCCGATGCGTACCGGCACCCCGACGCGCACCGCCGCCCCGGCGCGCACCGCCGCCCCGGCGCGGACGGGGGCCCCGGCATGGATGTGACGAGCGTCGACGAGGTGCGGATGTGCGCCGACCCGCGGCAGTGGCGCCCGGGGGACTCCTGGCTCGCGGGCGGCACCGTGATCTTCTCGTACGGCACCGACATCACGCGCGGCGCGCCGACTCGCCTGCTCGACATCACGGGGGCCGGCTGGGAGCCGCTGGCGTGGCACGGGACGGGGCCGTGGGAGGACCGCACGCTCGAGATCGCGGCCACCTGCCGGGTCGCGGAGCTGCGCACCCTCGCCGACGCGCCAATCCCCGGCGGCATGCCCCGCGCGCACCTGCCGGGGCTGGATCTCATCCCGCCCGCCTGCGACGCCTTCGTCGCGTCGTGGAAGATCTGGAACGTCTCGACCGTCGGCGGCAACGTCGCCACCGCACTGCCCGCCGGGCCCATGATC
>JAFDWP010000149.1 GCA_018268435.1 Actinomycetota bacterium
GCGGTGCGCTCGAAGCCGGACTCCACGACCGTGAGCCGCGTGGCCTCCCCCTGCGCCTCGAGCGTGAAGGTGAACACGGTCGAGGACGCCTCGACCACCACCGGCGGCCGGTCGCCGTGAGCGTCGTCGTTGTTGTTCCAGCGGTACGTCACCGACCGCGGCGCGTCGATCGCCTCGACGCGGATCGGGACCCCGTCGCGACCGTCGAAGCTCATGCTGCCCTGCGCGCCCGCGCCGGCACCGTCGAGCACGGTGCGACCGAACCAGCGCGAGAGATGCTCGGGCTCGGTGATCGCCTGCCATACCTTCTCGACGGGCGCCGCGATGCCGATGCTGCGGGTGACGGTGAACGCATCACCGTCGATGACCGATGCGTCCTTGCGCGTCGCGTTCTCCACGAGTCGTCCTCCCCCGGCTTTTGCGGAGGCCCGTGCGCGACCTTCCTGCAACTGCGAGGTTACATCAGGCACGCGCAAGCGAGGGGGGATCTGTGGTGGGCGATGCCGGACTCGAACCGACGACCTCTTCCGTGTGAAGGAAGCGCGCTACCAACTGCGCCAATCGCCCTTGCGGGGTTTTCGTGCCCTGAGGCACAGGTAAAGAGCATACCCGATCCCACGGGCTCCCTCCGACCGCGCCCGCCGCCCGGGCGTGGCGCACCGCGCGCGTTCGGCTCGACGGGCCATGTCGGAGGGTCCGGATAGCGTCGCCCCCATGGACAGTGCAGAGCTCTTCGGCGAGCTGGATGAGGCGCAGCGGCAGGCCGTCGAGCACGGCGAGGGTCCTCTCGTCATCGCCACCGGGGCCGGCACCGGCAAGACCCGGGTCCTCACCAGTCGCGTCGCTCGACTGATCGACGCGGGCGTGCCGCCGGAGCGGATCCTGCTGCTCACGTTCACCCGCCGCGCGGCCGCGGCGATGACGTCCCGCGCCGCCGCGATGGTCGGCGACGCCGCGCTCGCACAGCGCATCGCCGGCGGCACCTTCCACGCGGTCGCCCATCGCGTGGTCGCCGAGTACGCGCAGCATCTCGGCCTGTCCGATGTCACCGTGCTGGCCCCCGACGACGTCACGGATCTGATCGACCTGCTCCGCAGCGAGCACGGCCTGGACGGCACCGATCGCCGGATGCCGACGAGCAGGGCGATCGCCGACATCGCCTCCCGCGCGGTGAGCCTGGAGCGCCCCGGCCGCGACGTCATCTCCGAGCAGTTCCCCTGGGCGCTCCCGCATGCGGATCGGATCATGGCGCTCCTGCGCGGGTATGCGCAGCGCAAGCGCTCCCGCGGCCTGCTCGATCTCGACGACCTCCTCGTCGCCTGGCGCGCCCTGGTGCGCGATCCCGACGTCGGCGCCCGCCTCCGGGCACGCTGGGGCTGGGTGCTCGTCGACGAGTACCAGGACGTCAACCGCGTGCAGGCGGACATCGTCCAGGGGCTCTGTCCCGAAGGACGCGGTCTCACGGTCGTCGGCGATGATGCGCAGGCCATCTACGGCTTCCGCGGCGCCGGCGCCGGTCAGCTCCAGGAGGTGCTCGACCGGCTCCCCCATGCCGAGCTCATCCGGCTCGAGCGCAACTTCCGCTCGACGCAGCCGATCCTCGACCTCGCGAACGCCACCCGTCCCCCGGACTTCCCGATCCGCCTGGTCGCGGATCGCTCCGGGACCGCACCGCGCCCGCAGCTCGTGCGGTGCGCGAACGCGGACGACGAGGCGCGCGCGGTCGCGGACCGGATCCTCTCCGCACACGCGGACGGGCTGCCGCTGCGGGAGCAGGCCGTGCTCATGCGCACCGGCTCGCACAGCGCGCTGCTCGAGGTCGAGCTCACGGTGCGCGACGTGCCCTTCAAGAAGTTCGGCGGGATCGGGTACCTCGAGACCGCCCACGTACGCGACCTGCTGTCATCCTTCCGCGTCATCCTCAATCCGCACGACGAGATCGCCTGGTATCGGCTGCTCACGCGCCATCGCGGCCTCGGGAAGCTCGGCGCGCGCCGCCTCGCCGGCATGCTGGCCGAACAGGGCATCGCCGGCGCTCCGGAGGCGATCGCCGCGGCGCCGGCGACGGCGCGCGTCGGCCTGGCGACGACGCTGTCGCTGCTCGGCGTCGTCGACTCCGGCTCCCCGGTGTCCGAGGTGGTGGAGGCCTGCCACGGCGCGGTCACGGGCCTCCTGCAGCAGCACTACCCCGACTGGCAGCGCCGCGCGGCGGACGTCGTGGCGGTCGCCGAGGCGGCGAGCCGGCAGAGCGACCTGCGCGCCTTCGTCGGAGAGCAGGCCATCGATCCGGTCGGCGTCGCGGGCGACTGGGCGTCCCCTCCGCACCTCGACGAGGACTGGGTGACGCTGTCGACGATCCACTCCGCGAAGGGGCTGGAGTGGTCTGCGGTGCACGTGCTGCGGGCCTGCGACGGCGCGATGCCGTCGGACATGGCGCTGACCTCCCGCGCGGGCCTCGAGGAGGAGCGCCGACTCTTCTACGTCGGACTCACCCGTGCCCGCGACACCTTGAGCGTCTACACCCCCGGGACGCTGCCCACGCATCCGACGGCGTTCACCGCGCGCCACGTGCAGGCCAAGCCGAGCCGGTTCCTCACGGATGCGGCGCTGTCGTGCCTCACGGTCGTGGACGGCACGGAGCCCGCCGTGCACCCGCAAGCCGCTCCGTCGGGCCCGCGGGTGCGCGTGGACGAGCTCGACGCGCTGTTCGCCTGATGCCGGGGTCGGGGACGGTCAGCGCAGGATGTGCGCGGTCTGCCGCGCGATCTCCAGCTCCTCGTTGGTCGGGACGACCAGGACCACGACGGCGGAGGCGTCGGTCGAGATCACCCGGATCCCGCGTCCGGGTGCCTCGTTGCGCGCGTGATCGATGGCGACGCCCGCGAACCCGAGCGTGGCCATCGCCTCCCGGCGCACGGCCGCGCTGTTCTCGCCGACGCCGGCCGTGAACGAGATCACGTCGACGCCGCCGAGCTGGGCGATGTACGCGCCGGCGTAGCTGCGCAGGCGGTGGACGTAGACATCGAAGGCGAGTTCGGCGTCGGGGTCTCCCGCCGCCGCGCGGGCGAGCACGTCGCGCATGTCGGAGACTCCCGCCAGCCCCTTCAAGCCGCTGCCGGTGTTCAGCAGCGCGTCGAGCTCGTGGATCGTCATCTCGGCACGATGGGCCAGGGCGAACAGTACCGCGGGGTCGATGTCGCCCGAGCGTGTGCCCATCACGAGCCCTTCCAGGGGCGTCATGCCCATCGAGGTCTCGACCGAACGGCCTCCGCGCACGGCCGTGACAGAGGCGCCGTTGCCGAGGTGGAACACCAGCTGGCGCAGATCCGCGGGGTCGCCCAGGAACGCCGCGGCCGCCTCCGACACGTACTTGTGCGACGTGCCGTGGAAGCCGTAGCGGCGGATCCGGTAGGTCTCCGCCAGCTCCCGGTCGATGGCATAGGTGTACGCATCGGGTGCCAGCGTCTGATGGAAGGCCGTGTCGAACACCGCCACGTGCGGCACGTCGGGGAAGGCGGTCTTCGCCGCCCGGATGCCCTGCAGCGCGCCCGGGTTGTGCAGCGGGGCAAGGGCCGACAGCTCGTCGATGTTGATCTCGACGAGCGGGGTGATCAGCGTGGGCTCGAAGAACCGCGCCCCGCCGTGCACCACACGGTGCCCGAGCGCGACCGGCGGGAACTCCGTGAGCGACGGACCCTGCTCCGCGAACGCGTCGAGCATGACCTGGAACCCCGCGGTGTGATCCGGGATGGGCAGCGTCCGCTCGGTCTCCACCCCCGTCGCATCGATGTGGGTGGCGTGCCCCTCGTGCTGTCCGATCCGCTCGACGTGCCCCGAGGCCAGCGACGCGCCGGAGGCCGTGTCGACGAGCTGGTACTTGAACGACGAGGATCCGCTGTTGATCACCAGGACGATGCTCACGATGCGCTCCCGTGCTGAGCCTGGATCGCGGTGATCGCGATCGTGTTGACGATGTCTTCGACCAGCGCTCCGCGGGAGAGGTCGTTGATGGGTTTGTTCAGCCCCTGCAGCACCGGCCCCATGGCGACGGCGCCCGCGGAGCGCTGCACGGCCTTGTACGTGTTGTTGCCGGTGTTCAGATCCGGGAATACGAACACCGTGGCCCGCCCAGCGACCGAGGACCCGGGCAGCTTCGCCCGGGCGACCGCCGCATCGGCGGCAGCGTCGTACTGGATCGGTCCCTCAACGAGGAGGCCGGGCGCGCGCTCGCGGACCAGCTCCGTCGCGAGGCGCACCTTCTCCACCTCGGCGCCGGAGCCCGAATCGCCGGTCGAGTAGGACAGCATCGCGACGCGGGGATCGATCCCGAAGGCGGTCGCGGTGGCGGCGGACGAGATGGCGATGTCGGCGAGCTGCTCGCTGGTGGGATCCGGGATGACCGCACAGTCGCCGTACACGAGCACCCGGTCCGCGAGAGCCATCAGGAACACCGAGGACACCACGGAGACGCCGGGCCTGGTCTTGATGATCTCGAACGCGGGACGGATCGTGTGCGCGGTGGTGTGCGCCGCTCCGGAGACCATGCCGTCGGCGAGCCCCAGATGCACCATGAGCGTGCCGAAGTACGACACATCGGTGACTGTGTCCGCGGCCTGGGCGAGGGTGACGCCCTTGTGCGACCGCAGCCGCGCGTACTCCTCGGCGAAACGGGCCACGAGCTCCGGATCCGTCGGGGCGATGATCTGCGCCGCGTCCAGGTCGACGCCGAGCTCCCGGGCCCGGGCGCGGATCGCGGTCTCGTCTCCGAGGATCACCAGATCCGCGATGCCGCCCTTCAGCACGGCGCCGGCGGCACGCAGCACCCGGTCGTCCGTTCCCTCCGGGAGCACGATCCGGCGCCGCTCGGCGCGCGCCCGGTCGAACAGGGCGTACTGGAACATCAGCGGCGTCACGACGTCGGAGCGCGCGACACCCAGCCGCGCGATGAGTGCGGGCACGTCGACCTGCTGCTCGAACAGCGCGAGTGCGCGTCCCACGCGATGCGGGGCGTCGACGGAGAGCCGACCCGGTGCGTTCATGATGCGCACGGTGGTCTCGTAGGTGCCGTGATCGGCCGCGATGATCGGCACCCGAGGTCCCAGCCCGTCCAGCAGCCGTTCGATCGGCTCCGGCAGCGCGAACGGCCCGTTCAGCACGATCGCCGCGATCGACGGGAAGGTACCGGCCGCCTGAGCGAGCAGCGTCGCCAGCAGCACGTCCTCGCGGTCGGCGGGCACGACGACCACCGACGACTCGATGAGCCGCGGCAGGACGTTCACCATCGACATCCCGGCGATCACGACATCCAGCACCTCGCGATCCAGCAACGCCTCGTCGCCGCGGATCAGGCGTCCGTCGAGCGCCCGCAGCACGCCGCGCACGGAAGGCGCCACGAGCGTGGGGTCATCGGGCACGACCCACACCGGGACGGGGCCGTCGACGGGGGGCTCCCCCACCGCCGCCGAGACCGCGGCGCTGATCTCGTCCCGCTGCCCGGCGTCGGCACGGTTGACCACGATCGCCGACAGCACGGCGCGCTCCTGCGCGAGCTCCGCCGCGCCGAGGCGGGCGAGCTGGCCCAGCTGCGCCGGTGTGCGGGCCTCGGACACGCCGAGGCGCTCGCCGTGCCCCGCGGTGTCGCGCCCGCCGAGCACGAGCAGCACGGGGGCGCCGAGGTTGGCCGCGATGCGGGCGTTCACGCCGAGCTCGGCGGGGCTGGCGACGTCGGTGTAGTCGCTGCCGAGGATCACCACGGCGTCGCACTGCGCTTCCACCGCGTGGTAGCGCTGCAGGATCCGTCCCAGCGCGGCATCGGGGTCGGCGTGCAGTTCGGCGTAGCTGACGCCGATGCATTGCGCGGCATCGAGTCCGATCTCGGTGCGGCTGAGCAGCATGTCCAGCACGTCGTCGGTGCCGTCGCCGGAGCGGGTGATGGGCCGGAACACGCCCACGCGCGCGGTCGCACGGCTCAGTGCGTCGATCACGCCCAGGGCGATCAGCGACTTGCCGGAATGGCCTTCGATGGACGTGATGAGGATGCTGTTCGCCACGCCCTCAGCCTACGCGGCCGGATCCGCCCGCCGCGGCGGTCGCGGCCGGGAGAAGTTCAGGCCGCGGCCCAGCCGAACCGGCGCTCCAGCACTCCCGCCACGCTCTCGAAGCGGCGGCGATCCAGGGCTGCCGCCTCCCGGCGCACTCCAGACACGTGCACGCTGTACAGCTGGTCGATGTCGACCCAGCTCTCCCGGCCCTGACCGTCCCAGGGGCCGGATCCGAGGGACAGGAAGTCGCGGTCGCCGTCGTGCGACTTGCTCGTGAGCTTCACCGCATAGACGCGGTCCGCGGACTGGGTCGCGATCACCAGCACCGGACGGTCCTTGCCGCGTCCGTCGCGCTCCGCGTAGGGCACCCAGGTCCACACGATCTCGCCCGCATCGGGAGCGCCGTCGCGGTCCGGGGCGTAGGCGACGCGCAGGCCGCGCACCGAGCGCGGGTCCAGCTCGACGGTCTCCGTGGAGCCGCCGTGTCCCGGCTCCAACGTCGCGGTCGGAGCCGAGGATGCGGCGGTGCGGCCGGCGGATCGATCGCGCGAGCCGCCGAGCGACCTGAGGATCGCCACGACGGCGTCGAGGAGCGCGGACAGGAATCCGTTGCCGGGAGAAGTCACTCCGACACCCTATCCGCGCCCTCGGCCGCCGAGGCCCTCGAAGCGGTCGCTGAGGCTCTCGAAGCGCACTCAGGACGTGAGCGCGTACCCCTCCTCGCCGTGCACGACCAGGTCGACGCCGGCGATCTCGTCCTCGCTGGTGACCCGGAAGCCGATGGTCTTCTCGATCGCGAGCCCGATCACGAGCGCCACAACGAACGAGTAAATCAGCACCCCGCCCGAGGCGAGCACCTGCACCACCAGCAACCGGATGTCGCCGCCGGTGAACAGGCCCTGGCCGGTGGCGAAGAAGCCGAGGTAGATGGTGCCGATGAAGCCGCCCACGAGGTGCAGCCCCACGACGTCGAGCGAGTCGTCGAAGCCAAGGCGGAACTTCAGTTCCACCGCGAGGGCGCACACGGCCCCCGTCAGCGCGCCGAGCAGCAGGGCCCAGCCGGGCGTGAGGTTCGCGCATGCGGGGGTGATCGCCACAAGGCCGGCC
>JAFDWP010000014.1 GCA_018268435.1 Actinomycetota bacterium
CTGGGGGGCGTCACGGGCGTCGCCTGGCTGCAGACCAGCATCCTCGCCAACCCCGACTTCGCCTGGGTCGCGATCGTGATCGTGACCGCCTGGCAGGCGATCCCCGGCACGCTGCTCATCTACATCGCGGGTCTGCTGTCGGTGCCGGGCGAGGTGTACGAGGCCGCTGCGATCGACGGCGCCTCCAAGGCCCAGCAGCTCACCCGCATCACGGTGCCACTGGTGTTCGGCTACGTGGTGATCAACGTGATCCTCGGGTTCAAGGGCTTCCTGAACGCCTACGACATCATCGTGGGCCTCACCAACGGCGGCCCCGGCACGGCGACCCGCAGCGTCGCGATGACGATCATCGCGGGCTTCAACGGCGGCGACTACGCGTACCAGATGGCCAACGCGACCATCTTCTTCGTCGTCGCCATCCTCATCTCCCTCCTCCAGCTGTCGCTGACGCGCGGAAGGAACGCACTCTGATGTCCACCCAGACCCTTGTCACGACCGAGGCCATCACCACCGGATTCAACTCAGGATCCAGCGGCGGGCGCCGACCCCGAGCGCGCAGGGAGCGCGTGAACTGGTCGGGCACGATCATCCTGATCCTGTGCGCGGTCACCGTGCTGCTGCCGCTGTACGTCACGATCTCCATGGCCTTCAAGACCACGAACCAGGCCGTCGACGGCAACGCCTTCTCACTGCCGGCGCCGTTCTCGATCGACGGCTTCGTGCAGGCCTGGAACCTGACGACGTTCCCGGTGGGCGCCGGTATCTCGCTGTTCGTGACCGCCGGCACCGTCGTCCTGACGATCGTGCTCGCAGCCTTCGCCTCGTACGCGATCGTGCGCAACTGGGATCGCAAGCTGTTCCGATACTCGTTCTTCTATCTGCTCGCCGCGATGTTCATCCCGTTCCCGGTGGTGGCGCTGCCGCAGATCCAGCTCACCGGGCTGGTGCACCTGGACAACCCGTTCGGCGTGGTCATCCTGGCCACGATGTTCCAGCTGAGCTTCAGCGTGCTGCTGTTCACCGCGTTCCTGCGCTCGATCCCCCTGGAGCTCGAGGAGAGCGCGCGCATCGACGGTGCGAGCACCTGGCAGACGTTCTGGCGGATCGTGTTCCCGCTGCTCGGCCCGATGAGCGCCACGGTCGGCATCTTCGCATTCCTGTACGCCTGGAACGACTTCATGATGCCGTCGCTGATCATCTCGGATCCGGCCCTGCAGACGCTGCCCGTGCGGCAGAACCTGTTCCAGACCCAGTTCAGCAACAACTACAACGTGTCCTTCGCCTCGTACCTGATGGCCATGGCCCCCGCGATCGTCGCCTACCTGTTCACGCAGCGCTGGGTGATGGAGGGCGTGACCCAGGGCGCCGTCAAGGGCTGACGTGCTTCGACAGGCTCAGCAGCCGTTCGGTCCCTGAGCCTGTCGAAGGCCCGAACCACCCCAACCGCAGACCCCAGAAGGGAAACCCATGACCGATGCAGCACTCGCGACCGACGCGCCCGTGATCCGATCCGAGGACGCCGCCTGGTGGCGGCAGGCCGTCGTGTACCAGGTCTATCCGCGCAGCTTCGCCGACGCGGACGGCGATGGACTCGGCGACATCCGCGGTGTCGTGCAGAAGGCCGACTACCTGGCGGGGCTCGGCGTCGACGCCGTATGGCTGAGTCCGTTCTATCCGTCCGAACTCGCGGACGGAGGGTACGACGTCGCCGACTACCGCGATGTGGATCCGCGACTGGGCACTCTCGCCGACTTCGACGACCTGGTCGCGGCGCTGCACGCCCGTGGCATCAAGGTGATCGTCGACATCGTGCCGAACCACTCCTCCGACCGTCACGCGCTGTTCCAGGCGGCGCTCGCCGCCGGCAAGGGCTCGCCGGAGCGGGACCGGTACATCTTCCGCGACGGTCTCGGCGAGAACGGCGAGCTGCCGCCTGCCGACTGGGCCTCGGTGTTCGGCGGGCCCGCGTGGGAGCCCGTCGGCGACGGGCAGTGGTACTTCCACCACTTCGCGACCGAGCAGCCCGACTTCAACTGGGACAACCCCGACGTGCACGCCGAGTTCCTGCACACCTTGCGGTTCTGGTCGGATCGCGGGGTCGACGGCTTCCGGATTGATGTGGCGCACGCGCTCAGCAAGGATCTGCCCGCCGTGCTGCCGAGCCAGGCCGAGCTCGACGCGATGGACACCACGACCGGGCACCACCCGCTCTTCGACCGCGACGACGTGCAGGACATCTACCGCGAATGGCGGCAGGTGTTCGACGAGTACGACCCGCCGCGCATCGCCGTCGCCGAGGCGTGGGTCGCGACGGCCGAGCGGCGCGCGCGGTACGCGACGCCCGAGGGCCTCGGGCAGGCGTTCAACTTCGACCTGCTCGAGGCGGATTTCGACGCCGCGCAGTTCCGCGACATCGTCGCCGACAACCTCGCCCAGAGCGCGGCGACCGGATCCAGCTCGACCTGGGTGCTCTCCAACCACGACGTGGTGCGACACGCGACCCGCTACGGCCTCGCGCCCCGCCGCGGCAACCCGGCCAAGCAGGGATCGGCCTGGATCATCGCCGGCGCGCCGGCCGACCAGATCGAGCTGGCGCGCGGCAGCCGTCGTGCGCTGGCCGCGTCGCTGTTCCTGCTCGGGCTGCCGGGCAGTGCCTACCTGTACCAGGGCGAGGAGCTCGGCCTGCACGAGGTCGGCGACATCGCGCCCGAGGACCGGCAGGATCCGGCATTCTTCCGCGGAGCGGATCCCGACCGTGACGGCCTCGGCCGTGACGGCTGCCGCGTGCCCCTGCCGTGGACCGGCACCGGAGCGTCCTACGGGTTCGGCACGGCCGGCGCGCACATCCCGCAGCCGGCGTGGTTCTCCGACTACGCGGTCGCCGTGGAGGACGCGGATCCCGCGTCGTCGCTGAACACGTACCGTCGCGCGCTCGCCCTGCGGCACGAGCTGCAGACCGGGGAGAGCCTGGAGTGGCTCGAGACCGGACGCGCCGACGTGCTGCGCTTCGTCCGGCCGAACGGTTGGCAGGTCGTCACGAACTTCGGTATGGAGCCCTACCCGCTCGCCGCCGGCGAGGCACCCGTTCTGGGCGGACTGGTCGACGGCGCGGTCCCGGCCGAGACCACGGTCTGGTTGCGCGGCTGAGCCTGGTCGGAGCCGCCGGGCGCGTGCGCGCGCTCGGCGGCTCCGGATCGTCGGCCCGTCGCTTCGCGCGGACCGGGTGTTCCGCCCTGGCCGGCCGTGGCACCCCGCCCGCATTCCCCTCGTTTTGATAATGATTCTCATTTAACGTAGGGTCGTGGAGTGATCAAGCCCCTCGCCGCGCTCGCCCTCGCCGCCGCCTCGCTCCTCGCGCTCGCAGGCTGTGCGGCGACACCGGCCGACCAGCCGGCGCAGGACGGCCGGATCCCGGTCGTGGCGACCACGAACGTCTACGGCAGCATCGTCGCCGAGATCGGCGGTGACCGGGTGCACGTCACGAGCATCATCGACTCCCTCGCGAAGGATCCGCACGAGTACGAGGCGACGGCCCGGGATCGGCTGGCCGTGCGCGGCGCCGCCCTGGTGATCGAGAACGGCGGCGGATACGACCCGTTCATGACGGATCTGCTCGACGGGTCGAAGGCGGAGGTGATCACCGCTTCCGACGCGCACCCCGGTCACGACGCCGAGGGCTTCAACGAGCACGTCTGGTTCGACCCGACGACCATGATCACGGTCGTCGGCGAGGTGCAGCGCGCGCTCACGACGATAGACCCCGAGGGTCGGGCCCAGTTCGCGCAGGGCGCGGCCGCCCTCACCACCGCCCTCACGACGGCCGGGCAGGATCTCGCCGCGATCAAGGCCGAGGCGCGCGGCGCGGACGTGTTCATCACGGAGCCCGTGCCGGGCTACCTCGCTGCGGCCGCCGGGCTCGTCGACACGGCGCCCGAGGGCTTCTCCAGTGCGGTCGAGGAGGGGCACGACGTCGCGCCGGCGACGCTGCTCGCCGCGCTGAAGGTGATCCGGGACGGCGGCGTCACGGCCGTGCTCGCCAACGGTCAGGCGGCCGGATCCGAGACCCAGCGCGTGGAGCAGGAGGCGAAGGCGGCCGGGATCCCAGTCGTGACGTTCACGGAGATCCTCCCGAAGGACACCACGTACGCTGAATGGATGCACGCCGCGATCGCCTCTCTCGCCGCGGCCGTCGGCGCATGACCGCGACGGCAGACGCGTCGCAGGGCGCCGTACCCGTGCTGCAGATCCGCGGGGCGGAGCTGCACCGTCCGCACGGCGGCGGGGAGCTGTGGTCGGGGCTCGACCTCGACGTGCACCCCGGCGAGTTCATCGCGGTGCTCGGCCCGTCCGGCTCGGGGAAGACCACCCTGCTGCGCAGCATCCTCGGCCTGCAGGAGCTGAGCGCGGGCGAGATCCGCGTGGCGGGCGCTCCCCTTCGACAGGCTCAGGGACCGGATCGGGGGGCTCGGGATCCGGCCTTTCGACAGGCTCAGGGACCGACGCGCGGCAACCCGCGCATCGGCTACATCCCGCAGCAGCGCCCATACCCGCCGGACACGGCGATGCGCGCCCGCGACGTGATCGCCCTCGGGCTGCAGGGGCGCCGGTTCGGTTTTCCCGTGCCGCACCGCGGCGATCACGCCCGCGTGGACGAGATGCTCGCGGAGGTCGGCGCGACCCACTACGGGAACCGTCGCGTCGGCGCGCTCTCCGGCGGCGAGCAGCAGCGGCTGCGCGTCGGGCAGGCGCTGATGGACCACCCCGCGCTGCTGCTCTGCGACGAGCCGCTGTCGAACCTCGACCTCGCCAACCAGCAGGGCGTCACCGAGATCATCGACCGACAGCGGCGAAAGCACGGCGCCGCCGTGCTGTTCGTCACGCACGACATCAACCCGATCCTGGGCCGGGTCGACCGGATCCTCTACATCGCCGGCGGCCGATTCATGCTCGGGACGCCCGACGAGGTACTGCAGACCCGGGTGCTCACCGACCTCTACGGCGCGCCGGTGTTCGTGCTGCGCGCCGGCGACCGCCTGATCGTCGTGGGCGTGCCCGATGTGGAGCCGCACCACGACCACGAGGGCGCCGCATGAGCGCCGCGCTCGGGGTGCTGTCCGCGGCCGGCGCTCTGCCCGCGCTGCCCGCGGTGGGCCTGCGGCCCGCCGTGGACTGGGGCGACATCTTCTCCTTCGCCGATTACGGCGAGCTCGTGGCGCTGCTGGCGAACTCGATCATCGCGGGCGCCGTGCTCGGCATCGTGGGCGGCCTGATCGGGGTGTTCGTGATGCAGCGCGACCTCGCCTTCGCCGTGCACGGGGTCAGCGAGCTCTCCTTCGCGGGGGCCGCGGCCGCGCTGCTCTTCGGCGGCAGCGTCGTGGTCGGATCCCTCGGCGGCGCGCTCGTGGCGGCGATCCTGATCGGGCTGCTCGGCGCGCGTGCGCGGGAGCGCAACTCGATCGTCGGTGTGCTGATGCCGTTCGGGCTCGGCCTCGGGATCCTGTTCCTGTCGCTCTACGACGGCCGCAGCGCCAACCGGTTCAGCCTGCTCACCGGCCAGATCGTGTCGGTGTCCTCGCCCGACCTCGGCTGGCTGATCGGGATCAGCGCGGTCGTGCTGGTGGTCCTCGTGCTGGTGTGGAACCCGCTGCGCTTCGACTCGCTGGACCCGGTATCGGCCGAGGCGCGCGGCGTGCCCACCCGCACCGTCGGCCTGGTGTTCATGGTGCTGCTGGGACTCGTCGTCGCGGTGGCCGTGCACATCATCGGCGCGCTGCTGGTGATGGCGCTGCTGGTGACGCCCGCCGCCGCGGCCATGCGGGTCACCGCGGGACCGCTGCGCGTGCCGCTGCTGGCGGCGCTGTTCGGTTTCGTGTCGGCCGTCGGCGGCATCCTGCTCGCGCTCGCGGGAACGCTGCCGGTGAGCCCCTACATCACGACGATCTCGTTCGGGATCTACGTGGTGTGCCGGCTCGTGCAGCGCGCCAGGGAGCGGGTGCGTCGCACGGCCTGACCGCGCCGGGGGCGGTGCGGTGCCGAACGGGCTCCCGGCGGGTCCGTCCGCGACCGGATCCGTCCGCGCATTCCCTGTCTGCGCCAAGGATCCGCGGGTTAGGATCGTCAGGATTCGCGCGGATCACGGCCCCGCACCCAGGAGCGCCGGACGACGCGATTCCCCTCCGCATCCATCCTCCCGGCATCACCCCATGCCCTGGAGCGTGAGGGGGTGGACAGAAAGGCGCTGCCGTGGCCGACGCAACCGAGAACCGTGCAACCGACGAGCAGGCCCCGCAGGGCGACTTCTTCGATCAGCTGCTGGAGCATCCGTCGAGCCAGCAGGCGTTCACGATCGGCTTCCGCGGGTACGACAAGGCCGAGGTCGACGCGCACCTGACCGCCCTCAAGGAGGAGCTGCGTCGCGCCACGGACGCGAATGCGAAGACCGATGCGCATCTGCGCAGCGAGCGCGACCGGTCGGCGGAGTCGCACCGTCGCGAGCTCGAGAAGGCCACGGAGTCGCACCGTCGCGAGCTCGCGGCGGCGAACGCCGCGCACGAGGCGCGCGCGGCGCAGCTCGAGTCCGATCTGACCACCGCGAATGCGAAGATCGCGGAGTCGGCGCAGCAGATCCAGTCGCTGAGCACCGCGCTCGCGGGATCGCAGGAGGACATCGACGAGGCCACCTCGCGCTCGCAGTTCGAGACCGTGCTGCGCGTGGCGGAGGAGCAGGCCAGCGTGCTGATCCAGAACGCCGCCGTGCAGGCCGAGCGCCTGCTCGAGGCGGCCAGGGACGAGGCCGCGTCCAAGCGCGCGGAGCTCGCCGCCGAGATCGCGCGTGTCACCGCGCAGGCCGAGCGCGACGCCGACCAGGTGCGGCTGAAGATGGAGACCGAGTTCACCGCGCACACCGCCCAGGTGGAGCGCGAGGCCGCGCACGCCGCCGAGAAGGTGAACCACGCGGAGCAGGAGGCGCACTCGATCCGCACCGAGGCCGAGAAGGGCGCCGCGGCGCTGCGGGCGATGGTCACCCGCGAGACCACCGATCTGCGCGTCTCCGCCGAGCGCGAGGTGCGCGAGATGAGCGCGCGCGTGCTCGAGATGGAGGAGTCGGTCACCCGCCGCCAGGACGACGCGCAGCAGGAGTTCCTGGTGCTGCACAACCAGGCCGTCGCGCATGCGGAGCGGATCACCGCGGATGCGAACGAGCAGGTCGCGTCCTCGCTGGCCCACGCCGAGCGGATCTCCGCCAAGGCCGACGACTACGAGCGCCTCATGCGCTCCCAGGCTCAGGCGATCGAGGCCGAGGCGCAGGTGCGCGCCCGGGAGACCCTGGACCGTGCCCGCACCAAGTCGCAGAAGATCGTCGACATGGTCACCGCGCACACGGCGAACGTCGTGCGCGATGCCGACGACCGTGCGCGTCAGCTGCGCTGGCAGCAGCAGCAGCTCACCAGCTTCATGGCCGAGGTGCGCGAGCTGATCCGCCCCGATGGCGCGCTCGGCAGCGAGGGATCCGCTCCCGCCGAGGAGGCCCCGGTGGAGGC
>JAFDWP010000150.1 GCA_018268435.1 Actinomycetota bacterium
CAGAGCCAGGCTGCTGTCTCCGGCGTTCTCGACGCCCTGTTCGCCACGGTCTCGGACGCTGTTGCCAAGGGCAGCAAGGTCTCGATCCCGGGCTGGATCTCCTTCGAGCAGGTCGCGACCGCCGCCCGCACGGGCCGCAACCCGCAGACCGGCGCCGAGATCAAGATCCCGGCCGGCAAGCGCGTCAAGGTGACCGCCGGCTCCAAGCTCAAGGCTGCCGTCAAGTAATTCCGGCATCGCTTCGGAAGGCCGTCCCTCCGGGGCGGCCTTCTGCGTGTCCGGACGACGTCGCCCCGCGATGCGTCCCGGACGTCCCCGCGATGCGCCCCGGAGGGGACGCCGCGCGATGCGCCCCGGACCGTCCGTTCAGCAGACGCGCCTAGGCTGGAGGGGTGAATCGCCCCTCCACCGGGGTCCGCCCCCAGACCGGGGCGGGCGCCGACCGCACCACCCTGCCCGCCGGATCCTCGGCCCTGCGCATCGCCGGTCCCGTCATCGTCCTGGGCGCCGCCGTGCTCGCCGTCGTGGCCGGCCTCGCCTTCGGCGGCGGTGCGGCCCCGAACCTGCTGCTCGACCCCGGCCCCGTGGTGCGCTGGGGGCTGCCGGTCGCGACGACGGTGGCGAACCTCGGCGCGGCGGCGATGCTCGGCTCGCTCGTGCTCGGGCTGTTCGCCCTGCGCAGCGGGACGCGGTCGTTCGAGGTCGCGCTGGACACCGCCTCGATCGGCGCCGCGGTCTACACCGTGGCCGGCGCGGTCGCGGGGCTGTTCACGTTCCTGCAGACCCTCGGCGTGAAGCTCAGCGCGGGCCCCGAGTTCGGCGCGCAACTGGGGCGCTTCCTGCTCGAGCTGCCCCTCGGCCAGGCGTGGCTGATGACCGTGCTCGCCGGCGCCGTCATCACGATCGCCGCCTTCGCCTTCCGCGGCTGGACCGCCACGCTGCTCACGGCGATCCTCGCTGCGGCATCGTTCATCCCGCTCGCCACCCAGGGCCACGCCGGCGACCTCAGCGGCCACGACGCCGCCGTGAACTCGATCCTGCTGCACACGATCGGCGCGGCCGTGTGGATCGGCGGGCTCCTGCTGCTGATCGTGCTGCGCGGATCCCGCAGCGACCTCGACGGCACCGCGGCCGCATCCGCTGGCGGGACCCGCGACAGTGCGCGCGACGCCGCGCGCGACGGGGCCCGCACCGGCGCCGCGACGAAGAAGGGCACGCGCGCCGGGCCGCGGGGCGGGGTCGCCTTCGCCGCCGTCGTGCGCCGCTACTCCTCCCTCGCCCTGGCCGCGTACGTGGTCGTGGCCGTGTCGGGCATCGCCCGCTCCATCGTCGCCGTGGGGGACTGGGCCGGAATGCTCACCCCGTACGGCGGCATCATCATCGCGAAGGCGGTGGTGCTGATCCTGCTCGGTGCGCTCGGTGCCCGCTACCGCACCCGGCTCATCCCGAAGCTCGAGACGCGGGGATCCGGTCCGTTCTGGACCCTGGTGCTACTCGAGCTCGCGCTCATGGGCATCGCGTCGGGGCTCGCCGCCGCGCTGTCGCGCACCCCGCCGCCGACGGGCGTCGAGGCCGCGGCCGTGCGCACCCCGGCCGAGATCCTCACCGGATCCGCGCTGCCGCCCGAGCTCACCCCGATCCGCTGGCTCACGATGTGGAACCTCGACCTGATCTGGCTCGTGGCGGCGGGATTCGGCGTCGTGCTCTACCTGCTCGGCGTGCGACGGCTGCGCCGGCGCGGCGACTCCTGGCCGATCCAGCGCACCGTGTTCTGGATCCTGGGCATGGTCGGGCTGGTCTGGGTCACCGGCGGCGCGATCAACGCGTACCAGGAGTACCTGTTCAGCGTGCACATGCTCGGGCACATGATGCTGTCGATGGCGATCCCGCTGCTGCTCGTCTCGGGCGCGCCGGTCACGCTCGCCCTGCGCGCGATCGACAAGCGCGACGATGACACCCGCGGCGGCCGGGAGTGGATCCTGTGGGCCGTGCATTCGCCGTTCTCGCGGGTGGTCACCAACCCGTTCGTGGCCGCGGCGATCTTCGTGCTGTCGCTCTGGGCCTTCTACTTCACCGACCTGGTGCGCTGGGCCATGACCGACCACATCGGGCACGAGTGGATGACGATCCACTTCCTGATCTCGGGCTACCTCTTCGTGCTGAGCCTGATCGGCGCGGATCCGGTTCCGTACCGACTGCCGTACGCCGGGCGCCTGATCACGCTCATCGCGGTGATGGCCACGCACGCGTTCTTCGGCATGGCGATCATGATGCAGTCCGGCCTGATGGTCGCGGAGTGGTTCGGCGCGATGGGGCGCACCTGGGGCGCGACCCCGCTGCAGGACCAGTACGTCGGCGGCGGCGTGGCCTGGTCGGTGGGGGAGATCCCCACGCTGATCCTCGCGATCACGGTCGCGATCCAGTGGAGCCGCAGCGACGCCAAGGTGCAGAAGCGCTCGGATCGCGCGGCCGACCGCAGCGGCGACGCCGAGCTCGAGGAGTACAACGCGCGTCTCGCCGAACTCGCCGAGAAGGACCGCCGCGCCGCCGCCCGAGGCCGCTGACCTCACCGCCCCCAACCGGTCCCTGAGCTAGCGCAGCGAGACGAAGGGCCTTCCGGGCGCTTCGGGTGCCTCAGCGACCGGGCCGGCTTGGTCCCTGAGCGAGCGCAGCGAGACGAAGGGCCTTCCGGGCGCTTCGGGTGCCTCAGCGACCGGGCCGGCTTGGTCCCTGAGCGAGCGCAGCGAGACGAAGGGCGTCTCGCTCACGCCCGGCGATCAGCCCTCGGCGCCGGGCGGGAGGTCCGACTGCTCGGGCGAGGTGATGCTGATCGAGGCGGATCCGTCGGGCAGGAACCGGATCGAGCCGCTCACCTGGAACGGCACGTCCTCGTCCACGTGCGACACCGAGCCGTCGTAGAGCGACATCACGTCGAGCTTCACATGCGCGGTGGCGGGCGTGGGCGGGATCTTCCAGCCGTCGTCGTCGGGCTCCAGGGTGATGTCGGGGCTGGTGGCCATGGTCCACACGGGCCCGTCCATCACGCGGTTCGGCACGGTGAGTCCGAACGGACAGCCGGTGGGCTGCAGCACCGTCTGCGTGGTGCACCGGTCGAGGAACTCGTTCACGCGCTGCTGTACCACCTTCACGAACTCCGCGGTGGGCGCGGCCTGCACGTCGAGCGGCACGTCGGCGAGCGGCTTGTCGGCGAGCACGCCGACGCCGTTCGTCGCCGCCGTCGACGTCTTCACCGACACCGAGTACAGTCCGGGGGAGAACACCAGCATCGGCACCGGATCCTGCGCGGACGACTCCGCGCCCTGGGCGGCGACCTGGCGGCGGTCCAGATCGAAGCCGTTCACGGTGAACCGGTCGGATCCGCCCAGCCTGAGGGAGATGACCGCGAGCGGACTCTGTGCGAACTCCCACGACGGTGCGACCCCGACCCATCCGCTCCGCGCGACCAGGAATGTGCTGGTGCCCGCATGCCCTCCCGCCTTGTATTTCACGGTCACGGCGGTGGCGGCGCCCTGAGGGCGCTCGCCGGTCACCGTGATGTCGGTGAGGGAGCTCAGGGCGGTGCGGCGCAGCAGCGCGTCCGAGGCGGAGCGGAAGGCCTCGTCGTCGAGGTCGCTGTGGGAGAGGGCGACGCCGGGCAGCTGCAGCGCGTCGGCGGCGCGTCCCTCGGAGAGCAGCGTCAAGTACCGCGTCACGAACGCCGAGGGGCTGTAGAACTCCCGATAGACGGTGAGCCCGCCGGCCGCGAGGGCGGCCACAAGCACGACGCCGACGACGGCGAGCAGGGTGAGATCGGACCAGAGCGGAGCTCGACGTCTCGCGCGTCGCGCCCGACGCGACCGCACGTCTGGCGCCAGCACCCCCGCCGACTGCACCATGTGCGTCAGTCTACGAACACCCTCCTGCGGGAACCCCGAGTGGCCGGGTCCCGTTTCGGGATGTGACATGGCAGCGCCCGGTAGACTCCGAGGACCGTGAGCACGCCGACCCTCTCCGCCGAACAGGAAGAACTGTTCCGACTGATCGAGGACACCCGCGAGCACGTGTTCATCACCGGCCGCGCCGGCACCGGCAAGTCGACGCTGCTGCAGCATTTCGCGTACAACACGCAGAAGACGATCGCCGTGTGCGCGCCGACGGGGGTGGCGGCCCTGAACGTCGAGGGGCAGACGATCCACTCGCTGTTCCGGCTGCCGATCGGCCTGATCGCCGACAGCGAGATCGATCAGACCGACGCGACGCGCAAGATCCTGAACGCCATCGACACGCTCGTGATCGACGAGATCTCGATGGTCAACGCCGACCTGATGGATGCCATCGACCGCTCGCTGCGCCAGGCGCGCGGGCGGAAGGCGGAGGCGTTCGGCGGCGTGCAGGTGGTGATGTTCGGGGATCCGTACCAGCTGGCGCCGGTGCCGCCGCGCGGCGACGAGCTGCGCTACGTGCAGGACCACTACCGCTCGTTCTGGTTCTTCGACGCGAAGGTGTGGACCGGCGGGCGCCCTTCGACAGGCTCAGGGACCGCCCAGATGCTGGACATCGGCACGCACGGTGCGACGCTACATGTGCGCGAGCTGGTGCACATCCACCGGCAGTCCGACGCCGGGTTCAAGGCGATGCTGAACGCGGTGCGCTACGGCCGGGTCACGGCGGAGATCGCCGGGGCGCTCAACGACGCCGGCGCCCGCACCCCGCCGGATCCGGCCGACGGCGAGATCCCGATCATCACCCTCGCCACCCGCAACGACATCGTGAACGGCATCAACGCGCGCCACCTGGCGGCTCTCCCGGGCAAGGTGCAGAAGGCGAAGGCTGACATCTCCGGCGACTTCGGCCGGGGTGAGGCGAACTACCCGGCCGACGAGGAACTGCAGCTCAAGGAGGGTGCGCAGGTGATGTTCCTGCGCAACGACATCTCCGCGATGCCGGATCCGCCGCGCTGGGTCAACGGCACGATCGGCACCGTGGTGCGCATCCTCGGCGACGCCGTGCGGGTGGAGATCGACGGCGAGGAGGTCGACGTCGAGCCCGCGGTCTGGGAGCGCTACCGCTACATCTACAACCCGGGCACGAAGACGCTCTCCCGCGAGGTGGTCGCCGAGTTCACCCAGTTCCCGCTGCGGCTCGCCTGGGCGGTGACGATCCACAAATCGCAGGGCAAGACCTACGATCGCGCGATCGTGGATCTCGGATCCGGCGCCTTCGCCCCCGGCCAGACGTACGTCGCGCTGTCGCGGCTCACCTCGCTGGACGGGCTGTACCTCTCTCGTCCGCTGCGCCCCCGCGACATCCGCGTCGATGAGGACGTCCGCCGGTTCATGCGCGCCGCGTGGGAGGCCCGTCAGGGCGACTCGACGCCGCAGGTCGGGTCCTAGCCACCGGGGCCGGGGCGTCCTTCGTCTCGCTCCGCTCGCTCAGGAACCGTTCGGAAGCGCAGGGCGCCCGGGGCCACCCGTGTAGTACCGTGCTACATTCAGATCATGACCAGGACCAGTCAGCCGACCCGTCTCCCTGCGGATGTCTATGATTCCGCCCTTGCGGCGACCGCGCTCACCTCGCGCACGGTGCCGCAGCAGATCGCGCACTGGGCGCGCATCGGTCGCGAGCTGGAGTTGTCGCCTCAGATCAATCACCGCCAGATCGCGCGGGTGCTGGCC
>JAFDWP010000151.1 GCA_018268435.1 Actinomycetota bacterium
GGCCCAGGACGCGGTGCGTCAGGTGCTGGACTGGCTGGAGGCGCACGGCACGCCCACCCGTCGCCCCCGCGCGGAGTAGATGGACTCGGTGCGACAAGGTGCAGGATTCGCCGACGGTGCCACAATGTCCCCATGGGGAACGCTGCAAGCGTCGAACTCGAATCGGCGAGGGTGGTGCGGCTGTTACGCGAGTCGATCCTGTCGGGGCGGCGTCGTCCCGGCGATCGCCTGATCGAGCGTGACATCGCCGACGAGCTCGCGGTGAGCCGACTGCCGGTGCGCGAGGCGATCCGGCAGCTGCTCGGCGAGGGGCTGCTCACCGCCCGTCCGCGGTCCTGGGCGGTGGTGCGCCAGTTCACCGCGGCCGACGTGCAGGACATCGCGGAGGTGCGCGATGTGCTCGAGGTGCTGGTGTTCGAGCTCGCGGCGCTCCGGCACACCGACGAGGACCGCCGCCGGATCGAAGCGGCGCTGGAGCGCGAGTTCGCGGCGGCGCGCATCGGCGACGTCCGGGGTGCGCAGACGGCCTCGGCCGAGTTCCACCTGCTCATGGCCGAGCTCGCCGGGAACTCCACCGTGAACGAGCTCCTCGCCACGATGCGCGCCCGGCTCCTGCTGCTGTTCCGGGACCACGACGATCTCACCGCGATGGCCGAGGATCACGCCCGCATCCTCGAGTCGTTCGTGGCGCGCGACACCGCGACCCTGCGGCTGCGGCTGCAGCAGCACCTGCGCGCGGGGACCGAGAACGCGCTGGTCAAGCTCACCGCGTACGACGCCGAGACCGCCGCGATCCGTGCGCGCGCGGCGGCCGAGCGCGCTCCGCGGAGGGCGCGGGCGCTCGCTCCCGAGCGTCCCTCCGCGGCGGGGGAGTGAGAGCGCAGCGCCGCGGTCAGCGCGGCGACATCGGGGTGGTGGTGTCGATCGCCTCGCGCAGCGGACGGCGCATGGGCCCCCAGTAGCGCACCGGTGCCAGCCGCACCAGGGCGTCGACCAGCCGGGTCTCGCCGCCGATCAGCGTGCGCGGGCGGCGCTGCAGCGTCGCCCGCACGATGCGTTCCGCGGCGTCCGCGGGCTCCATGTGGTACATCGCGGCCTGTGCCGCGGCGGCCCGGCCGGCGACCCCCGGGTCGATCGATGCGGCGTAGCGACCGTGCAGGATGATGCCCGTGCGCACGCCCGCGGGGTAGACCGTGCCCACGGTGACGGTCGTGCCCTCGAGCTCGTGCAGGAGGGCCTCGGAGAACGCCCGCACCGCGAACTTCGTCATCGAGTACGGGATGCGTCCGGCGGGCGAGGCGATCCCGTAGATGCTGGCGATGTGCGTGATGTGCGCGGCGGGGGAGCGGCGCAGTGCGGGCAGCAGCGCCTTGGTGATCGACACCGTGCCCCAGAGGTTGACGTCCATCAGCCAGCGCATCTCCTCCATGGTGAGCTGGTCGAGCGACCCGAGCATCGAGGATCCGGCGCACGTGATGAGGGACTGCAGCGCGGGGTGCGCCGTCTCGATCTCCGTGGCGCACGCGGCCACGGCGTCGTCATCGCGCAGGTCGACCGGGTGCACGGTGACGTCGCATCCGGCCGCACGCAGCTCCTCGGCGATCTGGGCGAGGGCCGTGCGGTCGCGGTCGATCAGCGCGAGACGGGCGCCGCGCCGCGCGAGGGCGCGGGCGGTCTCGGCACCGATGCCATGGGCCGCGCCGGTGATGGCGCTGCTGCGCCCTGCTGCGTCGAGAACGGGCAACGCTCCTCCTACCGCCGCGCCATCGCACGCGTCGTCGCATGCGTCGGGTGGGCGCAACGCTGGTCCCATCCTGCCCCATCGCCCTGCAGTTGCGGAACGGGAACCGGTACGCTCGGTGCAGAGGAGGTCGGAGTGGGAAAGAGCGCGGACGTCATCGCCGAGGGTGTGGCGATCGCCACGTCTGCCGCCCGTCTGACCGTCAAGAACCAGATCCTCGTCGGCACGATCGCGCAGGGCGGATCCTTCGACGTCGCCACGTACATGAGCGATGCGCATGAGGCGCTCCTGGCGCTCGCCGCGGAGTCGGACGAGGCGG
This sequence comes from Actinomycetota bacterium, assembly GCA_018268435.1. Lineage (GTDB taxonomy): Bacteria > Actinomycetota > Actinomycetes > Actinomycetales > Microbacteriaceae > Microbacterium. The sequence continues at coordinate 2,061 of JAFDWP010000151.1, forward strand.
CCGAGTTCGCCACCCGGCAGCGCAAGCGCGCGCACGGCCGGTACTCCGATCCGCACGGCACGCACGACTACCGCGACCGCGATGTGCGCAACCTCAAGAAGCGGGCGCGGCAGTCCGCCGCGGTCGCCGAGCGGCTGCGCGAGATGGCCGACGACCCGGAGACGCTGCGCTTCCTGGTGGAGGCCGCGCGCGCCGCGGCCTGGGGCGACGTGGCCGGGAACCTGCAGCGGCGGCTGACCGTCGAGGCCATGCGTCCGGACCAGGACCCGGACTACGAGACCATGCGCGAGGCGCGGATGCAGGCGCTGCGGCTGGTGGACCTGCAGGCGCTCTCCTCGGAGCAGCGCGCGCGTCGCAAGAACCGGGACAAGGCCGACAAGGCGGCCGAGAAGGCGAACAAGGCGGCCGCGAAGGCGGCGGAGCGCGAGGAGAAGCGCGCCGCCAAGCAGTTGCGCTGATCCCCCGCGCGGGCAGAAACCGGCTCCCGCCGTCTCGATTCGCGTTGCGCGCGGCTCTTGGGGTATTGTTGACGAGGCCCGCGAGAGCGGGCGGTCTTGTGAAAGACCGGATGCGCCTGTAGCTCAATGGATAGAGCATCTGACTACGGATCAGAAGGTTGGGGGTTCGAGTCCCTCCAGGCGCACACTGTGTTGAGACAGTGAGGAACGGCCCGCTTCGGCGGGCCGTTCCGCATTTCCCGGGGGCATGGTCGCTCAGGTCCGGGCCGCCCGTCCGGTCGCCGACCTTAGCCCACCCATAGCGGCGGCAAAGCGCCCGTCCCGGGGAGCTTCCGAGCATGGATCCCATGAACCAGGATCCCGACCTCGACCTCGACGTCGTCGTCCCCGTGCACGACGAGCGGGACACCCTCGAGCAGAGCATCGCGCTGCTGCACGCGCATCTCTGCGCCGAGGAGCAGGCGACCTGGCGGATCACGATCGCCGACAACGCCAGCACCGACGGCACCGCGGAGCTGGCCGATGCGCTCGCGGCGCGGCTGGACGGCGTGATCGCGGTGCACCTGCCGGAGAAGGGTCGGGGCAGGGCGCTGAAGGCGGCCTGGTCGGCGTCGCCGGCGCGGGTGCTCGTGTACCTCGACGAGGACCTCTCCACGGATCTGCGGGCGTTCGGACCACTCGTCGCCCCCCTGCTCAGCGGCCACTCGGATCTCGCGATCGGCTCTCGTCTCGCGAGCGCCTCGCGCATCGTGCGCGGCGGGGAGCGCGAGTTCGTGTCGCGGTCGTACAACGCCCTGCTGCGGGGCACGTTCGGGGTGCGGTTCAGCGACGCGCAGTGCGGATTCAAGGCGATCCGCGCCGACGTCGCGCACCGGCTGCTGCCGTACGTGGAGGACACCGGCTGGTTCTTCGACACCGAGCTGCTGATCCTCGCCGAGCGCGCGGGGCTTCGGATCCACGAGGTGCCCGTCGACTGGATCGACGATCCGCACAGCTCCGTCGACGTCGTCGCGACCGCGGCCGCCGACCTGAAGGGCCTGCTGCGCGTCGGGCGGGGGCTCGCCACGGGGCGCATCCCGGTCGACGACCTGTACCGCGACATCGGCCGGCACCCGTTCGCCCGCCCGAAGCCGCCCCTGTCCGCCCAGCTCCTGCGCTTCGGCGTCATCGGTGTGCTCTCCACGGTCGCCTATGCGCTGGTCTACCTCGTCCTGCAGGCGATGATGCCCGCGCAGGCGGCGAACTTCCTCGCGCTGCTGGTCACGGCGGTCGCGAACACCGCCGCGAACCGGCGGTTCACGTTCGGCATCCGCGGCCGTACCGGGGCGACGACGCACCACCTGCAGGGCCTCATCGTCTTCGGCCTGGCCTGGGCGCTGACCGGCGGATCCCTCCTCGCCCTGCACGCCTCCGATCCGCATCCCGGCCCCTTCGCCGAGGTCGGCGTGCTCACCGTCGCGAACCTCGTCGCCACGCTGCTGCGCTTCGCCCTGCTGCGGCTCTGGGTGTTCCGCGACCGGTCGCGCGGGCAGGCCCCTCCCGAGCCCGACGTCGTCACCCGTCAGCACCTCACCGCTCTCGCTCAGGAGGCGAACCGCTCATGAACGCCTCTGTGGCCGTCGTGCCCGCGCTGCCCGTCCCGAGCGGGGCGCACCCCGCCATGCCGCAGGACGCCTCCGCGGCGATCCCCCGCGCGCGATGGGAGGCGCCGGCATACGCCGGGGCCCTCGTGCTCACGGGGATCCTGTACGTCTGGAACCTCGCCGCGAGCGGCTGGGCCAACGCGTTCTACTCCGCGGCGGTGCAGGCCGGCACGCAGAACTGGGTGGCGTTCTTCTACGGATCCAGCGACGCGGGCAACTCGATCACGGTCGACAAGCCGCCGGCGAGCCTGTGGGTCATGGAGCTGTCGGCCCGCGTCTTCGGGCTCAGCTCGTGGAGCATCCTCGTGCCGCAGGCGCTGATGGGCGTCGCCACGGCCGCGATCGTGCTGTTCACGGTGCGCCGCCGCTTCGGGGCGGCGGCGGCGCTGATCTCGACCGGCGCGTTCGCGCTCACGCCGGTCGCCGCGCTCATGTTCCGATACAACAACCCGGACGCGCTGCTGCTCCTACTGCTCACCGCGGCCGTCGCGCTCACACTGCGGGCGATCGACGGCGGGCGGCTGCGCTGGCTGCTGCTCGCGGGCGTCGCCGTCGGATTCGGGTTCCTCACCAAGCAGCTGCAGGCGTTCCTCGTGCTGCCCGTGCTCGCCGGCATCTACGCCGTGTTCGCGGCTGCGCCGATCCGCAGGCGCCTGTGGCACCTGCTCGCAGCCCTCGGTGCCGTGATCGTGTCGGCGGGCTGGTGGATCGCCGTGGTCGAGCTGGTCCCGGCCTCGGCCCGGCCGTTCATCGGCGGCTCGCAGACCAACAGCTTCCTCGAGCTGACGTTCGGCTACAACGGCTTCGGCCGGCTCACCGGGGACGAGACCGGCAGCGTCGTCGGGGGAGGCGGAGCCGCCGGCGGTGGCATGTGGGGATCCACCGGGCTGTTCCGGATGTTCCAGGACGAGATCGGCGGGCAGATCTCCTGGCTGATCCCCGCCGCGCTGATCCTGCTCGTCGGATCCCTGGTGCTCATCGGACGGGCGCCGCGCCGCGACGCGCGGCGGATCGCGATCGTCGCGTTCGCCGCCTGGCTGCTGGTGACGATGCTCGCGTTCAGCTTCATGGCGGGGATCTTCCACGCGTACTACACGGTCGCGCTCGCCGCCCCGCTGGCGGGGCTGATCGGCACCGCGGGCGTCGTCGTGTTCCGGCACCGGGACCGGCTCTGGGTGCGGATCCTGCTCGCGGTCTCGGCGATCGTCACCGGCGGCTGGGCGTGGGTGCTGCTGGAGCGCGCGAGCTCGTGGCTGCCCTGGCTGAAGGTCGTGGTGCTGCTCGTCTCGGCGGTCGGCGCGCTGCTGGTCGTGATCCCGCCGCGCTCGCGGATCCTCACCGCGGCGACGGCGTCCGCGCTGCTCACGGGAGCGCTGCTCGCCCCGGCGGCGTACACGCTGGAGACCATCGGGACGGCGCAGTCCGGGTCGATCGTGACCGCCGGTCCGTCGGTGCAGGGCACCATGGCCGGAGGATTCCGCGGCGGCTTCGGCGGGGGTGGCGGCGGCGGGTTCGGCGGGTTCGGCGGGGGCGGCGGGTTCGGCGGTCGGGGCAACGGGGCGAACGCCGGCACCGGTACCGGCACCGGCGCCGGAACGGGCGGAACCGGCACGGGCCCGACGTTCGGCGGCGGCGGCGCGGGCGGCCTGCTCGATGCCTCGACGGTGAGCACGGCGATGAAGACCCTGCTCTCCGCGGATGCGTCCCGCTACACCTGGGTCGCCGCATCGGTCGGCTCCCAGACGGCGGCGGGCTACCAGCTCGGCACCGGGTACGCCGTCATGCCGATCGGCGGCTTCAACGGCAGCGACCCGTCGCCGACGCTCGCGCAGTTCCAGCA
>JAFDWP010000152.1 GCA_018268435.1 Actinomycetota bacterium
CGCGCCTACCCGGCGATCGTGCGCATGGCGACGACCGCCCCGGGCGCCGGCACCGACTGCGACTCCGACGCGGAGTTCGCCTTCGCCCTCGACCTGCTGCTGGAGGGCGTCGAGCGCCGACGCCTCAGCGGCTGGCGCTCCGGCCGCTGACCCCGTCCGGGCTGCACGGCCCTGTGCCGGCCCCACCCCGCCGCACACCCACGTGAGACTCCACTTTTCGGGTGAGACTCCGCACCTGACGTGGAGTCTCACCAGAAATGTGGAGTCTCGCGGATCATGGGCCGGGCGACCGGGCCGCGCGGGATCCTGCGGGATGCGGATGGGATCCTGCGATACCGTGGCGCCATGAGTGAGAACCACGTGTACGAGATCGGCGCGATGGACACCTGGGGTGCCGAGGAGGGCACCGGGAAGCGGTTCGTCGACGGCGAGTCCGCGCAGTCCTCGGGATGTCGGTGAACTCGACGGATCCGGGAGGCAGCTCGCCGTTCTGGCACCGCCACGGCCGCCTCGAGGAGCTGTACGTATTCCTCGACGGGCGCGGTCAGATGGCGCTCGACGACGAGGTGATCGACGTGGGTCCGGGCACCGTGGTGCGCGTCGCTCCGGCGACCTGGCGCGCCGTGCACAGCGCGGCCGACGCCGAGGGACCCCTGAAGTGGCTGTGCCTGCGCGGCGGCGGCGACACCCTCGCCGCGATCGGACGCGACGGCGAACGGGATCAGGAGCGGCCGTTCCCGTGGGCGGCATGAGCGACGACGTCTCGATCGGCGGCGAGAGCATCCGGCTCGGGCAGTTCTTGAAGTTCTCCGGACTGCTCGACTCCGGCGGCGACGCCAAGGAGGCCATCATCGACGGCTACGTGCAGGTGAACGGCGAGGAGGAGCGCCGGCGCGGACGCCAGCTCGTCGACGGCGACCTGGTCACCTACGACGGCCGCACGGTGCGAGTGCGCCCCTGACGGATCCCGCGCGGGTGCACCCCTGACGGACCCCGCGCGGGTGCACCCCCTGACCCGACGCCCCACCGCGCACTGACCGACCGTGCCTGACGCGCGGGTGCGCCCCCCGACCTGACGCACCTGACCCGGCGCGCGGTCAGTCCAGCGCGGGCCGCCGCAGCAGCTCGACCGCGACGAGCACGAGCACGGCGCCCAGCAGCACCCACAGCACAAGCCACGCCGTGAGCGGGTGCACGAGCAGCACCACCGCCGCGGCGATCAGCGCGACGACGACCAGGATCCACCGGTGCGAGCGGTCGATCCACCCGCCGAAGCGCGCCACCGGGCCCGGCGCCCCACCATCCGCACCATCCGCACCGCCCGCATTCCCGGCCACGACGCCCGGGCGCACGGCCGAGGCGACCCGCCCTCCGGCGGACCGCACGGCGCGGGCGGCACGCGAGGCGCCGATGACCCAGGCCACGAGCGCCACCGCCAGGGCGAGCAGGCCGAGCGCGAGCAGGCGCTGGGTGAGCGGCTCGGTCACCTGGTCGAACACCGAACCGGCGGCAAGGGGCGTGATCACGGATCCGTTCGACGCCAGCGCCCCGATCCCCAGGGCCCGGCCGACGGCGACCGCCCCCAGCATCACGACCATGATCACGACCGCCGCCACTCCCGCGGCGAGGACCGTGCGGCGGCGGTTGCGCGCGACCAGCACGCCCGCGATGAGCAGGGCGAGGGCGACCCACGGCAGCCACGACGAGACCGTGACGATGATGCCGTAAGCCGCGACGGCCGTGCCCAGCGACGCGTTCTGCACGAGCACGATCGAGCGGTCGGTGGTGGGGATGCCCTGTGCGAAGGAGACGCCGTCGGCAAGCAGCCGGGTGCGCACCCCGTCCAGGATGGGGCCGAGCTGCAGCGTCAGCGTGCCGTCGGTGCCCGCGACCAGTGCGGAGTCCGGGCTGCCCTGCAGCACCGCGAGGGCCTGGGTGTGCGAGACGACCAGGGCCTGCCGCCAGGTGTCGGAGAACGTCGGCGAGGTGACCACGTTCTGGACCATGCCGTGCACGAGGTTCTGCGCCCCCTGCGCGACCGGCGCCTCGAGCAGACCGAGTGCGGCGGACGCCCGCGGCGGCATGTCCAGCGACTGCAGCCCGTCGAACACATCGGCGGTGAGCGCGGGGATGTCGACCTGCTGGTCGATGACGTCGTTGGTCGCCGTGACCAGGACGGACTGCACGGACGGATCCGCCGCGAGCGGCGCGAAGGTCGCGACGAACTGGTCGGTGTCGGTGAGCAGATCCTTGGCGTAGCTCGTGACGGCGCTGACGGATCCCAGCACCAGGCCGAGCACGATCAGCGTGGCCGAGGCCGCACTGCGCCACCGGGAGCCGGCGCTGCGGGCGGCGTCACGGCGCAGCGCGTCGTTCTCGGCCTCGAGCCGGGCGATCTGCGCGGCCGGATCCTCTGCGCTCGTCATGGACGCGTCCCTTCCGTCGAGGTGCTCGGTGGGGCGGCGCCGCACCGGCGAGCTGAGAGCAGACTATTGCCCCGCGCGGCGCGCGCACACTGCCGCGTCCGCCAGCTCCCGTCCGCGCCCGACCGTGACCCGGGTCCACCGATCGGTGACCGAGCCTGGCCGATCGGTGGATCCGGCGAGCCGCGCCGCTGACGACGCTGAAGACATGAACACCGCACTGAACACCTCATCCCCCGCAACCGCCCTCGCCCCCGCCCGCCGCCGGGCCTTCCGGCCCGTGCTGATCCTCTCCTGGGCCTTCGTCGCGGTCAGCGCCGCGATGATCGCCTTCCTCGCCGCTGACACCGCGACCGGCGCCGGTTTCGAGACCGCGATCTGGATCCGCTGCTCCCTCGTGCTCGCCAGCGCGATCGTCGTGCTGGCAATGGCCGTCTCGGCTGCACGCGGCTCCCGCGGCGCCTGGGTGCGCCTGCGGATCGTCAGTCCGATCGTCGTCGCCGCGGTCGTCGTGATCGTGTCCATCCCGGGATTCCTGCCGGACTGGGTGCGCCTCGAGCAGTCCCTGTGCGGCCTGCTCCTGCTGCCGGTCGCGATCCTGGTGAACCTGCCCCGGATGCGGGTGCTGTACGCGCCGAAGGCGTAGGGTCACCCCGTGATGGACTCGCGCTGGCGGGCCGTGCTCGCGGTCGCCCCCTACGTCGTGCTGGGGCTGCTGGTCGCGTTCGAGAGCCTCTCCCAGTGGGGCCGGCCGGATCGGCTGGTGCCGACGCTCGTGCTCTGCGGCGCCTACGGACTGTGGGTGCTGGTGATGCGCACCCTGCCGTTCCGCTGGCGCGACCGGCCCGCCGCGGTGGCCGTGTTCCTCGCCGGTGCGATCGTGCTCAACCTGCTGCTGGTGCTGCGCGAGGGCACCTTCGGCTTCCTCGCGATCGCGACGTTCTCGTTCGCCTACTCGCTCGCCGCCTGGCCGTGGGAGCTGATCCCGGTCGCGGGCACCGCGGTCGTCGCCGGGCTCGCGCAGAGCTCCGGCTCCCACGCGGATCAGGCCGGGGCGGCCGGCACGATCGCGGTCATCCTGCTGAACGTCGTCGTGATGTGCGGCCTGTCGTTCGGACTGCACCGCGCCGAGCAGAACATGCACCGCATCGCCGTGCAGGACGAGCGCGCCCGGCTGGCCCGCGAGATCCACGACACCCTCGCGCAGGGCTTCACCGGCATCATCACCCAGCTGCAGGCGGCGGAGCAGGCCGCCGACGAGGAGGCCCGCCGCCGGCACACCGACGCGGCGCTGACCCTCGCCCGCGACGGCCTGGCCGAGGCGCGCCGTTCGGTGCAGGCGCTGCGGCCCCGTGCGCTGGAGCAGACCTCGCTCGCCGATGCGCTGAGCGGCGTGGCGCAGGCGTGGTCGGCGCGCACCGGGATCCCGGCGACGGTGACCGTGTCGGGCACCGCGCGGCCCTTGCCGACCGAGACCGACGTGGCACTGCTGCGCACCGCGCAGGAGGCGCTCGCCAACGTGGAGCGGCACGCCGCCGCCCACCGGGTCGCCGTCGCCCTGCGCATGGACGACGCCCGGGTGCGCCTGGAGGTGCGCGACGACGGGCGCGGATTCGACGCCGTCGACCGGCTGCAGCGCCCCGACGAGGCGAGCGGCGGCTACGGCCTCATCGCCATGCGGGAGCGGCTGGAGTCCGCGGCGGGCGCCCTCGTGGTCGACTCCCGACCGGGCCGCGGCACCGTGGTGCGGGCGGAGGTGCCCGCGTGACCGCGCTCACGCTGCTCGTCGTCGACGACCACCCGGTGGTGCGCGACGGCATCGTGGGCATGGTCGGATCCGCGGACGACATCGATGTCGTCGGTGAGGCGTCCGACGGGGCCGAGGCGGTCGCGCTCGCCCAGGTGCACGCGCCGGATGTGGTGCTGATGGATCTGCGGATGCCGCGGATGGACGGCGTCGCGGCGCTGCGCGAGTTCGCCCGGCTCGGCATCGCCAGCCGCGTGGTCGTGCTCACGACGTTCGACGCGGACGCCGACGTGCTCCCCGCGATCGCCGCCGGAGCCACCGGATACCTGCTCAAGGACGCCTCCCGCGAGGAGCTGCTGGACGCGATCCGCGCGGCGGCCGCCGGCCGCACCGTGCTCTCCCCCGAGGTCGCGTCGCGGCTGGTCGGACGCGTGCGCACCCCCGAGGCGAGTCTGCTCACCCCGCGGGAGCTGGAGATCCTCGCCCTGATCGCGGACGGCGCCACCAATCGCGCCGCCGGATCCCGCCTGCATCTCAGCGAGGCGACGGTGAAGACGCACCTGCTGAGCATCTACGCGAAGCTCGGGGTCGGCGACCGTGCCGCCGCGGTGGCCGAGGGGTTCCGCCGCGGGCTGCTGGACACGACGCGCTGAGCGGGCCGCGTGCGCCGGCCGGGACCCCCGCCACCGGCACCCCCGCTCTTACGCCCCGGCCTCCACCGCGGCGAGCGCCTCGATCGCACCCCGGGTGGGGGCGATCCGCACGAGCGCGCGGTACAGCCGTCGCAGCGCGTCCCGGTCGATCGTCCCGGTGCGCGCCCGGTCGCAGTGCACCGACTGGATCGCCGCCTCGAGCTGGAACCGGCCCGGATCCCGCCCCGCGCCGACGCCGCTGCACCGCGCCGCCCG
>JAFDWP010000153.1 GCA_018268435.1 Actinomycetota bacterium
CCATGCCCGATCGGGTATGTGACGACCTCCGTGCGCCGGCAGCCGCCGCAGCATCCGGCGCGGGTGGGCGTCAGAGCAGCCCCCGTCGGCGCGCCTCGGAGACGGCACCGGTGCGGCTGTCGGCGTCGAGCTTGTCCAGAAGGTGCACGATGTGCGTCTTCACGGTGGCCTCGGCGACGAACAGGCGCGCGGCGATCTCCCGGTTGCTGAGTCCCTCGGCGACGAGCGCCAGCACCTCCTGCTCGCGTGCGGTGAGCTCGACGCGGGAGGCGCGCAGCGCCGCCACGAGCCGCTCATCGCCGCCCGGCGTGGGCACGCTGGCGCCGGCGGCGGCATCGACGATCGCCCGGGAGATGACGTCGACCCCCACCTCCTTGAGCAGGTACCCGGCGGCGCCCGCCTCGACGGCCCGGACGATCTGCGCATCGTGGTCGAACGTGGTGAGGATGAGCACGGCCGGCGGGTTCGGCAGCGCCCGCAGCGCCGCGGTGGTCGCGACCCCGTCCATGCCCTCGCCCAGGCGCAGGTCGCACAGCACGACGTCCGGATGCAGCCGGTCGGCGGCCGCGACGGCCTCCTCCCCGGTGCCGACCTCGGCGAGCACGTCGAAGCCGCGGGCCTCCACGACGGCGCGGATCCCCGCGCGCACAATCGGGTGGTCGTCGACGATGATCAGCCGGATGCTCATGCCGCGCCCTCCTCCGCGGGTCGCGCCGCCGCGTGCCGCGGGAGGGTCGCCTGGATCAGCGTGCCCTCGCCCGGGGCGGAGCGCACGAGCAGCTCTCCCCCGCCCTCGCGCAGCCGGGAGCGCATCGCCGCAAGCCCGTACGAGGCGTCGGAGGGGCGGACGGCCGGGTCGAACCCGACGCCGTCGTCCTCGATGCCCAGCCGCACGGCTCCCTCGTCGGCCGACAGCACGACGCCGACCTCGTGCGCCCTGGCGTGCTGGCGCACGTTGGCGAGCGCCGACTGGGCGACCCGCAGCAGGGCGACCTCGGTGGGGGTGGCGAGCGCCGGCAGGTCGGGATCCACCCGGAGCCGGACTTCGACGCCGGTGTCGTCATGCAGGGCGTCGAGCATGCGCGCCAGGGCGCCCGCCAGGGCGGACTCGTCCAGATCGGCCGGCGAGAGCGCGGCGACGATGCGGCGCAACTCCGTGAGCGAGTGCTGGGCGAGCTGCTCGATCTGCGCGGTGCGGTCGGGGCGCGCCGTGTCCCCCGGCGCCACGGTGTCGGTCCGCGCCAGCATCACGATGGTGCTGAGCTCCTGGGCGATGGTGTCGTGCAGGTCACGGGCGAGACGGGTGCGCTCACGGGTGGCGCCGGCCTCGCGCTGCGTGGCGGCGAGCTCGTCCTGCAACTGGGCGGCCTCGTGCTGGGCGCGCAGCAGCGAGTCGATGAGGCGCTCGCGCTCGGCGGCGTCCCGGATCATCGCGTCGTAGCCCAGCGAGACCGCGAACGCGAAGCCGCCGCCGACGAGCGGTCCGACCAGATGCGCGAGCGCGGTGCCGGGCTGCACGCCGCCGGGGTGCAGCCAGGGCGTGATGATGGCGGCCGCGAGCACGACCACGACGAACACCGCCGACCAGGGCAGCCGCAGCACGTGCCCGGCGAGCAGCAGCAGCGGGAACGCGAGCCACACGAACTCCGGCGACAGCGCCAGCATCCCGATCCAGATCACGACCAGGCCGAGCATCCACCACGCGGCGGCGTGCTTGTGCGCGAAGCCGGCGCCCGCGCCGTACCAGGCGAGATAGACGGCCGCCGCCAGCAGCACCGGCAGCAGCTCTCCCTCGATCCCCGCGCGCACGGTCGTCACGACCACGAGCACGACGGTGATCAGGTGCAGGGCGAACCGCGCGCCGCGCAGCACCCGTCGGCGCGGGGTATCGGCGACGGTGCTCATGCTCCGATTCTCCCCCGCCGAGCCCCGGATCCGCCGTCGCCGGGATCGATCCTTCGATGGATCCGTTCGGGACGGATCACGAGCACAGTGGTGTCATGACCACTTCTGCCGGCATCGCCACCCCCTCCGCCACGGCCCCTGCACAGCGCCAGGCCCTCTCCCAGCTGTTCGTCGCCACGGTGGTCTGGATCACCCTGGGCCTGGCCGCCGGCCTGTTCTACCGCGAGTTCACGAAGGCGCAGGGCTTCCCGAACGGGTTCAGCGGCCAGCTCGCCCTGGTGCACACGCACCTGCTCACCCTCGGCGCCCTGGTGACGCTCATCGTGCTCGCGCTGGAGAAGCTGTTCTCCCTGTCGTCGAGCCGACTGTTCCGCTGGTTCTTCTGGATCTACAACGCCGGCGTGCTGCTGACCGGGGCGATGATGGCGTGGCACGGGATCCTGGACGTCCTGAAGCTCGAGGCCTCCAAGGCGATCTCCGGGATCGCCGGGGCCGGGCACATCCTCATCGGAGCCGCCTTCGTGCTGCTGCTGATCACTCTGTGGAAGGGGATCCGTCGGGCCGCCTGACCTCCGGCGGGACGGCGGTGCCCCGCGCGGCCGGCTCCCCCGGCGGCACGGGCTCCGCCGTCAGCTCCAGGGCCGTCTCGTCGACCGCGGCGTCGACCGTCGTCTTCGGGCGCAGCCGACCCCCGGTTCCCGCGAACCAGCATCCGATGACCACCAACGGGAAGCCGATCAGCAGCCCGGGCGTGAGCGGCTCGGAGAGCACGATCGCGCCGAGGATGATCGCGATCACCGGGTTGACGTAGGTGAACAGCGGTGCGCGCACCGGGCCCACCTCCTTGATGAGCGCGAAGAACGCCAGGAAGGCGATCGCGGTGCAGATCACGCCCAGCGCGATCAGCGCCGCGATCGACGGCACGGTCGGCACCTGGTGCTGGGTGAGCAGCGTGAGGGGCAGATACAGGACGCCGATGAACAGCAGGGCGAGCGTGATCGTGCCAGTCGAGGGCACATGCCCGAGCTTGCGGGCGACGATGAACGGCGCCGTCGCGTAGAGCACGGCGACGAGCAGCACCTCCGCGGCCGCGAGGAGGTCGACCGTGCCGCCGGTGACCCCTGGGCCCACCACGACGACGCCGACGCCGAGGAATCCGACGAGAAGCCCGATCAGCCGCGCCGGGCTGAGCACGCCGCGGTCGCCGCCGCCGAGCGCGATGAGCGCCGCGAACAGCGGGACGGTGGCGACGAGCAGCCCGGTCAGGCCGGACGGCAGCGACTGCTCCGCGTGGCCGAGCAGGAAGAACGGTCCGGCCATCTCGACGAGGCCGAATGCGAGCACCCAGGGCCAGTGCCTCCACGCCGCGCGCAGGGCGCCGCTGCGGATCGCGAACGGGAGCAGCAGCACGGCCGCGATGAGGGTGCGTCCGGCCACCATCGCGGCCGGGGAGAACGACTCCACGACCACGCTGATGAACAGGTACGGCACGCCCCAGAGCAGGCACATCGCCGCGAAGAGCAGCCAGCCGCGCCGGCTGAACCCGGTGCCGCTCACAGGACGCGCCGGCCCTCGAAGGCGCGACTGAGCGTCACCTCGTCGGCGTACTCCAGGTCGCCGCCCACGGGGAGGCCGGAGGCGAGGCGCGAGACGGTGATCTCCATGCTGGTGAGCAGGCGGCTGAGGTAGCTCGCGGTCGCCTCCCCCTCGAGGTTCGGGTTGGTGGCGAGGATGACCTCCTGCACGGTGCCGTCGGCGAGCCGCGTCATCAGCTGGGTGATGCGCAGGTCGTCCGGGCCCACGCCGGCGATCGGGCTGATGGCTCCGCCGAGCACGTGGTACAGGCCGCGGAACTCCCGGGTGCGCTCGATCGCGGCCACGTCCTTCGCGTCCTCGACCACGCAGATGAGGGCCGGGTTGCGGCGGGGGTCGCGGCAGATCGCGCAGCGCTCCTGTTCGGCGACGTTGCCGCAGATCTCGCAGAACCGCACGCGCTCGCGCACCTCGACGAGCAGTTCGGAGAGTCGCTTCACGTCGAAGGACGGCGTCTGCAGGATGTGGAACGCGATGCGTTGGGCCGACTTCGGCCCGATGCCCGGCAGACGACCGAACTCGTCGATCAGCTCCTGGACGATGCCGTCGTACATCTAGGGGATCCTTCTGTCGGTCATGCCATCACTGGAAACGGGTCTGCGGCTCGTACGGCTCCTCGCGCAGGAAGGTCGCGCCGAGCACCTGCCGCACCACGGCCTCGCCGTACCGCTGCACGCCGGGGGCGGACCGGGGCGCACGGTCGACGACCGCGGGCGCGGCGCGCCGACCCGGATCCGGTCGTCGCTCCGCCGCGGCCGGCGCCGGATCAGTCCCGGCGCGCGGGGCCGCGTCCGTCGCGGCACGCGGGGCCGGATCCGTCGCGGCACGCGGGGTCGCGTTCGGCGCCGACGCCATCACGGGCTCGCCGGCGGGCCGATACGGGCCGGGATCCTCGTCGGGCCCCGGGGCGTCGTCGTCGTCGGGGAACGGCGGCTCGTCATCGAGGACGTCGCCGTCGTGCCCCGGCACGTACCAGCCGGAGGCCGGCATCGCCTCGACGTCGGCCGGCTCCTCATCGACGGGGAACTGCGCCACCCGCGGCGCCGGCTCCGGTGTGCCCGCTCCGGGTACCGGCGTGGGCACACGAGGCTCGGGCGCGCTCTGCGGGATCGCCGCGACCGCCCATTCGGTGACGGGCGCGGCGGGTGCCGCACGCTCGGGGCGGGCCCGATCGGGGCGGGTCTGCTCGGCGGGGTTCTGCTCGGAGCGCGTCCGCTCGGACCGGGTCTGGTCGGGGCGGGTCTGGTCGGACCGGGTCTGGTCGGAGGGGCGCGGGGCCTTCCCGCTCTCGGCTAACTTCCGCTCGGGCGCGGCGGCGGGAAGCGGTGCCGGGAGGTACTTGACGGTGACGGCGAGCTCGCCCTCGATGGCGGTGCGCAGGTGATCGGAGGGACCGCTGCCGGGCGTGCCCTTGAACCGCGCGACGTCGTTGGGGCCGGGGAACCCGAGCGTGAGCACCTCGGCGGCGGCGTCGTAGGCCAGCGGCTGCACGGCCGTGACGACGAGCCAGGATCCGCGGCTGATCTTCTCGAGACGGGCGAGCACGGCCGGCCAGGCGGCGCGGACCCGGTCGATGTCGACGGGGCCGGCGGGCGCGAGTTCGGGCGTGGGGGTCGACCCTTCGTCTCGCTGCGCTCGCTCAGGGACCGAGGTCGGGGCCGCTCGCTCAGGGACCGAGGTCGGGGCCGCTCGCTCAGGGACCGGGGTCGACCCTTCGTCTCGCTGCGCTCGCTCAGGGACCGAGGTCGGGGCCGCTCGCTCAGGGACCGGGGTCGGCCCTTCGTCTCGCTGCGCTCGCTCAGGGACCGGGGCAGACGAGAGCGCCGTGAGCACACGCGCGACCAGCAGCTCGAGATGCAGGCGCGGAGAGGTCGCACCGGTCATGTCGTCGAGGGCAGAGCTCACCAGATCCGCCGCGCGGGACAGCCGTGGTCCGCCGAAGGCGGCGGCCTGCCCGCGCATGCGCGTGAGCTCGTCCTCGGGGACGCCGCGCAGCACCGCCGACGCCGCGTCGCCGACCGCGGCGATCACGATGAGATCCCGCAGGCGCTCGAGCAGGTCGTCCACGAAGCGGCGCGGATCCTGCCCTGTCTGCACCACGCGGTCGATGGCGGGGAAGGCGGCCGCGGCGTCGCCCGCGGCGAGCGCGTCGACGATCTCGTCGAGCAGGGCCGAGTGCGTGTAGCCGAGCAGGGCGACCGCGCGCTCGTAGGTGACCTCGACGGCCCCGGAGGCAGCGGGCTCGGATCCGGCGATGAGCTGGTCCAGCAGCGACAGCGTGTCGCGCGGGGATCCGCCGCCGGCGCGGACGACGAGCGGCAGCACGCCCTGGGCGACCGTGACGCCCTCCTCCGCGCAGAGCTTCTCGACGTACTCGAGCATCGCCGCCGGCGGGACGAGCCGGAACGGGTAGTGGTGCGTGCGGGAGCGGATCGTGCCGAGCACCTTCTCGGGCTCGGTGGTGGCGAAGATGAACTTGATGTGCGGCGGCGGCTCCTCGACGAGCTTCAGCAGCGCATTGAACCCCTGCGGCGTCACCATGTGCGCCTCGTCCAGGATGAAGATCTTGAAGCGGTCGCGGCTGGGCGCGAACGTGGCCCGCTCGCGCAGGTCGCGGGCGTCGTCGACGCCGTTGTGGCTGGCCGCGTCGATCTCGACGACGTCGAGGGATCCGCCGCCGTCGCGTGACAGCTCGACGCAGCTCGGGCAGACGCCGCAGGGCACGTCCGTCGGACCTTCGGCGCAGTTCAGGCAGCGCGCGAGGATACGCGCGGAGGTCGTCTTGCCGCAGCCGCGAGGCCCGGAGAACAGATATGCGTGGCCGACGCGGTCTCCGCGCAGCGCCGTCATGAGCGGATCGGTGACCTGCGACTGCCCGATCATCTCCCCGAAGTTCTCGGGCCGGTAGCGGCGGTACAGGGCTGTGCTCACCCGTCAAGCCTAGAGCGTGTCTCCGACATCCGGACCGGCGCGTGCCCAGGGACCCACCGGTTCCGCCCCGGCCCGTGCGCCTGCCTCGGAGATGTGCGCCTTCCGCGGACCGGATCCGGGATCCGATCCGCAGGAAGCGCACATCTCCGCGCGAAGCGCCCGGCGCGCCCGACTCGTGCGGCGCACCCGAACCGCCCCGGCGCACCCGAACCGCCCCGGCGCGCCCGAACCGCCCCGGCGCGCCCGAACCGCCCCGGCGCGGCGCTACTCCCCCGATTCGCCGACGTAGCCGACCACCGGGATCGCGGAGGTCGTCGGCACCGTCGGGGACAGGATCGTGCCGTCCTCGCGGCGGGACTGCGTGCCGAACTCCGGCCGCCCGGGGATCACCGGCCCCTGGTTCGCGAGCGGCACCGCCGCCGGCGCCTCGGCCGAGGCCGTGTACGCCGCGCCGCGCACCGTGAACGAGACGGGATCCCCGGAGCGCACCTCGACGAGCAGCCGGCGCGCGGTCAGGGTGATCTGCAGCTGGGATCCGTGCCACTGCAGCGGGTAGGACAGCTCCGGCCAGTCGGTCGGCAGGCGCGGGTCGAAGCTGAGCTCGCCGTCGTGGTCGCGCATGCCGCCGAAGCCGCACACGAGCGCGGTCCAGACGCCGCCCGCCGAGGCCACGTGCACGCCGTCGGAGGCGTTGCGGTGCAGATCCGCCAGGTCGACGTAGATCGCATGCTCGAAGTACTCGTGCGCGAGGTCCTGGTAGCCGACCTCGGCGGCGAGGATCGACTGCACGACCGCCGACAGCGTCGAGTCGCCCGTGGTGAGCGGGTCGTAGTACTCGAAGTCGGCGAGCTTCTCGGCCTCGGTGAAGTGGTTGCCCTGCAGGAACAGCGCGAGCACCACGTCGGCCTGCTTGAGCACCTGGAACCGGTAGATCACGAGCGGGTGGAAGTGCAGCAGCAGCGGACGCTGCTCCGGCGGCGTGTTCGGCAGATCCCACACCTCGCGCTCGAGGAACAGCGAGTCCTGCGGGTGGATGCCGAGGGCGGAGCTGAACGGGATGTGCATCGCATCGGCGGCGCGCTCCCACTGCTCCACCTCGGCGCCGTCGATGCCGAGCCGGTCGACCGCGTCGTCGTACGCCTCGGGGGCGTCCGCGGCCATCTCCCGCACCACCCGGGCGGCGAAACGCAGATTGTAGCGGGCCATCACGTTCGTGAACAGGTTGTCGTTGACGACGGTGGTGTACTCGTCCGGCCCGGTCACGCCGTGGATGTGGAAGGTGTCCACGCCGTCGGCGGAGCGCCAGAAGCCGAGCGTCGCCCACATCCGGGCCGTCTCGACGGCGATGTCCACGCCGTGCCGGTAGAGGAAGTCGTCGTCCTCCGTGGCGCGCACGTACTTGCCGAGGGCATAGCTGACGTCGGCGTTGATGTGGTACTGCGCGGTGCCCGCGGCGTAGTAGGCGCTGGCCTCCTCGCCGTTGATGGTGCGCCATGGGAACAGCGCGCCGCCCTCGTTCAGCTGGTCCGCGCGGCGGCGCGCGGCCGGCAGCATGCGGGCGCGGCAGCGCAGCGCGTTGCGTGCGAACTGCGGGGACGTGTAGGTGAGGAACGGCAGCACGTACACCTCGGTGTCCCAGAAGTAGTGCCCGCCGTAGCCGGATCCGCTCACGCCCTTCGCCGAGACCCCCGCGCCGTCCGCGCGCGCCGAGGCCTGCGCGATCTGGAACAGGCACCATCGGGTGGCCTGCTGCAGGTCGTCGTGCCCCGCGATGCGCACGTCGCTGCGCTCCCAGAACGCCGTCAGCCACTCCGCCTGCTTGGCGAACTGCGCCTCGACGCCCTCCACCGAGGTGCGGTCCAGCGTGCGCCGGCAGCGGTCGATCAGCTCGCGCGCGGGAACCCCGCGGGAGGTGTGGTAGCTGACGAGCTTCGTCACGCGCGTGGGCACGCCGGCCTTCGCCTGCACTCGGAACACGTTCTTCGCGATGTCCGGCTCGACCAGCTGCCGCGCCGTGTACTCGTTCTCGGTCTCCACCAGATGATCGGCGACGACGGCGAGCGTCATGCCCGAGTTGGCGACGCGGTACGCGAGGGCGGAGCGCTCGCCCTCCTGCCAGTACTCGGCGGGCTGCAGCACCCGCTCCGCGATCTGCTCCGCCTTGCGCGGGTCGAACCCGGCCTTCTCCCCCGGGGAGCCCGCCGCCATCGACGGCACGCCGCCGTACACGTCCTCGCCGTCCTGCCGGTTCAGCAGCTGGCACGAGATCGTCACCGGGGCGTCGGAGTTCTCCACCGTGACCTCGAGCCGCAGCACGGCGAGGTGCCGCTCCTCGAACGACACGATCCGCTCGTCGCGGATCCGGACGCGCTTGCCGGAGGGCGTCTCCCACAGCACCTCGCGCTCCAGGATCCCGGTGCGGAAGTCGAGCGAGCGCCGGTACTCGCGCATGTCCGCCTCGTCGAAGCTCAGCGGCTCGTCGTCGACGTACACCCGCATGACCTTGGCGTCGGGCGCGTTCACGATGGTCTGCCCGACCTCCGCGAAGCCGAAGGCCTGCTCGGCGTGCCGGATCTTCCAGGTCTCGTGCAGGCCGTTGATGAACGTGCCGTGCTCAAGCGCGGTGCGCCCCTCGATGTGATTGCCGCGCAGGCCCAGGTAGCCGTTGCCCAGCCCGAGCAGGGTCTCCGAGACCCCCGGGTTCGCGTGCGGGTACTGCGTCTCGATGAGACGCCACGGGTCGACGGGGAAGAGGTCGCGATCGATCATGCAGTGCTCTCCGTGAAAGGGATGGGATCAGGACAGGAAGCGGGCGAGGTCGTCGACGACGACGGTCGCGCCGTGGGCGCGCAGGGCGTCGGATCCGGCTCCGCGGTCGACGCCGACCACGATGCCGTACCCGGCGGCCGCGGCCGAGGCGACGCCGCTCGTGGCGTCCTCGACGGCGACGGCCGCGGCGGGGTCGACGCCGATGCGCTCGGCGCCCACCCGGAACACGTCGGAAGCGGGCTTGGAGGCGAGGTGCTCGCGCTCGGCGACGACGCCGTCCACGACGACCGCGAAGAAGTCGCGGATGCCCGCGGTCGCCAGCACCTCCTCGGCGTTCTTGGAGCTGGACACCACCGCGAGCGGCACCTGGGCCGCGCGCAGCTCCTCCAGCAGCGCCAGGGAGCCGGGGTACGGGGCGATGCCGTCGCGGCGCAGCGCCTCGGAGAAGGCGACGTTCTTGCGGTTGCCGATGCCGCAGATCGTGTCGGCCTCGGGGTCGTCGTCGACGGATCCCCATGCGATCTCGACGTTGCGGCTGCGCAGCAGGCTCGCGACGCCGTCGTAGCGCTTCTTGCCGTCGACGTAGGCGAAGTAGTCCTCGTCCGTGTACGCCGGCTCGATGCCCCAGAGCGTGAACACCTCGTCGAAGACCGCGTGCCAGGCGCGCATGTGCACCTCGGCGGTCGGGGTCAGCACGCCGTCGAGGTCGAACAGCACGGCGGCAGCGCGGTGCAGATCGGGGAGCGCTGCGGGGGTGTCGGGCACGGCGGAGCCTCCGGGTGGCTGAGAGCGGGATCGGTCGGATCGGCACGTCTGGGTGCCACCCTGTAAAGGGTAGTGCGCACCGATGCCCGCGGGAAGGTGCGAGACCGCCGGATCCGGCCCGCAGGGCGGCGCGCGATCGCCTCGACCGCACCACAACCGCGCCTTCGACCGCGTTGTGCGCGCCCGACCGCGGTGTGCGCGCCCGACCGCGGTGTGCGCGTCCGACCGCGTGGGCAGAAGACGACCACGTGGGCAAAGAAAAGACCCTCCGCGCACCCGACAGAGCCTGGTTACCCTTGCTGCGTTTCCGCCCTGGGGGAGTTGGCCTGGGTGCCGCCGCGCGGAGAGCCGTGGACCAGTCTACCCGAGGTCGCGAACGACGAGGACCGCCTGGCCAGGCGGCTCGTCCGTCATCGCGCCTTCGACACCCTTGCGAAGATCAGGCCTTCGTCTTTATCTTCGATATTCACAGCGGACACCCAGTCTTTGATCGTTTCTTTGTTCTATACTTGGAGCATGTCAGGCGTCCCGGATCCATACACGACTCGCAACGGCGAGATCGTGGGCCTGTGCCGCGACATCGACCGACGGATCGCGGCCCTGGAGGCCGAGAAGGCCTCCCTTCTGGGTCAGCGGGTGCAGCGACTGCTCGATGAGGTCCCGCCCGGCTCCGACGGGTTCGAGTCCGCCGAGCGGTCGATGTTCGCCGAGGTATCCGCGGGTCTGCGCATCTCCCGCGCCGCGGCCGCGCGGGCGCTGAGCACGGGGTGGTCGTTGAACGACCGGTTCCCCGCGACGCGGGCCGCGCTCGCGGCGGGTGAGATCTCGCTGCGACATGCGGTCGTGATCGTGCAGGGGTCGGCACCGCTCGATCTCCATGACGCCGACGCGCACCGCCGGTACGAGGAGTTCGTGGTCCCGTTCGCGGCGACCGAGACGGCACCGAGCACCGAGGCCTTCGCGAAATCGGCGGCCGCGGCGGTCTGTCCCGAGACCGTGACCGAACGGCATCGCCGCGCGCGCAGCGACCGACGGGTGCGCGTCACCGACGCCGACGACGGAATGGCGTGGCTGGAGATCCTGATGCCGTCACCGCTCGCGCACGCCACGCACGACCGGTTGACGGCGATCGCCCGCCGGATCCGCATGACGGCAGCGGCCGCCGCGGGCGGCGCGTTCCAGGGCCCTCATCCCGTACAGCCCGACGGAGACCTCACCGGCGACGACTGGCGGAGGCTGGAGCTGTTCGCATCGATGGCCGACGACCTGCAGGAACCGACCCGGGATCCCCGCTCCCTCGACGAGATCCGCGCAGACATCGCGGCCGATCTCCTGCTCGCGTCCGACACCGAGCTCCTGCGGGAGAACGGGCTCGACAGCATCCGCGGCAGCGTTCAGGTGACCATCGCCGCGACCACGCTGGCCGGCGCCGATGACCGGCCCGCCGAGCTCGACAGACACGGCCCGATCGACGCCGATCTCGCCCGCCACCTCGCGGCGAACGCCGGAACGTGGGACCGCCTGTTCCTCGACGCACGGGGAATGCTCACCCGCACCGACACCTACGCACCGACCGACCGGATGCGACGCTTCCTTCAGGCGAGAGACCAGCATTGCCGCTTCCACGGTTGCCGGATGCCCTCCCGCCCCTGCCAGATCGACCACACCCACGATCATGCCAAAGGCGGGCCGACCGATCTCGCCAACCTCGCCTGCCTCTGTGTGGGACATCATGCGCTGAAACATCCCGACCTCGATGACCGCTGGCGATGGGACGTCCTGCAGCACCCCGGCGGCATCCTCGAATGGCTCAGCCCCGACGGCCACGCCTACATCGACGCCCCCGCGCCGCGCGTCCAGTTCGTCTGATTCCTGTGGGGTGCCCGCCCTGTCGTCCTACCGATGCTCTCAGACGGAGGTCGGATCAGGGGCGGAGTCCACGACTGTCAGCTCCATGGCGGAGAGACCGATCTCGCCGCCCGGGCCCCAAGGGCGCACCCCCGGATCCGTGCCCGCGAGATACCGCTCGCCGATCACAAGTCCGGTCTCCGGATCGATGATGACCTCATGTCGCTGACCTTTGCGTTCCGGCTCGGAACGCCCGATCGCCACGCCGATGACCCCGTCGAAGTTCGCGACACCCTCGGTGGCAGTCACTCCGGGGACCTTGGCCAACGCCTCAAGGAGCGCCGGACGAGGGGCGGCGGGCACCAAGCCGGTCCGGAGTATGTCCGTGATCCGGACGAAGTTCGCTTCATCCGGGCGGCCGTCCGTCCCCGCCCCACCGGCCCGCCCGTCCCCGCACCGGGTTACGATCAAGACGCGGGCGCACCGCGGCGCCCGGTGAGAGGGACGCATGCACGCCACGAACACCGCCGACGTCGCCCTGAGCACGACGAGGCAGCCGAGCACCGCGTCCGCGGACGGGATCGATGCGGCCGGGTTCGCCCGACAGACCCGGGCGATCCTCGATTCCATCACCGAGGTCATCGACGGCAAGGACGACGCCGTCCGCAGCGCCCTC
>JAFDWP010000154.1 GCA_018268435.1 Actinomycetota bacterium
ACGACCGCACCGCGCTGGAACTCATGGCCGAACGCGGGCCGGTCTCCCGGGCCACGCTGGAGCGCCTCACCGGCCTGTCCAAGCCCGGGGTCGCCGAACTCCTGAACCGCCTCGAGCGGGTCGCCCTGATCGAACGGGCCGGAAAGCGCGCGGGCGGGCCGGGGCCCAGCGCCCAGCTGTGGACCATCCGTGGCGGAGCCGGCCACGGCGTGGTGGTCGACGTGCGCAAGGGGCAGGTGTCCGTCGTGCTGTGCGATCTCGTCGGGGAGGAGCTCGCGCGTGTCGTGCGGGCCTTCGACGGGCAGCACCCCACGGACGCCGTCGTCGAGGCGATCGCAGAGGCCCGCCGGATGGCCGGGCTCGAGACCGAGGCCACGGCCGTGGTCGTCGGGGTCCCCGGTGGCATCGAGCCCCTGACCGGACGACTGCTCTACACCCGGCGCATCCCCGAGTGGGCCGAGATCGACCTGGTCGCGCACCTGCGCGAGCGCATCGGCGCCGACGTCGTCGTCGAGAACGACGTCAACCTCATCGCCCTCGCCGAGCGCGGCGCCCGCGCGGCGCAGCCCGACCAGGACGCCGCCCGGGCGGACGACGACTCCTTCGCCCTCGTCTGGATCGATGCCGTGGGTCTCGGTGCCGCGCTCGTGCTGGGCGGCGAGCTGCACCACGGCGTGACCGGCGGTGCCGGTGAGATCGACTACATCCCGTACATGGGCGCCGACTCACCGGACGGCACCACGCTCGGCTCGGCGCTTTCGGCCGGGGGCATCCTCGCCCTCGCTGCGTATCACGAGCTCGCCCTCGGCGAGGAGCCCGACGCGGAGGCGCTCATCCGTGCCGCGACGACCGCGACCGACACTGCGCACGCCGCGTTCCTGGACGGGCTGGCGCGGCGCGCCGCCTTCGCGGCGACCGTGGTGCACTCCGTCATGGATCCGGGGACCACCGTGCTCGGCGGGAGCGTGATCTCCGCGGGCGGCGAGGCGCTCCGGGAGCGGATCCAGCGTCGGATCGAGCAGATCCAGACCCCGGACCGCATGACCCCGTTGAATCTGCGCACCCAGACCCACGGACCGGACGCCGTGCTCGTCGGCGGGCTGAGGCTCGCCCTGCACAACGCTCGTCACACCGTGTTCGCTTCGGGCTCCGTCGTCGACGACTGAGCCCGAAGCACCTGCAGTACCCATTCCCGAACAAGGACGTAAGGAGATCCATCATGGTCAGATTCATCCGTGCCGCGGCGTTGACCGGTGCCGCCGCCCTCGTGCTCACCGGGTGCTCCGGCCTCGGCAGCACCAGCGGCGGAGCGGCGCAGGCGCCCCTCGACCCGAACCAGAAGGTCACGGTCACCGTCTGGAGCGGGTTCACGGACCGGGAGCTGAAGGTGTTCGAGTCGGTGCTCGACATGTACCACCAGAAGCACCCGAACGTGACGATCAAGAGCGTCGGCGGGCAGACCGACGACAAGATCACGCAGGCGATCCGTGGCGGCAACGCGCCGGATGTGGCGATGTCGTTCTCCGCGAACAACATCGGCTCGTTCTGCTCCACCGGCACGTTCCAGGACCTCGGGCCGCTCATCTCGCGCGACGGGGTCGACCTGAACAAGATCCCCAAGGCCACGCTCGCCTACACCGAGTTCGACGGGAACCGCTGCGCGATGCCGCTGCTCGCCGATGTGTTCGGTCTCTACTACAACAAGAAGATGTTCGCGGAGGCCGGCATCACCGCGCCCCCGAAGACGATGAGCGAGTTCGCCGAGGACGCCAAGAAGCTCACCAAGAAGGCCGCCGACGGATCCATCGAGGTGGCGGGCTACGTTCCGACGCCGGGGTTCTACGCGAACCACGTCGAGATCCTCGCGCCGCAGTGGGACGCGCAGTGGCTCGACAAGGATGGCAAGGCGCAGCTGGCCACCGACCCGGGCTGGTCGGAGATGCTCACCTGGCAGAAGGACCTCACCGACTTCTACGGCAGCGACGCGCTCACGCGCTTCACCGCGGAGGCCGGTCAGCAGTACTCCGCCGACCAGGACTTCCAGACCGGCAAGGTCGCGATGACCCTCGACGGCGAGTACCGCACCGCGTTCATCAAGGACCAGGCGCCGGACCTCGACTACGCCACCGCGCCGTTCCCCGTCTCCGACTCGCACCCGGAGCTGTACGGCACGGGGTACACGACCGGAAACATCATCGGGATCCCGAAGGGTGCGAAGAACGCCGCCGCGGCGTGGGACGTGATCAAGTTCCTGACGACCGACACCGACGCGCTCGTGACGTTCGCGAACGGCCTCGGCAACGTGCCGACCTCGACGGACGCGCTGACCTCGCCGGACCTGAAGCTGCCGACCCAGTTCCAGACGTTCCTCGACCTGTACGGCGGCGGCAAGCTGCAGACCAACCCCGCCACCGCGAGCGGCGGCGCGTTCCTCAAGGTCGCCGGCGACTTCGCGACCGCGTACGTCACCGGATCCCGCACCGACCTGGAGAAGGGTCTCGCCGAGACCGACAAGCAGATCGACGACAGCGCGGCGCTGGGCGCGAAGTGACCGTTTCCTCCACGATCCCGCGGGCGGCGCGAGCCGCCCGCGGGGCCGAGACCCGGCGTCGCCGCCGCACGGTCCTGATGTTCCTGTTCCCGGGGATCATCGGACTGTCGGTGTTCTTCCTCTACCCGCTCGGCGCGACGCTGTTCTACTCGTTCACCTCCTTCGACCTCATCGGCGACCCGGTGTTCGTCGGCGTGCGCAACTACGTCGACATGTTCACGAAGGACCCGCTGCTGTGGAAGGCCGTCGGCAACACGGCATGGCTCACGATCGTGATCACGGTCGGCCGGGTCGTCTTCGCCCTGGGCGTCGCGCTGATCCTCGTGCGCGTCAAGCGCGGTGCCGGCGTGTTCCGCACGCTGTTCTACCTGCCCTCGCTGACTCCGCCGGTCGCGGCGGTGCTGTCGTTCGTGTTCCTGCTCAACCCCGGCACGGGTCCGATCAACCAGCTGCTCGCGGTGTTCGGCATCGAGGGTCCGCTGTGGTTCAACGACCCGGCGTTCGCGAAGCCGGGCCTCGCGATGATCTCGCTGTGGATGTCGGGGACGGTCATCGTGATCTTCCTGGCCGCGCTGCTGGACGTGCCCGGCGAGCTCTACGAGGCCGCGTCGCTGGACGGCGCCGGCCCGTTCGCGCAGTTCCGGCACGTCACCCTGCCGACCATCACCCCGGTGCTGCTGTTCGCCGTCGTGAACTCCGTGATCGTCGGACTGCAGTTCTTCACCGAGGCCATGGTGGCGGGCCAGACCGCCTCCGGAAATCCGTCCGGGAGCATGGGCTACCCGGACAACTCGACCCTGACCTTCCCGATGTGGCTCTACGAGCAGGGCTTCCGACAGTTCCACATGGGCTACGCCTCGGCGATGGCGATCGGCCTGTTCGTCGTCTCGGGCGTGTTCACGATCATCCTCGTGCGTCGAATGCGCTTCGCCGGCATGGGAGAGGAATGAGATGACCGCCGTCCTCACCGAGACCGAAGTCGTGACCGTGCCCGATGCGTCGGCGCCGCGCGGTCTGCGCCGGCAGAAGATCCTCAGCTGGATCGCCGTGCACGCCGTCGCCATCGCGCTCGCCGTGGCGTTCCTGTTCCCGATCGTGTTCGTCCTGCTCACCTCGTTCATGCCGGGGGAGCAGGCGCTCACCAAGGACCTGTGGCCGTCGTCGTGGCATCCGGAGAACTACCTCGCGGTGTTCGCGCGCTCTCCGATGCTCGTGTACCTCGGCAACTCGATCCTCTACTCCGGGCTCGCGACGCTGTTCATGCTGATCTCGAGCGTTCCGATCGCGTACGCGCTCGCCCGCCTGCAGTGGCGCGGCCGCAACGCGGCGTTCTACCTCGTCATCGTCGCGATGCTGCTGCCGGCACAGGTCACCGCGGTGCCGATGTACGTCGTCTGGGCGCATCTGGGACTCACCGGCACGCTATGGCCGCTGATCATCCCGAACCTGTTCGGCGACGCGTTCAGCATCTTCCTGATCCGTCAGTTCCTCATCACGATCCCGCAGTCGTACTCCGACGCGGCGCGCGTGGACGGAGCCTCGGAGTGGCAGACGCTGCGGCACGTGATCCTCCCGATGGCGAAGCCGGGCATCGCCGCGGCGGCGCTGTTCAGCTTCCTGAACACGTGGAACGACTACTTCGGCCCCCTCCTTTACACGGGGGAGAAGCCGGAGAACTGGACGCTGTCGATCGGGCTGGCCTCGTTCCGCGGGCAGCACCAGGTGGACTGGACGCTCACCATGGCGGCGACGGTGCTCGTCATGCTCCCGATCGTGGTGCTGTTCTTCCTCGCCCAGAAGCAGTTCGTCGAAGGCATCAAGTTCTCCGGGGTGAAGGGCTGACCCGAGACGGGGGAGGAGACGCGCAAGGCCCGGTCGTGACGACCGGGCCTTGCGTGCGGTGGGCCCCGAGGGGCTCGAACCCTCGACCCGCGGATTAACCTGCCACTTCGGCTTTCGCCGCCGCCCGATGGGCGTTCGTGGTCTGGACTGTCCCTTCACCCTGGCTTGCGCTGTAGGTGCCACCCGTCCAGTCTCTACACCTTCCGGACGCGTCCGGCTTGGCTCGGGATCGCCAACTGGTCTCCCAGGAAGGGTTCCCCGACTTTGAGTGGTGTCATCCCCGGGGTTTCCCCCGAGGCGCTCCTATTGTGTTGAAGTCCGATGCTCTGCCAACTGAGCTAGAGGCCCGTCCGTCCAGTCTAGGGCCCGCGCCCATGGGTGTTGCGCGGGCTTCGCGCGTACCCTGGGTCGGTGCCCGCACCCTTCCACCGCCCCGTCCGGCTGTCCCCGGAGACGTTCGACAATCTGCTCGGATCGCACGATCCCGCCGAGCAGACCCGGATGGCGCATGCGACGGCGTCGGCCCTGCTGGCCCGGGTGCGCGCGGATGACAGCGGGGTCAGCGCGGACCGGCTGGTGGCCTACGCCACCGCGCACGGCATCGACGAGGTCGCCGAGCTGTGGGCGAAGAGCCCGGCCGTCTCGCTCCCGGGATCCCTGTGGCGGCTGTACCTGCTGCAGGCGTCGATCCATGCCGACCCGGCTCTGGCGGCGCTGCTGCACGAGCGGGGCCGCCTCGAGCTGCCCTCCGTCGACGCGCTGGTCGCCGGTGCGCCGGTGCCTGCCGGGCCGGAGGAGCTGGTCGCCCTGATCGACACGATCCTGCACGGCGCGTTCGCCGGGGACTTCGCCATCGCGCTGGAGCGGGCCGCGGCGTTCTGCCGCGTGCAGGCCTCCGGCGCCACGCACATCGCCGACGACTACGAGCGCACGGAGCCCGCGCGCGCGAGCGAGCTCACCGTGCGTGCGGCGCGCCTGAGCGCCTACGCACATGATCTCGCCTCCTCCGCCGCGTCCTGGCGTGACGGATCGCTGAACTGACCGGATCCGGAGCGAGTCGGATCCGGAGCGAGTCGGATCCTGATCCGGAGACGGAAGAGCCGGGCCGCAAGAACGCCTCTCGGCGGAAGGCCGCTCGCAGCGGCAGAAAATGGAGCCCGGGGTTATGCGGCCCGGCCGATCAAGTGTAACGCGGCGGCGGGGACGATATTCCCCTCGGCGGCGCTCGCCGGTCGGCACGGGCGTGTCGCACCAGGCCCTAGGCTCGGACCATGGCCGCAGCCCGATTCGCCCTGCTGATCACCCCCGCCGAATCCACCCAGGAGGAACGGGCGGACTTCAGCGACAGCTTCCGCCGCGTCGACCCGGGTGCTCCCGCCCTGAGCGTGAGCGAGCTGAGCACGCAGCGCGGCGACGGGATCTTCGAGTCGATCGGCGTCGTCGACGGCCACGCGCAGGAGGTCGAGCCGCACATCCAGCGGCTGGCGCACTCGGCGGCGCTCTGCGACCTGCCGGATCCGCACCGCGAGCAGTGGCGTCAGGCGATCGCGATCGCCGCGGCCGAGTGCGGCGCCGGGGAATGGGTGATCAAGCTCATCCTCAGCCGCGGCATCGACCAGGGTCCCGCCCCGACGGCCTGGGTCACCGCGGCGCCGGCGGGGGACTCCACGCGCGCGCGCACCGCGGGGATCCGCGTCGTCACGCTGGACCGCGGCTACGACAGCGGCGCGGCCGAGCGTGCGCCGTGGCTGCTGCTGGGCGCGAAGACGCTGTCGTACGCGATCAACATGGCGGCGCTGCGCGAGGCGCACCGCCGCGGCGCCGACGACGCGATCTTCGTCACCACCGACGGGGTCGTGCTGGAGGCGCCGACGGCCTCGCTCATCGTGCGCGTCGGGGACCGCTTCGTGACCCCCGCGCCGCACGGCGGGATCCTGCAGGGCACCACGCAGATCAGCCTGTTCGCGCACCTGGAGGAGCAGGGGTTCTCGACCGCGTACGCCACGGTGCCGACGGCCGACCTCACCACCGCGGATCAGGCCTGGCTGGTCTCCAGCGTGCGGTTGGCCGCGCCGATCACCGCGATCGACGGCGTCCCGCTCACGGTGGACCACGCGTTCACCGACGGCCTCAACGCCTACCTGCTCTCTCCGCGCGACTGATCCGGATCCGGCCGGCGCGGCTCGCCCCGCCGGCACGGCTCGCCCCGCATCCACCCTCCCCGAGGCCTCACCGGATCCACCACCCGAGGCCTCCCGCCGGAAAACGGAGGAGGTGCGCGGCGTGTCGTGTGTGCAGCAGGGGGTGTCGGGCCCGACACGCCGGATGCTCCTCCGTTTTCCGACGTGCGGGGAGCTACGCGTCGCCGGCCTGGCCGGTTGGCCGTCCTTGCCGGACTGCGGACTGCGGACCGCGGACTTCGGATGAAGGGCTCGGGCGGCGTCCACGTCCCCGTGCATCTGCCGGAAAACGGAGGAGGTGCGCGGCGTGTCGTGTGTGCAGCAGGGGGTGTCGGATCCGACACGCCGGATGCTCCTCCGTTTTCCGACGTGCGGGGAGGATCTGGCGAGCGGCGGGGAGCCAGCGAGCCACGAGGGGTAGCGACCAGCGAGGGGCCGGGCGTCGCGAGAAGGTGCGGGATCAGGCGCGGGCGAGCGCGGCGAGGATCGCGCGCTCCACGACGTCCCAGTGGTGCACGATCAGGTCGTAGTCGAACCGGAGGGTCACGTAGCCGAGCGCGGTGGCCGCCGCGTCCCGACGGAGATCCTTGTGCCGCTTGTCCGCGCCCGCGTGATTCTCCTCGCCGTCGGCCTCGACGATGAGCCGGCCGCCGATCAGCAGATCCACTTCTCCGACGCCCTCGATCTGCACCTGCGTGCGAACGGCGATGCCGAGGCGGTGCAGCCGCAGCCGGATCAGCGACTCCAGACCGCTGTCCGCGTCGGAGCGGGCGAGGTCCACCAGCCGGCGCCGGGGCCGCGGCAGCCGGGGCCGCAGCCACCGGAGATCGACGGCGTGCACCAGCGACTGACGCAACGCGGATTCGAGTGCGGCGAAGAAGGTCTCCTCGTCGGTGCAGATGCCGAGCTGCAGGAGCACATTGCGCACGGGCGGCAGCGCGCCGACCTCGACATGCCCGCCGTCCCAGTGGATCTGGCACGAATCCGCACGCCCACGCGGGGTGCCGTTCTGGCCCAGCCAGATGTGGAGCTCATCGGGGAGGCGAAGGATCCAGAGCCCGTGCCGCGTCGCCGCATGAGCACACCCGACGGCGCCGCCGTGCATGGCCGCGTGCACCTGCTCCGGAGGCTCGTCCGGCAGCGCGTACACGCCCTGCCTGACGCGGACGACCTCGCCGGTGCGGACCGCGCGCGTCAGCTCGCGCTCGCCGACGCCCAGGCGCCGCAGCTCGGCGGTGCGGGCCATGCGGCCGAGCGAGGCGAGCATCGAGGCGGCGGCGAACATCCCCTGATCGTCGTGGAGCCGGAGGGCCCGTGGGCGCGGCGATGCGCGACCGGTGCGGAGACCGGTCGGATCCCCGATTGTGGAGGACGGTCGTGGATCCTGCGTCCCTGTCGGAAAACCGAGGAGCTGCACGGCGCGTCGCGTCTGCGCAGGCAGGTTAGGGGGCCGACACGCCGGATCCGCCTCGGTTTTCCGGCAGATGGCCAGGTGAGATGGGTCAGGCGAGGCGGGCCGAGCGAGGGGCCAGGCGAGGTGGGGCGGGCGAGGGGCCGATCGAGATGGGTCAGGGGAGGGATCCGGTCGGGCCGGGATCCGCCGATCTCACCCGAAGCGGCCGGAGACGTAGTCCTCGGTCGCCTGCACGGACGGGGTGGTGA
>JAFDWP010000155.1 GCA_018268435.1 Actinomycetota bacterium
GAGCGTGCGGAGTCGGAGGCGATGCTCAAGCGCAACGAGG
This sequence comes from Actinomycetota bacterium, assembly GCA_018268435.1. Classification (GTDB taxonomy): domain Bacteria; phylum Actinomycetota; class Actinomycetes; order Actinomycetales; family Microbacteriaceae; genus Microbacterium. The sequence goes on from JAFDWP010000155.1 coordinate 41, forward strand.
TGAAGGCCCTCGTCGCCACGAGCGCCCTCGGGATGGGTTTCGACAAGCCGGATCTCGGGTTCGTGCTGCACCTGGGGGCCCCGTCGTCGCCCGTCGCGTACTACCAGCAGGTAGGGCGTGCGGGCCGTGCGAGCGCGAGCGCCGACGTGCTGCTGCTGCCGGGCGCCGAGGACCGCGACATCTGGAGCTACTTCGCGACCGCCTCGATGCCGGATCGGGAGCGCGCGGAGCGCGTGATCGCAGCGCTCGGCGATGCTCCGGTGTCGACTCCGGTGCTCGAGGCGATGGTCGACATCCGGCGCACCCCGCTCGAGCTGCTGCTCAAGGTGCTCGACGTCGACGGCGCCGTGCGCCGCGTGCAGGGCGGCTGGATCGCGACCGGCGAGCCGTGGACCTATGACGCGGAGCGGTACGACCGGATCGCCGCCGAGCGTCGCGCCGAGCAGCAGCACATGATCGACTACGAGCAGGGCGACGGCTGCCGGATGGAGTTCCTGCAGCGCACGCTCGACGACGAGACCGCGGCGCCATGCGGGCGGTGCGACAACTGCGCGGGCGTCTGGTTCCCGTCCGAGATCGGATCGGCGGCCCGCGAAGCCGCCACCAGCGCGCTCGACCGTGTGGGCGTGGCGATCGAACCGCGCCGCGCCTGGCCGACCGGAGCGGATCGGCTCGGCGTCCCGGTGAGAGGCCGCATCCCCCCGGATGAGCAGGCCGCCGAGGGGCGCGCGCTCGCGCGCCTCACGGATCTCGGCTGGGGCGGCGAGCTGCGTCGGCTGTTCGCCGCCGGGACGGTCGACGCCGCGGTGCCGTCGACGCTGCGCGATGCCTGCGTGCGCGTGCTCGCCGGGTGGGGCTGGGCCGAGCGGCCGGTCGCGGTGGTGGCGATGCCGTCGCGGTCGCGGCCGCTCCTGGTCGGCTCGCTGGCGCGGGCGATCGCCGAGATCGGACGGCTGCCGTACCTCGGCGAACTCGGTCTCGTCGGCGGCGGGCCGTCCGGGCAGCCGGGCGGGAACAGCGCGTTCCGTCTCGCCGGGGTCTGGGACCGGTTCACCACCGAGGGGCTCGACGTGCCCGCCGGTCCGGTGCTGCTCGTCGACGATCAGGCAGACAGCCGCTGGTCGCTCACGGTCGCCGCACGCCTGCTCCGCCGGGCCGGGGCCACCGATGTCCTGCCGTTCGTGCTCGCGCTCCGGGGGTGACCCGCGGGCTCAGCGCACCCGTCCGTAGGCGCGGGCCGGGTGCTCCAGCAGCTCCCTCACGCGGCGCAGGAACGAGGCCGCATACCCGCCGTCGCACACCCGGTGGTCGAACACGAGCGAGAGCTGCGCGATCCGGCGGGCCACGATCGCCCCGTCGACGACCCACGGGCGCTCGATCATGCGGCCGATGCCGAGGATCGCGACGTCGGGGTGGTTGATGATCGCAGCGGATCCGTCCACGCCCAGGCCGCCGTAGTTGTTCAGCGTGAACGTGGATCCGCGCAGCCGCTCGGGCGGCAGGGATCCGGCGCGGGTGGTCGCCGTGAGCTCCTGCAGCGCGGCGTCGAGCTCGTCGACGCTGAGCTCGTGCGCGCGGGGGATCACCGGCACCAGGAGACCCCGGGCGGTGTCGGCGGCGATGCCGAGGTTGACTCCGTCGAAGGAGAGGATCTCGGTCGCGTCGTCGCTGAGCCGTGCGGCGAGCAGGGGGTGCTCGGCGAGGGCGATCAGCACGAAGCGGGCGACGAGCGCGGTGAGGGAGGGGGCGCGGCCGCCCTCGGGCGCCATCGCGGCGCGCAGGGTCCACAGCTCGGTGACGTCCACGTCGACCCACACGGTCGCCTCGGGGATCTCCGAGCGGCTCCGGGTGAGGCGGGCGCTCGCCGCCCGGCGCAGCGGCGACAGGCGCTCGCGGGACGCCACGGCGAGCCCGTCGACGACGGCGGGGGTCCCTTCGAGAGCCTCAGGGACCGAGGCCTCAGGGACCGAGGCCTCAGGGGCCGGGGCGGCGAGCGCGTGCCGGGCCATCCCGTCCACGGCCTGATCCACGGCCGCGCGGAGCACGTCGGCCCGGGTGATCGCGCCGTCGGCGCCCGTCGGGGCGATCGTGCGCACGTCGACGCCGAGGTCGCGCGCGAGCCGGCGGACCAGGGGGGAGCGCACGGCGACGCCCTTCGTCTCGCTGCGCTCGCTCAGGGACCGGGGTGGGTCTGCGACGCCCTTCGTCTCGCTGCGCTCGCTCAGGGACCGGGGTGGGTCTGGGATGCCCTTCGTCTCGCTGCGCTCACTCAGGGACCGGGGTGGGTCTGGGACGCCCTTCGTCTCGCTGCGCTCGCTCAGGGACCGGGGGGCGCGGCGGCGGCCGGAGCCCGCGCGCTCGCTGGTGCCGTAGCCGATGAGCACGTTGCCGGATCCGGCGCGCTCCTCGGTGCGGTACGCCTCCTTCTCGACCGCGGCCTCCTTCTCGACCGCCGCCTCCGCGACCTCGAGGACGGGGGCGCCCACGTCGATGGTTCCCCCGGGCTCGCCGTGCAGGGCCGTGACGACGCCGGCGAACGGCGAGGGCAGCTCGACCACGCTCTTGGCGGTCTCCACCTCGGCGATCGGCTGATCCGTGCGGATCGTGTCGCCGACCTGCACGAGCCACTGCACGAGGCCGGCCTCGGTGAGGCCCTCGCCCAGATCGGGCAGCCGGAAGACCCTGGTCGGGGCGGTGCCGGTCCCCGGGGACTCCGGGGGCGTCATGCTTCGTCTCCGTGCTCGTCGAGCCAGTGCAGCGTGTCGATCGCGTCCAGCACCCGGTCCGCATCGGGCAGGTACCAGTGCTCGAACTTCGGCGGGGCGAACGGGGTGTCGAAGCCGGTCACCTTGCGCACCGGCGCCTCGAGATGCTCGAAGCAGCGCTCGAACACCCGGGACTGGATCTCGCTCGCCACGCTCGCGAAGCCCGGCGCCTCGGCGACGACCACCGCGCGGCCGGTCGAGCGCACGGCCGCGGTGACCGTGGCGTCGTCGAACGGGGTGAGCGTGCGCACGTCGATCACCTGCACGCTGCGGCCCTCGCTGGCGGCGATCTCGGCGGCCTCGAGGCAGGTCGCCACGGAGGATCCGTAGGCGATGAGGGTGACGTCGGTGCCCGCGCGAGCGATGCGGGCGGATCCGATCCGCCCCACGATCGAGGTGTCGACCTCGCCGGTGCTCCAGTACAGCTTCTTCGGCTCCAGGAAGATCACCGGATCGGGGGAGGCGATCGCCGCCCGCAGCAGGGAGTAGGCGTCCTGCGGGGTCGACGGGCACACGACGGTCAGCCCCGGGGTGTGCGCGTAGTACGCCTCCGAGGAGTCGCAATGATGCTCGACGCCCCCGATGCCGCCGCCGGTGGGGATGCGGATCACCAGCGGCATCCGCACGGCGCCGCGGGTGCGGTTGCCCATCTTCGCGACGTGGCTGACGATCTGCTCGAACGCCGGCAGCGCGAAGGCGTCGAACTGCAGCTCGACCACCGGGCGCATCCCGTTCATCGCCATACCGACCGCGGTGCCGACGATGCCCGACTCCGCGAGCGGCGTGTCGAAGCAGCGATCCTCGCCGAACCGCTCCGTGAGACCGTCGGTGATGCGGAAGACGCCGCCGAGGGCGCCCACGTCCTCACCGAAGACGACGACCGCGGGGTCGGACTCGATGGCGTCGGCGAGCGCGCGGTTGAGCGCCGCGGCCATCGTCATCGTCGCGACGGCGGCCGGTCGGCCGTCGTCGGAGGGGCCGGCGTCCTGCCGGACGTCGTCATGCGCGATGGTCATCGGGGGCCTCCTTCGACGGCGGTGCCGGCTCGCTCCAGCTCGTCGCGCAGCCGATGCCACTGCTCCTGCAGCTGCGGCGAGCGGGTGCTGCGCACGAAGCGGAACAGGTCCTCCGGGTCGAGGTCGGCATCGGCGTTGAGCGCCTCGCGCAGCGCCGTGGCGATCGTCTCGGCGCCCTCCGCGAGCTCCTGCTCGCCCGCCGCGTCGAGCAGCCCGCGTGCGGTGAGATGCGTGCGCAGACGTGTCAGCGGGTCCCGCTCGGCCCACGCCTGCACCTCGGCGCGCTCGCGGTACCGGGTGTCGTCGTCGGCATTCGTGTGCGCCTGCATGCGGTAGGTGTGCGCCTCGATCAGCGCCGGGCCGCCGCCGGCCCTGGCCCGGTCCACGGCCTCGCCGAGCACGGCCAGGAGCGCGGCGACGTCGTTGCCGTCCACGCGCCGGCCGGGCATGCCGTAGCCGATCGCCTTGTGTGCGAGCGACGGGGCGGCCGTCTGCCGGGACAGCGGCACCGAGATCGCGTACTCGTTGTTCTGCACGAAGAAGACCACCGGCAGGTGGAACACCGCCGCGAAGTTCAGCGCCTCGTGGAAGTCGCCCTCGCTCGTGGAGCCGTCGCCGCACATCGCGAGCACCACGGTGTCCTCACCGCGGTGCTTCGCGGCCTGCGCGAAGCCGACCGCGTGCAGCAGCTGGGTCGCCAGCGGCGTGGTCTGCGGGGCCACATGGTGCTCGTGCGGGTCGTAGCCGGAGTGCCAGTCGCCCTTGAGCAGCACCATGGCGTCGGCGGGGGAGACGCCGCGCGCGATCACCGCCACCGAGTCCCGGTACGTCGGGAACAGCCAGTCGCCGGCGCCGAGCACGAGCGCGGCGGCGATCTGGCAGGCCTCCTGGCCGTGCGAGGACGGATAGACCGCGAGGCGGCCCTGCCGCACGAGGGCGTTCGCCTGATCGTTGATGCGCCGTGCCTCGACAAGGCCCCGGTAGGCGCGTCGGAGCAGATCCGCGGAGGGCATCGGATAGCCCTCGTCGGCGTGTACGGCCCCGGCCTCGTCGATGAGCCGCACCGGCTCGTCGCGGGGGAGCAGATCGCGCGGATCCGCGCCGTGCGGATCCGGGCCGTGGGGATGTGCCGGCTGAAGCATCGTGTGCTGCATCGGGTCCGCCTTCCTCGCCGAACGTGATGTCTCCAGTGTGAGTCGCTCCGTGCAGTCGTCCAATGGGAGCAGGCGGAGTATGGACGATTGCATGCAGAAGGCCCGAAACTGATACAGAGTGTCACTGGATCACGAACGGGAGGGTGTAAGCATGGCGGAGCTCGACGAGATCGACCGGGCGATCCTGGAGGAGCTGCGCCGCGATGCCCGCGCCTCCATGACCGCGATCGCCGAGAGCGTGCACATCTCGCGCGCCGGCGCGCACGCGCGCATCAAGAGGCTCACCGATGTCGGCGTGATCACCGGCTACACGGTGCGCACCGACCCGGTGCTGCTCGGCCATCACGCCTCGGCCTATGTGATGCTCTCGCTCGAGCAGCCCTCCTGGCAGGAGGTGCAGGAGCGTCTGCAGCGGATCCCCGAGGTCGAGCACATGGCGCTCGTCGGCGGCGACGTGGATGTGATCCTGCTCGTGCGCGCGGGCGACGCGCGTGACCTGCGCCGCATCGTGCTGGAGGAGATCCAGTCCATCCCCGCGGTGCGCTCGAGTCGCACGACGCTCATCTTCGAGGACTTCGACCAGCGCTGAGCGGCGCCCGGCGGTCCTGCTCGGCCGAGCCGGCCCGGCTCAGGCCGCGGCCGCGGAGTGCGCGTCGCGATAGGCCGACGGCGTGACGCCGGTCTCGCGGCGGAAGAACCGCGAGAAGTACGACGGATCCTCGAAGCTCAGCTCGGCCGCGACCTGGGTGCAGGTCAGCGACGTGCGGCACAGCAGACGTTTGGCCTCGAGCAGCACGGCGGCGCGGATCACGGCACTGGGGGTGCGGCCGGTGTCGGCGGCGACCACCTCGGCGAGGTGGTTCGCGGTCACGTTCAGCCGGCGCGCGCACTCGGCGACGCCGAGCGTGATGCGGGGCTCGTCACGCACGATGCGCAGGAACGTCTGCGCGAGCGTGTGCCGCGGCCGGGCCGGCTCGATGTGGGTGCGCGTGCAGAGAGTGACGAGCGCCGAGAGAAGGAAGCGCACGACTTCGTCGCGGTCGGGGCTGTCGCCGGCGAGCTCCTCGCGCAGATCGTCCAGCATCCGGTCGATCCGCCGGGCCGTCGCATCGTCGGGGGTCGTCATACCGCCGCGGATCACCCGTGCCGGGAGGTCGGAGGCGCTGACCAGGAACTCCTCGCGGAACAGCACCAGGGTGCCATCGAGCGGAGCATCGGCGGGATGCCAGCAGTGCACCTGACCGGGCGCCACGATGTGCAGCGTGCGCGGCGCGACCTCGAACTCCGAGGTGTCGATCAGATGCGACCCCGAGCCCTGCGACACCCAGATCAGCTCGACGAAGTCATGCCGGTGCGGCACGGTCATGTGCGGCCCCGGGCCGTCCTCGGCGAACGCGCCGACGAGAGCGGATCCGTGCAGCGTCGTCGAGCGCTGCTCGATGTTGTACTCCGCGAAGGCGGGTGTCGACGATGACCTCACCCCGTCACTCCACCCCCGCGACGCGCTCGGGGCAAGCGTGCCGCGGCGACCGCGCGCCGGGGCACCACGATCGTGCGCGCTGGGTCAACGCGGGCCGCGGGCGAGTGCGGGAGCGAGTGCCAGATCGCCCGGGATGAGTGCCTGGAGGCGTGCTCGAGGGCCGACCTAGCGTGAGAGCACATTCCTGAGGAGGACACATGACAGGCAGATACGAGCACCTCATCGTGCGGCACATGGGTGACGTGAGCGACGATCTCGTCAACGAGGGGGCGATCGCGACCGGTGAGCCGCGGCCGTCCCACATCGGCGACGCGTTCGCCCTCATGCGTGCTGAGGACGTCCCGGAGGCGAAGGTCCACATGACGTACTCGTGGATCCACCCGACCGACGAGGGCAGCCACTGGGTCAACGAGCACGAGCACGACTACGACGAGGTCCTGGTCTTCCTCGGCAGCGACCCGGAGAACCCGCACGACCTGGGCGGCGAGGCGTATCTGTGGATCGACGGCGAGAAGTACACGATCGACACCTCCGGTGCTGTCTACATCCCCGCCGGGGTGCGGCACTGCCCGCTGGACTGGGGCACCGTCACCCGGCCGATCCGCTTCAACGCGATCTCGCTCGCCGCGGACGGCAACTACTCCTCCGACGAGAACGTCCCGCAGGCCTGATCATGGGCAGGTACGACGAGCTCTTCATCACCGACATGAACGTCGTCGCGGACGACATGGTCAACGAGGGCGAGGCGGGCGGAAGCACGCTGCCGCCGAACCTGAGCGTTCCCTACGGCATCATGCGTCAGCTCGACGTGCCCGCCTCGACGGTCTTCGGCGCGTACAGCTGGGTGATGCCCGTCGGCGAGGAGACGTTCTGGGTGCATGAGCACGTGCACGAGGACTTCGACGAGATCCTGGTGTGGATGGGCAACGACCCGACGGATCCGGGCGCGCTCGGCGGGGATCTGTACATGACGATCGAGGGCGAGCGGCACGTCGTCTCGACCACCGGCGCGGTGTACATCCCCAAGGGCACGTACCACTGCCCGCTCGGCTTCGAGAAGGTGGACCGTCCGTTCACGTTCATCGCGATCACGCTGAGCCCCGACTACGACTCGCACCGGCGCGCACTCGACGCGCCCGCCCTCTAACCGCGTCGCCGGCCGGTTGCCGCACCGCGGAACCCGGCCGGCGCGCGCGTCTCGGCGGCATCCGCCGCCTCATCAGACCCGCGATCCGAGCCTCGGATCGCTCTGCGCTCATCGTCGAGCGCTTCCGGCACCGTTCGAAGGAGACACCGTGTCCGCATCCCATTCCACCCCGCGTCGGTTCCGCCGGCGTGCCGCCGCCGGAATCGCGGCGACCGTCCTCGTGGCGGCGCTCTCCGCGTGCTCGTCGCCCGGCTCCGCCGGCAGCGGATCCGACTCGTCCGGTGCCGGCCAGGGCACCCTCAACCTGGGCCTGATCGGCAGCGTCAATGACACGCCGTTCCCGTACGCCGCGCAGAGCACGGTCGGCGAGGGGGCCATCTGGACCAACACGCTGGACACGCTCACCGACCTCGACGACAAGGGCGTGCTGAGGATGGGCCTGGCCGAGTCGTTCACGCCCAACGCGGACAACACCGTGTGGACCGTCACGCTGCGGCCAGGGGTCAAGCTGCACAGCGGCGCGACGTTCGGCGCCGACGACGTGATCTTCAGCATCGGGAAGATGTTCGAGCTGAAGGACTCCTTCGGCGCCATCACGCAGATCTCCGGGTTCGTCTCGCCGGATCGGATCAAGAAGATCGACGACCTCACGGTCGAGTTCACGCTGAGCAAGCCCTACGGGGTGTTCCCCAGCGTCTGGTCGTACGAGCAGCTCTCGATGATCGGCAAGACCTCGACCGAGAAGAAGGTCGACGGCACCGGGCCGTTCACGATCGACTCGTTCGCAGCCAACCAGCAGGCGAGCCTGACCCGCTTCGACGACTACTGGGGTGAGAAGCCGGGCTTCACGAACCTCGACGTGTTCTTCTTCGCCGACCAGCAGGCGATCGTCAACGCGCTGCAGGGCGGGCAGATCGACGTCACCTCCGCCGTGCCGCTGTCGAACGTGGACGCGCTCACGGCCTCCGGCATCGAGTTCATCAAGAGCGAGAGCGCCACGCACCTCACCCTCGACATGCGTACGGACGTCGCGCCGTTCGACGACCCGCGCGTGCGTCAGGCGCTGCAGCTGATCGTCGATCGCGACGCCGTCGTGAAGACCGCGTACAACGGCTACGCGAAGGTCGGCAACGATGTGGACCTCGCGACCGGCTGCCCCGCCCCCGCACTCCCGCAGCGCGCGCAGGACCTGCAGAAGGCGAAGCAGCTGCTCGCCGAGGCGGGCCAGTCGAACCTGAACGTCGACCTCGTCACCGACGGCGCGTTCCAGGGCATGAGCGAGGTCGCCCAGCTCATCAACCAGGACGCGGCCGAGATCGGCGCGACCGTGAACGTCAAGACGATGGACACCGGATCCCTGCTGGACAAGTGGCTGGAATGGCCGTTCGTGGTCAACGTGGTCGGATCCCAGTACCTGTCCAGCATGCCCGGTCACCTGCTGCCCGACGGCCAGGACAACGCCTCGCACTGGAACAACGCCGAATTCGCCGGCCTCGCCGACCAGCTGTTCAACACGCCGGACAGCGCGAAGCAGTGCGACGTGATCGCCAAGCTCCAGGCCGTGCAGTTCGCGGACTCGCCGTCGATCATCCCCGCGCAGCCGCTGGACCTGACCCCGCACTCGAAGCGGGTCCAGGGCCTCAAGGCGGACCCCTTCGGCCGCACGTCGGAGGCGTTCGCCGGCGTCACCGTCGCCGACTGATCACGAAGGGCGGAGGACGATCATGATGGCGACCGCGTCATTGGCGACGCTGCCGGTGCGGCGACGGTCCGCAGGGGCCTGGATCGGACCGGTGCTGGGCAAGCTGGTGCAGGCGGCGGCGACCCTGCTGCTGGTCGCGGTGTGCGTGTTCTTCGCGACGCAGATCATGCCCGGCAACGCGGCCACCGTGATGCTCGGCACGCACGCCACCCCCGAGCGGGTGCGTGCGCTGTCGGAGCAGCTCGGGCTGGACGATCCGGTGCTGGAGCAGTTCGGGCGCTGGCTCGGTGGGGTGCTGCGGGGCGACTTCGGCACCTCGCTCGCCGGCGGCCGTCCGGTCGCCGAGATCCTCGCGACACCGCTCGGCAACAGCCTGTTCCTGGCCGGGATCGCGGTCGCCATCATCCTGCCGCTGTCGCTCATCATCGGCGTCCTCGCCGCGCAGTACCGCGACGGCTGGTTCGATCGCCTGTTCCTGGGCGGGTCGATGGTCGCCAACGCGCTGCCCGACTTCATCATCGGCACGCTGCTGGTGTTCCTGTTCGGCACGACCGTGTTCCGGATCCTGCCCGCGGTCTCGATCATCCCGATCGGCTCGCACCCGTGGGAGCGCCCCGCCATGCTCGTGCTCCCGGTGCTCACGCTCGTGATCGGCGGGGTGATGTACCTCGCCCGGCTCGTGCGCGTCGCCGTCATCGACGTGCGCGGCAGCGAATACGTCGAGATGGCGGAGCTCAAGGGAGTGGGCCGCTGGCGGATCCTGCTCGTGCACGCGCTGCCGAACGCCCTCGCCCCGGCCGTGCCCGCCGCGAGCCTGGTCGCCGCGTTCACGGTCGGCGGGGTCGTGGTCACCGAGTACGTCTTCAACTACCCCGGGATGGGCGTGCTGCTGCTGCGGTCGATCGGTGCGCGCGACATCCCCATGGTCCAGGCGATCGTGCTGATCATCGCCGCGATCTACTTCGTGTTCAACTTCGTCGCCGATCTGATCCGGGTCGGCGGGAGGGACTGAGATGGTCCTCGAGATCCCCGTCACCGCAGGGCGCGCCGCGCCCGCCCCCCGCACGCGCGGGCAGGGTTCGCGCCTGCTGCGGTCCCGCCAGGTGCGCGCCGGAGCGCTGCTCATCGCCGTGATGCTGCTCGTGGCGCTGGTCGGCCCGCTGCTGGCGCCGAACAACCCGGCGCGCACGATCGCCGCGCCGTTCGCCGCGCCGGGGGCGGGGATCCCGCTCGGTGCCGACTACCTCGGCCGGGACGTGCTGTCCCGCGTGCTCGCGGGAGGTGCGCAGCTGGCCTGGATGGCGCCCAGCGCCGCAGTGCTCGCAGTGCTGCTCGGCGCGATCGTCGGCATCGGCGCCGCCTATGCGGGCGGCATGGTCGACGTCGTGCTGATGCGGCTCATGGACGTGCTCCTTGCCTTCCCCGCGCTGCTGTTCACGCTGCTGTTCGTCTCGGTGATCGGCCCCGAGCCCTGGCTGCTCGTGATGCTCGTCGCGATCGGGCTCATGCCCGGCGTCTCGCGCGTGCTGCGCGGAGCGGCGCTCCCGCTCGTGGACCGCGAGTTCGTGCGCTGGGCGCGCGCGGCCGGTGTGCCGACCGGGCACATCCTGGCGCGGGAGATCCTGCCGAACCTGGTGTCCCCGCTCATGGTCGAGCTCGGCATGCGCCTGATGTGGGCGGTCGGGATCCTCGCCTCGATGAGCTTCATCGGCTACGGCATCCAGCCACCGACCCCCGACTGGGGGCTCATGATCAGCGAGAACCGCAACGGGCTGGCCGGCCAGCCATGGGCGGTGGTGGCGCCCGTGCTCTGCGTGGTGCTGTTCACGGTCGGCGGGAACCTCATCGCCGAGGGCGCGGCGCGCGTCGTGGCGCGCACGGAAGGAGCACAGCGATGACGGCACTCGAGGTGCGCGATCTGCGAGTGGAGCTCGCCGACGGCAGCCGACTCGTCGACGACGCGTCGCTGCGGGTGGAGCCGGGGCGCGTGCTCGGCGTGGTCGGAGAATCCGGATCCGGCAAGAGCACGCTCTCCCTCGCCCTGCTGGGGCATGCCCGCCCCGGCGCGCGGATCACGGCGGGCTCGGTGCGGATCGGCGACGTGGACATGCTCGCGCTCGGCGATCGGGAGCGCCGCCGCGCGCGGGGAAGCCTCATCGCCTACGTGCCGCAGGATCCCGCCGCGGCGCTCAACCCGGCGCTGTCGCTGCGCACCCAGCTGGAGGAGGCGACGACCGGGGAGCCCGCGGAGCGCAGGACGCGCATCGCCGACGTGCTCGCGGCCGTCGACCTGCCCGCCGATGACGCGTTCCTGCGGCGTCGCCCCGGGCAGCTCTCGGGCGGTCAGAAGCAGCGCGTCGGGATCGCGATGGCCATCGTGGGAGCACCCGACGTGCTCGTGCTCGACGAGCCGACCACGGGCCTGGACGTGACCACCCAGGCCAAGGTGCTGGCCCTGGTGGCCGAGCTCTGCCGCACGCGCGAGATGGCGGCGGTGTACATCTCCCACGACCTGGCCGTGATCGCCGACGTCGCCGATGAGGTCGCCGTGATGTACGCGGGGCAGGTCGTGGAGACCGGCGCCGCCGCGCGGCTCGTCCGTGCCCCGCGGCACCCGTACACCCGGGCGCTGCTCGGCTCGGTGCCGGACAGCCGGGTGCGCCTGCGGCTGCAGGCGATCCCCGGTCGCGCCCCCGCGCCGACGCCCCCGCAGCAGAGCTGCCGGTTCGCCGACCGCTGCGGCTTCGCCACCGACGCCTGCCGCGGGGAGGCGCCGCGACTGGTCGCGCTGGACGGCGGCGCGCGCTCCGTGCGCTGCCTGCATGCGAGCGGACTCGACGACGCCGCGCGCATCCGCGTCGAGGCGGCGCCCGCGCCGGTGCGGGCCGAGGGCGCCGCGCTGCTCGACGTGCGCGGGCTCAGCGCGGCGTACGGGCGCCGCACGGTGCTGTTCGACGTGGACCTGCAGGTGCGGCCCGGGGAGTGCCTGGCCGTGGTCGGCGAGTCCGGATCCGGCAAGAGCACCCTGTCGCAGTGCATCGCCGGACTGCAGGAGCGCACCGGCGGGGAGGTGCTGCTCGAGGGCGCGTCCCTCGCGCCCGCCGCCCGCCGGCGTTCGGCCGCGCAGCGCCGCGAGGTGCAGTACGTGTTCCAGAACCCGTACGCCTCGCTCAACCCCCGGGCCACCGTGGGACAGAGCATCGGCGTGCCGCTGACGTACTTCGCCGGGCTCCGCGGGCGGGCCAGGACGGCGCGCATCGCCGCGCTGCTGGACCGGGTGGAGCTTCCCGCGGAGGTCGCGGGCCGCTACCCGGCCGAGCTGTCCGGCGGGCAGCGGCAGCGCGTCGCGATCGCGCGGGCTCTCGCGAGCGACCCTCGCCTGCTGATCTGCGACGAGGTCACCTCGGCGCTGGACGTGAGCGTGCAGGCGGCGATCGTCGAGCTGCTGCGTGGGCTGCAGGCGGACGGGCTCAGCATGCTCTTCGTCACGCACAACTTCGCCGTCGTGCGCAGCCTCGCCGACGCGGTGACCGTGCTGCGCGGCGGCGAGGTCGTGGAGCACGGCCCGGCGGCCCAGGTGCTGGACAGCCCGCGGCATGAGTACACCGCCACCCTGCTCGCGGACGTGCTGGACGTGCCGCTCGCCGCCGCGGGCTAGCCGACGCCGGCACGACCGCAGACCGAAAGACCACACAGAAGGAGAACACGATGGGCGCATACGACGGCTTGTTCGTCACGGAGATCTGGGACAGCAGCGAGTCCTTCACCTACGAGGGGGAGGCTGTGCGCGACAAGGCGGACGTGCCCGCGAACCTCGGACACCCGTACGGCCTCATGCGGCCGGCCGAGGTGCCGCAGGCGCAGGTGCACATGGGCTACTGCTGGATCAATCCCAGCGACGAGGCCGCGACCTGGGTGCACCCGCACGTGCACCACGACCACGACGAGGTGCTCATCTGGATGGGCGACGATCCGGAGAACCCGAAGGATCTGGGCGCGCGCCTGGTGATGGAGATCGACGGCGAGCGGCACGTGCTCACCACGACCGGCTCGGTGTTCATCCCGCGCGGCACCGTGCACTGCCCGCTGGGCTGGGAGAGCGTGCAGCGCCCGTTCCGGTTCATCTCGCTGTTCCTCGGCCCGGACTACCGCGCCGACGACGTCTGACCCGCCGCTCCGGTCGTGACCGGGCGCGGCTCAGACCGCGAGCACCGCGGGACGGCGCTGCCACTCGGTCACGATCGGGCGATAGCCCATGCGCGACCAGAACGGGCCGGAGCGCGGGTTCGCGACCGCATAGCTCAGCATCGTGTACGGCGATCCGGTCGCATCGAGCAGGCGGTGCGCGATGTCGCAGAACGCCGCACCGGTGCCCGAGCCGCGCTCCGCCTCATCGAGGTACATCACGACGAGGTACGTGCCGCCCGTCACGGTGAGGGGCAGCGTCCCGGGTTCCGGTGAGGCGGCATCCGGCATGACGTGGATGAAGCCGGTGATCCCGGTCGGGCGCTCGAGCACCCAGGTGCTCTCCGGCGCCGCGCGCAGCCGCTCCCGGTAGGCGTCGGCGAACATGCCCGCCGCCCCGGGGCGCTCGGTGACGCTCGCGAAGTGCGCGTCGAGCGCCAGCAGCCGGGAATCCAGCACACCGAGGGCCTCCGCGTCCTCGAGCGTCGCCGTGCGCACCACCGCGGAGCCCCATCGCGTCGGCAGCGCCGGCGCCGCTGGGGCGTCGCCGCGCGGGCGCAGGTGCACGGCACGGATGCCGTTGGGTGCGAAGCCGCGCTCGGACAGCGCGTTCACGAGCGCGATGTCCCGCGAGGGCAGGTTCACCCGGGCCGAGCTGTCCGCGTCGCCCGCGCGCTCCTCTTGCGCGAGCGTGCGCAGCCACCGGTCCAGCAGCCGTCCGAAGGCGGGTGCGGGGTCGTCGCCCGCGACGCGCACCTCCAGCTCATGCCGGCGCAGCGCGCCCCACACCGCATCCGGATCGGTCTCTTCGTGCGCGGAGAACGTCGCGACCGCCGCGGCCGCGCCGCGCTCGTCCCGCTCCTCGCGGTAGCCGGGATCGGCGGCGTCGAGCGGCGGCGCGTCGGCGAGCAGCGGATCGAGGGTGCGCCGGCGCGCATTGTGTGCGGTCGTGATGTCCATCGGGATCCTCTCGGCCTCGAGCGACTCCAGCCTAGGAAAGCCCTCGCGACCGCGGTTGACCCCGGGTGCGACGTCGTTGCGCGCAACGGCACACTCCGGGCCCGCACGCGGCACAATGGATCCATGACGGATGCGGCGATCGAGCGCGAAGTGCTCACGTGGGACGGTTTCGGCGAGGCGATGCGGGATCTGGCCCGTGACATCCTCGCCTCGGGCTTCGAGACCGAGGTGGTCGTCGCGATCGCCCGGGGAGGCCTGCTTCCGGCGGGCGCGGTCTCGTACGCCCTGGGGGCGAAGAACTGCGGCGCGATCAACGTCGAGTTCTACACCGGCATCGGCACGGTGCTGGACGCGCCGGAGGTGCTGCCCCCGGAGCTGGACATGGACTACCTGAACGGCCGTCGAGTGCTGCTCGTCGACGATGTCGCCGACTCCGGGCGCACGCTCGCGCTGGCGGTGGCGCTGCTCAAGGACAAGGGCGCCGACGTGCGCTCGGTCACGATCTACACGAAGCCGACCACGATCATCCAGCCCGACTACGCGTGGAAGGACACCGATCGCTGGATCGACTTCCCGTGGTCGGCCAAGGGCACGGTCCGCGAGGAGGACCTGGGGCTGCCGCCGACAGCCTGACCGCTCAGTCGTCCGCGGGCGCGATGCGCGGCGGCCACGCGCTCGCGCCGAGCTCGCGGGAGATGTTGCGCGCGGTGTCGCGCAGCGCGTGCAGCACGGCATCCGGCGCGGGGCCGTCGGCCGTGGGGAACACGACCGCGACCGCCGCCACGATGTCGCCGCGCGCGTCCGCCACAGGTGATGCGAGCGAGGATTCGCCCAGCACCGCCTCATCGGTCTCGGTCGCGAACCCGTGCTCGGCGATCGCGGGGAGGGTGGCGGCCAGCGCGGCGGCGTCGGTCAGCGTATCGCCGGTGAGGCTCAGCAGCGGGTCCGCGAACACCGCGCGCTGGAAGCCGAGATCGTGCGCGAGCAGCACCTTGCCCATCGCCGAGGCATGCGCCGGCAGCGCGGCCCCCGTCTCCAGCATCTGCGGGCTGTCATCGGGACGCAGGACGTGGTGGATCACCAGCACCTCGGCGAAGTGCGGGGCACCCAGGCGCACGGCCATGCCGGTGCGGCGCGCGAGCTCCTGCGTCCAGCGCATCGACCGCGCCCGCACGTCGAGGGAGTCGAGGTAGACGCTGCTGAGCTTCAGCAGCGTCGGCCCCAGCATGTACCGCTGTCCGCCGCGCTCCTTCGCGACGAGCCCGTGCCCGCGCAACGACGCCACGATGCCGTGCACGGTCGACGGCGGCAGCTGCAGCGCGGTCGCGAGATCGGTGATCCCGAGGTGCCGGGAGCCCTGCAGCAGCTCGAGCACCTTCGCGGCGCGATCGATGGCCTGGATCATCGGTGCGCATCCTCCTCGACGGCTTCGGTGACGTTCGTGCGGATCCGGATGCGGATCCTTGACAATCCGACATCCTCATCGCATATTCGACATTAACGAAATGTATTCCGATTCTGGAGTGCTCTCGGCCGAGGCGCAAGGGGTACCGACCCGCCCGGCGGAGCTCGCCGGGTGGAACGCGGGTCTCCCGGGATCCGCGACGGTCATGGTGCTGGACGAACTGCAACAAGGAGGTCGCAGGATGAAGAAGCTCATCAACGCCCCGGAGGACGTGCTCGCGGAGTCCCTGCGCGGACTCGCGCTGTCGCATCCGGAGCTCGAGGTCGACATGGCGAACCGCGTGATCCTGCGCGCGACGCCGAAGGCCCAGGGCAAGGTCGGTCTGCTGAGCGGGGGCGGATCCGGGCATGAGCCGTTGCACGGCGGCTTCGTCGGCACCGGGATGCTCGACGCCGCCTGCGCCGGCGAGGTGTTCACCTCGCCCACCCCAGACCAGATGCAGGCCGCGACGACCGCGATCGACCGCGGTGCCGGCGTGCTGCACATCGTGAAGAACTACACGGGCGACGTGATGAACTTCGAGATGGGCGCGGAGCTGGCCGCCATGGACGGCATCGAGGTGCGCTCGGTCGTCGTGGACGATGACGTGGCCGTGCAGGACTCGCTGTACACCGCGGGTCGT
This sequence comes from Actinomycetota bacterium, assembly GCA_018268435.1. Classification (GTDB taxonomy): domain Bacteria; phylum Actinomycetota; class Actinomycetes; order Actinomycetales; family Microbacteriaceae; genus Microbacterium. The sequence goes on from JAFDWP010000155.1 coordinate 16,537, forward strand.
CGCGGCGTGGGGCTCACCGTGCTGCTGGAGAAGATCGTGGGCGCGGCGGCCGAGGAGGGCCAGGACCTCGCCGCGGTCGCCGACCTCGCCGCCCGCGTGAACGGGCAGGGCCGCTCGATGGGCATGGCGCTGACCAGCTGCACCGTGCCGGCCGCCGGCAAGCCCACCTTCGACCTGCCCGACGACCAGATGGAGATCGGCATCGGCATCCACGGCGAGCCGGGCCGGCATCGCGTGCCGCTCGCCCCCGCGAAGGACATCGCGGCGCAGCTGGTCGAGCCGATCCTCGCCGACATGGACTTCACCGGATCCCCCGCGATCGTGATGCTGAACGGCATGGGCGGCTCGCCCCTCATCGAGCTCTACCTCATGTACGGCGAGGTGGCCGCGCTGCTGGAGAAGGCCGGGGTCACGGTCGCCCGCAACCTCGTCGGCAACTACATCACCTCGCTCGACATGGCCGGTTGCTCGGTCACGGTGCTCAAGGCCGATGACGACCTCGTCCGCCTCTGGGACGCGCCCGTGGTCACTCCCGGTCTGCGCTGGGGCGCCTGAGCGCCGCACCGCGCCGGACCGTTCCGCGCCGGATGCTCCCGCGCCGGGTCCACCGGCACCCCCTTCGAGAACGCCCCGTCCCGACCCCCGCGAGTCCTCGCCTTCAAGGAGAAACGTCGATGTCGACCACCACCACCATCCCGCTCACCGCCCTCGTCGACGGGCTGCATCGCTTCCGTGATGCGGTCGTGGCCCAGCGCGACTGGCTCACCGAGCTCGACTCGGCGATCGGGGACGCCGATCACGGTGCCAACATGGCGCGCGGCATGACCGCTGCGGTGGAGAAGGTCGATCAGACCTCCCCGGCGACGGCCGACGAGTTGTTCAAGACCGTTGGGATGACCCTGGTGTCCACGGTGGGCGGGGCGAGCGGGCCGCTGTACGGCACGTTCTTCCTGCGCCTCGGCACGACGCTGGGACCGGTGACGGAGGTCGAGCCGGCAGCGCTCGCGGCGGGCCTGCGCGCGGGGCTGGAGGGCATCGTGGCGCGCGGCAAGGCCGAGGCGGGCGACAAGACCCTGTACGACGCGGTGGCCCCGGCGATCGACGCGATGGATGCGGCGCTCGCGGGCGGCGC
>JAFDWP010000156.1 GCA_018268435.1 Actinomycetota bacterium
CCGAGCTACAAGGCGCACCGCGTCGTGGAGGTCGTGCCGGGTGGCGCGGACGTCGAGGAGGTGCCGGATCCGCTCGAGGCGCAGATCCCGATCATCCGGGAGGCGCTCGGCGCGCTGCGGATCCCGATCATCGGCGTAGCGGAGCACGAGGCGGACGACGTGATCGGCACGCTGGCCACCATCTCCGAGATCCCGGTGGACATCGTCACCGGCGACCGCGACCTGTTCCAGCTCGTCGACGACGCCCGCGCGGTCCGGGTCGTCTACACCGCGCGCGGCATGAGCAACCTGGAGACCGTCACGGATCAGACCGTGGTCACGAAGTACGGCGTGCTGCCGAGCCAGTACGCCGACTTCGCCACGATGCGCGGGGACGCCTCGGACGGCCTGCCCGGCGTCGCCGGCGTGGGCGAGAAGACCGCCGCGACACTGCTGGCCGTGCACGGCGACCTGACCGCGATCCGCACCGCCGCCGAGACCGCGGAGGGCATGTCCGCCGGTGTCGCGAAGAAGATCCTCGCGGCGGCGGACTACCTCGACGTCGCCCCCACCGTGGTGCGCGTCGCGACCGCGCTGCCGATCGCCGTGCCCGCGGAGCCGCTGCGGCCCCTCGACGCAGCCGAGACCGCCGGCGCCGTCGCGGTCGCCGAGCGGTGGAACCTGGGCACGTCGATGGCCCGCGCGCTCGAGGCGCTGGGTCGCACCGCCTGATCCGCACGCGCGGGGCTCGCGCAGCCCTACCCGGCCCAGCGCTGCAGCCGCTCGAGGCCCCAGGTCGTCACGATCCGCTCCGCGGGGACTCCGGCCCGTTCGGCGCGCGCGGCGCCGTGGTCCAGCAGCGACAGCTGCCCCGGCGCATGCGCATCGGAGTCGATCGAGAAGAGGCAGCCGATCTCGAGCGCCAGCGCGAGAAGGTCATCGGGCGGATCCTGGCGCTCCGGACGCGAGTTGATCTCGACGGCGACGCCGTGCTCGGCGCACGCCTCGAACACCGCGCGTGCCTCGAACCTCGACGGCGGCCGTGTGCCCCGCTCCCCCTGCACGAGCCGCCCCGTGACGTGCCCGAGCACGCTCACCCGCGGGTTCGAGACCGCCGCCACGAGGCGCCGTGTCATCGGCGCGGGCTCCATGCTGAGCTTGGAGTGCGCCGAGGCGACCACCACGTCCAGCTCGCCGAGCAGCGCGTCGTCCTGATCGAGCGCACCGTCGTCGAGGATGTCGACCTCGATCCCGGTGAGCAGGGTGAGCCCTCCGCCGCTCTGCGCGCGCACCTGCGGCAGCTGCGCGCGCAGTCGCTCGGCGGTGAGCCCGCGCGCAACGCGCAGGCGGGGCGAGTGATCCGTGATGGCGAGGTACTCGTGCCCCAGGGCGCGGGCCGCGTCCGCCATCGCCGCGATCGGCGTCGTGCCGTCCGACCACTCGGTGTGCGCATGCAGGTCGCCGCGCAGCCGGGCGCGCAGCGCGGAGGCGATCTCCGGCTCGACCTCGCCGCGCAGTTCCACCAGGTACGACGGGGTCTGGCCGGCGAGGGCCTGCCGGATCACCTCGAAGGTCGAGGCCCCGATCCCCTTCGCCTGCTGGATCCGACCCGGATCCGACCGGGCGTCCTCGGGGAGCTCCGCCCAGGTCGCCGCCGCGGCGCGGAACGCCTTGGCCCGGTACCTGGATGCGCGTTCGCGCTCGAGCAGCCGCGCGATCTCGAGCAGCGCCTCCTGGGGATCCATGTCGGCCTCCGCGCACTCAGCCCGCGGCGAGCTCCTGGGAGGCCGCCACCCAGGCGTCCAGCTTCACCACGGCCCTGCCGTCGTCGATCGCCGCCTCGGCCCGGGCGAACGCCTCACGCAGACGCTGCACCATCGGAACCTGCGCCTGAGCGGCATCGTGCGAGAGTTCGTAGGCCACGATGCCGGCGGCGGCGTTCAGCAGCACGATGTCGCGCACCGGACCCCGCTCCCCCTCCAGGGTGCGCCGCAGCACCGCGGCGTTGTGCTCCGGAGATCCGCCGATGAGGTCGGCGAGATCGGCGATCGGGATGCCCAGATCGCGCGGATCCAGGTCGTGCTCGTGGATGTCGCCTCGGGTGACCTCCCAGATGCGGCTGTGCCCGGTGGTGGTCAGCTCGTCCAGTCCGTCGTCGCCGCGGAACACGAGCGCCGTGGCGCCACGGGTGCGGAACACGCCGGTGATCAGCGGCACGCGGTCGAGCTGCGCGACGCCGACCGCATTCGCCTCCGCACGCGCGGGGTTGCAGAGCGGACCGAGCATGTTGAACACGGTCGGCACCCCGAGCTCGGCACGCACCGCGCCCGCGTTCTTGAATCCGGGGTGGAACGCCCCCGCCCAGGCGAACGTGATGCCGGTGCGGTCCAGGATCTCGGCGACGGACTGCGGATCCAGGGTGAGCTGCAGCCCCAGGGCGCTGAGCACGTCGGAGGAGCCGGAGGACGAGCTCGCGGCGCGGTTGCCGTGCTTCACGACGGGCACGCCGGTCGCACCGATGATGACGGCCGCGGTGGTGGACACGTTCACCGTGCCGATGCGGTCGCCGCCCGTGCCCACGATGTCCAGCACGTCCGACGAGACCGGCAGCGGGACAGCCGCCTCGAGGATGGCATCGCGGAATCCGACGATCTCGTCGATCGTCTCGCCCTTGGCGCGCAGTCCGATCAGGAACCCGGCGAGCTGCGCTTGGGTGGCACGGCCGTGCATGACCTGGCGCATCGCCCAGGTGGACTCGTAGACGCTCAGGTCACGCCCCGCGAGGAGGGTGGAGAGGACATCGGGCCAGGTCAGAGCATCCGCCATGCCCCGATCCTAGCGATGTGATGCAGTCGTGATCGCCGCCCTCCGATCCCGCCCCGACCGCGCAACCTCGCGGCTCTCAGGGGATTCGCGGCGGGTTCCGAGGCCGCTCCGAGCCGCGGACGAGCTGAACCGCCGTGGTCGGTGCGACAATCGGCGCCGGGAATCGGCCATAATGGACGGGTGACGACCTCAGCGACGTATGCCCCGGTGGCGAGAACGATCAAGCGCCCCAACCCGGTGGCTGTGGGAACCATTGTCTGGCTCGGCAGTGAGGTGATGTTCTTCGCGGGACTCTTCGCGATCTACTTCACCCTGCGCAGCACCTCTCCGGAGCTGTGGGCCTCGCGAACCGAGCACCTGAACGTGCCGTTCGCGGCGATCAACACCCTGGTCCTGGTGGCGTCCTCGTTCACCTGCCAGATGGGTGTGTTCGCCGCCGAGCGCATGCAGCCGTACACCGCGGTGAACGACAAGGGGCGCAAGCGCTGGGGCATGGTCCCGTGGTTCTGGCTGACCTTCATCATGGGCGCGTTCTTCGTGTCCGGCCAGGTGTGGGAGTACTCGCAGCTCGTCGCCGAGGGCATGCCGATCTCGGCCGACTCGTACGCGTCCGCGTTCTACATCACCACCGGCTTCCACGCCCTGCACGTCACGGGCGGTCTGGTCGCGTTCCTGCTGACCCTCGGCCGCGCCTTCGCCGTCAAGAACTTCACGCACAAGGAGGCGACGACCGCGATCGTGGTGTCTTACTACTGGCACTTCGTCGACGTCGTCTGGATCGTGCTGTTCTTCGTCATCTATTTCCTCAAGTAAGAAGCGGAGCGGATTCCCGACATGGCACGTGAGAAGAAGCGCCGTACCGGCCGTCGCAGCCCCCTGGCGGCAGCGGCCCTGATCGGCGCAGGCCTGATGATCACCGGCGGCGTCTACGCCGGCGCGAGCGCGGCGTTCGCCGCCACCGAGCCGACGTCGGTCACCGCGGCGGTGTCGACCGAGGACGGCCAGAGGCTGTTCCAGGCGAACTGCGCGACCTGCCACGGCATGAACCTGCAGGGCACCGCGACCGGTCCGAGCCTGTACGGCGTGGGCGAGCTCGCCGTCGAGTTCCAGATGTCCACGGGCCGCATGCCGCTGCAGATGCAGGGACCGCAGGCTCCGCAGAAGCACCCGCAGTTCACCGAGGAGCAGATCAAGAACGTCGCCGCATGGGTGCAGTCGGTCGCCCCCGGCCCGACCTATCCCGATGAGGAGATCCTCGACGGCAAGGGCGACGTCGCACACGGCGCCGAGCTGTTCCGGATCAACTGCGCGATGTGCCACAACGTCGCCGGTGCCGGTGGTGCGCTGACCGAGGGCAAGTACGCCCCCGGTCTCATGAAGACCAGCGCGCTGCACATGTACGCGGCCATGGTCACCGGCCCCCAGAACATGCCCGTCTTCGGCGACATGAACCTGACCCCCGAGGACAAGCGCGACATCATCTCCGCGCTGCTCTTCCAGCAGAAGGAGACGCAGGTCGGCGGCATGGATCTCGGGTCCCTCGGCCCCGTCTCAGAGGGTCTGTTCATCTGGATCTTCGGAATCGGCGCGCTCGTCGCCATCACCGTGTGGATCACGGCGAAGTCCAACTGACGCCGGCATATCGAAGAACGTACGAGGAGAACCATGGCACACGACGACCCGCACGCTCTTGACCGGACCTATCAGGCACCGGCCGGGCTGAGCGTCGACGTCAGCGACCCCGCGCAGAACCCGGGGCTGCCCGCGCACCGCGAGCGCGTCACCGATCAGGATCCCAAGGCGATGAAGGCCGCGGTCCGGACCGTCTACACGCTCTTCTACCTCTCGCTCGCGGGCAGCATCTGGGCGGTCGCCGCCTACATGCTGTTCCCGATCGAGAGCGGCTCGCTGCTCGATGTGCGCAACAACAACCTGTTCATCGGCCTCGGCATCGCCCTCGCCCTGCTCGCCCTCGGCATCGGTGCGATCCACTGGTCGAAGGCGATCATGGCGGACAAGGAGCACGTCGAGTACCGGCACCCCACGCGCGGCCGCGACTCGACGCGCGAGGCCGCCATCCAGGCGTTCGCGGAGGCGAACGAGGAGTCCGGCTTCGGGCGTCGCGTGATGATCCGCAACTCTCTCATCGCGGCGGTCGTCGCCTCGGTCGTCCCGGGCCTCGCGCTGTTCCGCGGCCTCGCGCCGCACAGCACGCCGGAGAACCCGATCGCCGGTGACCCGGTCAAGCTGCTCCAGCACACCATGTGGAGGAAGGGCATGCGCCTCGCGCACGACCCCGACGGCACCCCGATCCGGGCGGCGGACATCACGATCGGCTCCGCCGTGCACGTGATCCCGGAGCCGCTCGGTCAGATCGGCCACGCGGAGGGCTACCTCGAGGAGAAGGCCAAGGCCATCGTGCTGCTCATGCGCCTGCTCCCCGAGCAGCTCATCGAGACCGAGGAGCGCAAGAGCTGGTCGTACGACGGCATCGTCGCCTACTCCAAGGTCTGCACCCACGTCGGCTGCCCGGTCGCGCTCTACGAGCAGCAGACCCACCACCTGCTCTGCCCGTGCCACCAGTCGCAGTTCGACGTCACGGAGCACGCCAAGGTCATCTTCGGCCCGGCCGCGCGTCCGCTGCCGCAGCTGCCGATCACCGTCGATGACGAGGGCTACCTCATCGCGCAGAGCGATTTCCACGAACCCGTCGGTCCGAGCTTCTGGGAGCGTCATTGAGCACCGCAACTGTTACCGAGCAGAAGAAGGCTTCGGAGAAGCCCTCGGAGGCGCCCCTGGGCGGCCGATTCATCGGCGGCCTGTCCAACTACATCGATGAGCGGACGAGCCTGTCGGGCTTCGTCAAGGAGCTCGGCCGGAAGATCTTCCCGGATCACTGGTCGTTCATGCTCGGCGAGATCGCGCTGTGGAGCTTCGTCGTCGTGCTGCTGTCCGGCACGTTCCTGACGTTCTTCTTCCAGGCCTCGATGGTGCCCACGCACTACACCGGCGCCTACCCCCCGATGCGGGGCGTGGAGATGTCCGCGGCCCTCGACTCGACCCTGCGCATCTCGTTCGACCTGCGCGGCGGTCTCCTGGTCCGTCAGATCCACCACTGGGCTGCGCTGACGTTCGTGGCCGGCATCGGTGTGCACATGCTGCGCGTCTTCTTCACGGGTGCGTTCCGCAAGCCGCGTGAGCTGAACTGGGTGATCGGGTTCGTCCTGTTCGTGCTGGCGATGGCCGAGGGCTTCACCGGCTACTCGCTGCCCGACGACCTGCTCTCGGGCAACGGCCTCCGCATCATCGACGGCATGATCAAGGGTCTCCCCCTGATCGGCACCTGGACCTCGTTCATGCTGTTCGGCGGCGAGTTCCCGGGCGACCAGATCGTCGGACGCCTGTACACGCTGCACATCCTGATCCTGCCGCTGCTCGTCATCGGACTGGTCCTGCTGCACCTCATGCTCATGGTCATCAACAAGCACACGCAGTTCGCCGGCCCCGGCCGCTCGGAGGACAACGTCGTGGGCTACCCGATGATGCCGATCTACATGTCGAAGATGGGCGGCTTCCTGTTCATCACGTTCGGCGTGATCGTGCTGATCGCCTCGCTCTTCCAGATCAACCCGATCTGGAACTACGGACCATACGACCCGTCCCCCGTGTCGGCCGGCACCCAGCCGGACTGGTACATCGGGTTCGCCGACGGCGCCCTGCGTCTGGCGCCCTCGAACCTGGATGTCGTGTTCCTGAACCACACCTGGTCGTTCGGGATCATCATCCCGGTGCTGGTCCTCGGTCTGTTCATCGTGCTGGTCGCCATCTACCCCTTCATCGAGGCGTGGATCACCGGCGACAAGCGCGAGCACCACATCGCGCAGCGTCCGCGCAGCTCGGCCACCCGGACCGCCATCGGTGTCGCCGGCGTGACCTTCTACGCCACGCTGTGGGCGGCGGCGTCGTCCGACCTGATCGCGACGCACTTCTCCCTCACCATGGAGGGCGTCATCCACACCCTCCAGGCTCTGCTGTTCGTCGGACCGGTGCTCGGCTACTTCGTCGCCAAGCGGATCTGCATCGCGCTGCAGAAGAAGGATCGCGAGATCGTCCTGCACGGCTACGAGTCCGGTCGCATCGTCCGCCTCCCCGGCGGCGAGTTCATCGAGGTGCACAAGCCGGTGGACGTGTACGACCGCTGGAAGCTCATCGACACCGAGGTGTACGAGCCGCTCGTGGTGCGCCCGAACGCCAAGGGACGCATCCCGTGGACGCAGAACCTGCGTTCCTCGATGTCGCGCTGGTTCTTCGAGGACCGCCTCTCCCCGCTCACGCAGGCCGAGGTCGTGGCCGCCGACGCCCACCAGCGTCACACGCTGCACGACACCGATGAGGCCGCGCACGAGGAGATCGTCGCCTCGCACACCCGTGCCGGTGTGAGCGAGGACCAGATCGCCCCGGTCGACACCTCGCACGTCAGCGAGACCCCGAACACGCCGAGCTCCGCGCTCGCCCCGGAGTCGCTGCCGAAGAAGGAGGAGGGCGAGTAGCCCCGCTCCCCCACGCATCGAAGGCCCCGTCACATGACGGGGCCTTCGTCGTTCCCCGGGGCGCGACGGAGTAGCCTGGCGCCATGACCAGCGCTGCCGATCACTTCGCCGCCAAGCTCGCCTTCGAGACCGATGCGAGCGACGTGCATGCCGCACGCAAAGCCGGCGAGCGGATCGTCGTCGTCGACGTCCGCAGCGACGAGGCGTGGGCGCAGGGACGCGTCGTGGACGCCGTGCACATGCACTACGGCGAGATCCCGGCACGCGCGCCGCAGGAGATCCCCCGGGATGCCCGCGTTGTCGTCTACTGCTGGAGCCCGGGGTGCAACGCCGCCGACAAGGGTGCGCTGGCGTTCGCCCAGCTCGGCTACGACGTGAGGATCATGATCGGCGGCTTCGAGTACTGGGTGCGCGAGGGCTAACCCCGTCGAGGACGCCGACGGGGTGCATCGGCGGCCCGTGGATCCGCTCACCGGCGTGGCCCGCATCCGCACACACGCCTGAAGCACCTGACCGAGTACAGAGACGCAGAAAGGCCCCTGGATCGCTCCAGGGGCCTTTCTGACGAGCCTCAGGCTCAGCGGGCGAAGTGACCGCGGTAGTACTCGTAGACCCAGCCGACGATGGCGATGACGAAGATCGCAATGGCGACCGGGAAGAGGAACACTCCCACGGCCAGCGCGATCATGCCGACGGCTGCGGCACCGGCCAGCACGATGGGCCACCAGGACCACGGGCTGAACTCGCCGAGCTCGGGGTCACCGTCGTCGATGTCGCTGGTGAGGATGTCCTCGGGCAGCGAGCCGCCCTGGGCCTTGTGCGTGCGGTCCAGGTAGAACGCGATCATCGCGGCCATGAACGCCGTGAAGTACAGCGTGACGGTGCCGACCCACTCGATCGCCCGCACGGGCGGCTCCGTGGGGTGGGCGACCAGGTTCCAGACCGTGTAGGCGGTGCCGATGACGGCGAAGAAGCCCGTAAGGATCCACCAGAGGACGATGTTGTCGCGCATGGGTCAGTGGTCCTTTCCGCCGGCGGCCGCGGCGACCGGGTGCTCGGCGGCTTCCGGGTGGTTGAGGTCGAACGCGGGACGCTCGCTGCGGATGCGCGGGATCGACGTGAAGTTGTGACGCGGCGGCGGGCAGGACGTCGCCCACTCGAGCGAGGCGCCGTAGCCCCACGGGTCGTTCACCGTCACCTTCGGCGCCTTGCGCGCGGTCAGCCAGACGTTCAGGAAGAACGGCAGCATCGAGGCGCCCAGGATGATCGCGCCGATCGTCGAGACCTGGTTCTCCCACGTCCAGTTGTCGTAGGCCGAGTAGTCGGCGTAGCGACGCGGCATGCCGTCGACGCCCAGCCAGTGCTGGATGAGGAACGTCATGTGGAAGCCGATGAACAGCATCCAGAAGTGCACGTAGCCGAGGCGCTCGTTGAGCATGCGACCCGTCCACTTCGGCCACCAGAAGTAGAAGCCGGCGAACATCGCGAACACGACCGTGCCGAACACCACGTAGTGGAAGTGCGCGACGACGAAGTACGAGTCGGAGAGGAAGAAGTCCAGCGGGGGCGACGCCAGGATCACACCGGTGAGGCCACCGAACACGAAGGAGACGAGGAAGCCGAGCGCGAACACCATGGGTGTCTCGAAGGTCACCGACCCTCGCCAGAGCGTTCCGATCCAGTTGAAGATCTTCACGCCGGTGGGCACCGCGATGAGCATGGTCATCAGGGCGAAGAACGGCAGCAGCACGCCACCGGTGACGTACATGTGGTGGGCCCACACCGCCACGGAGAGCGCCGCGATCGCGATGGTCGCGTACACCAGGGTCTTGTATCCGAAGATCGGCTTGCGGCTGAAGACCGGGAAGATCTCGGAGACGATGCCGAAGAACGGCAGCGCGATGATGTACACCTCGGGGTGGCCGAAGAACCAGAACAGGTGCTGCCAGAGCAGGACGCCGCCGTTGGCCGGGTCGTAGATGTGCGCACCGAGGACGCGGTCGGCCGCAGCGGCCAGCATGGCCGCGGCGAGCACGGGGAACGCCATCAGGATGAGCAGGCTGGTGATCAGCGTGTTCCACGAGAAGATCGGCATGCGCCACATGGTCATGCCGGGCGCGCGCATCGTGATGACGGTGGTGATGAAGTTCACGGCACCGAGGATCGTTCCGAAGCCGGACATGCCGAGGCCGAGCATCCACAGGTTCCCACCCGCGCCGGGCGTGAACGAGGCGCTCGCGAGCGGCTGATAGGCGAACCAGCCGAACGAGGCTGCACCCTGCGGGGTGAGGAAGCCGGCGACCGCGATGGTGGATCCGAACAGGAACAGCCAGAACGCGAAGGCGTTCAGACGCGGGAACGCCACGTCGGGCGCGCCGATCTGCAGCGGCAGGATCGCGTTCGCGAAGCCCGCGAACAGCGGCGTCGCGAACATCAGCAGCATGATCGTGCCGTGCATCGTGAACAGCTGGTTGTACTGCTCCTTCGTCGGCACGATCTGCATGCCGGGCGAGAACAGCTCCGCACGGATGATGAGGGCCATCACACCGCCGAGGAGGAAGAACAGCACCGACGCGATCAGGTACATGTACCCGATCGTCTTGTGGTCGGTGGAGGTGATCCACTTGACGACGATGTTGCCCTTCTGCTCGACGCGGGTCGAGCTGAGCAGGGCCGCCTGGCGGGGCGGGATGGTCGTCGGACGTGCGCCGGCCTCAGAGGTGTCAGGAAGGGTGCTCGTCATTCTGCTTACTTCTCTTCCGAGTCGGTCGCGGGCTTCCCGGTGCCCGGGAAGTTGCTGAGGCGGTCGTAGGCGTCGGTGATGTCGCCCGTGTTGCCTTCGTCCTTCAGCGTGGTGAGGTACGCCTGGTACTCGGCGTCGCTGACGACCTTCACGTTGAAGAGCATCATCGAGTGGTACTCGCCGCAGAGCTCGGCGCACTTGCCCTGGTAGGTGCCCTCGCGGGTCGGCGTGAAGGACCACGAGTTGTCCTTGCCGATGTACATGTCCTTCTTGTAGAGGAAGTCGATGATCCAGAAGGAGTGGATCACGTCACGCGACTGCAGCGTGATGCGCACCTTCTTGTCCACCGGCAGGTACAGCGTCGGAAGGGCCGCCTGGTCGATGTTGCCGGCCTTGTCGGGCTGAGCCTGGACACCCATGGTCCAGACGGCGTCGGAGTTGTCCTTCTCGGTGCCGTCGTACTGGAAGTCCCAGGCCCACTGCTTGCCGATCGCGGTGATCGACACGTCGGGCTTCTCGTACTGCGTCTCGATGATCGTCTGGTCGCGCGCGGTGAAGGCGAACATGCCGAAGATGAGGATCAGCGGCACGACCGTGTAGAAGATCTCGATCGGCATGTTGTAGCGCAGCTGCACCGGCAGACCGGTCTGCCCCTTGCGCCGGCGGTAGGCGATCGCGGCCCAGCCCATCAGGCCCCAGGTGATGAGGCCGACGATGAGGAGGACGATCCACGAGTTGACCCAGAGGGCCGCGACGCGGTCGGTCTGGTTCGTGGCGGGTGTGCCGTCGGCGACGAAGCCCGGAAGGAATCCGTGGAGCTCTGTGGGAGAGCATCCCGCGAGGGCCACGGCTGCCGCGACTCCCAGAGGGAGTGCGGCCCAACGAAGGCGGCGTTTCGAGGGCACGATGCACCTTTCAGATCACGGACGTGGGCTACCTCAGTCTAGAGCAACCTCACACCCGATTCACGCCATCCACGCAGGTTCGGCGTGGATCGCGCAGGGATGGGAGAGGGGGATCCCCGGGTCAGTGGAAGCTGTCGCCGCAGGCGCAGGAGCCCTGCGCGTTGGGGTTGTCGATCGTGAACCCCTGCTCCGAGATCGTGTCCTTGAAGTCGATCGACGCGCCGTCGAGATACGGCACGCTCATGTTGTCGACGATCACCTCGACACCGTCGAAGTCGACGGTCTCGTCGCCCTCGAGGTAGCGCTCGTCGAAGTAGAGCTGGTAGATCAGCCCCGAGCATCCGCCGGGCTGCACGGCGACGCGCAGACGGAGGTCGTCGCGTCCCTCCTGCTCAAGCAGGCTCTTCACCTTCGCCGCGGCGGCGTCGGTGAGCTTCACGCCGTGGGCGGTGGTGGTCTCAGGGGTGAGGGTGATGTCGCTCATGTCGCTCCTTGGATCGGCCGCGCGTCAGCACGGTTCCGTCCCTCGAGTCTACCGCCGACCGCGCCCCGGGCATCGAGCACGGCCGTCACGACCGCGTCTCGATGCGGCATCCGTTCAGAGCGTGATCTCGTTCATCCGCGTCAGCAGCAGCGCCTCGGTGGCCACGGCATGCCGGAACGTGTCCAGGTGCAGCGACTCGTTGGGGCTGTGCGCGCGGGCGTGCGGATCCTCGACGCCGGTCACCAGGATCTCGGCCCCGGGGAACCGTTCGACGAGATCGGCCACGAACGGGATGGATCCGCCGATGCCGAGATCGACCGGCGCCTTGCCGTAGCCGTCGGCCATCGCACCGCGCACCAGGCCCACGGCCCAGCCGCTCGTGTCCACGAGGAAGGGGTTGCCCAGGTCGAGGTCGGAGAACGTCAGCTCGGCGCCGAACGGCGCGTGCGCCTTCAGGTGCGCCTCCAGCGCGGCGTACGCGTCCTCGGCGGTCTGGCCCGGGGCCACGCGGCAGCTGAGCACGACGGACGTCACCGGCGCGAGGGTGTTGGAGGCGGCCGCCACGGAGGTCGCGTCGATGCCGATGACGGTGACGGTCGGCTTGTTCCAGATGCGGCTGAGGATCGTGCCGTCGCCGATCGGGGAGACGCCCGGCAGCAGCCCCGCCTCGTCGCGCAGGGTCGCCTCGCCGTACTCGGGTGTGTCGGCGTCGCGCACGGCGAGCCCATCGACGGCGACGGATCCGTTCTCGTCCCAGAGCGTGTCCAGCAGGCGGATCGTGGCGAGCATGGCGTCGGGCACCGCTCCCCCGAACATGCCGGAGTGCGAGGCGTGGTCGAGGGTGCGCACGGTGAGCGTGAACCGCACGGCGCCGCGCAGCGACACGGTGAGCCCCGGCGTCTCCGAGTCCCAGTTGCCGGAGTCGGCGACGACGATCGCGTCGGCGCGGAGCGCGTCCTCGTTGTCGGTGAGGAACTGCGCGAAGGAGCGGGATCCGTACTCCTCCTCCCCCTCGATGAACATCGCGATGCCCAGGTCGAGGTCGTCTCCGAGCGCCTCGGCGACCGCACGGATCGAGGCGATGTGCGCCATGATGCCGGCCTTGTCGTCGGCGGCGCCGCGGCCGTACAGGCGGCCGTCGCGCACGGTGGGCTCGAACGGCGGGGTCTCCCACAGCTCGTCGGCGCCCGGGGGCTGCACGTCGTGGTGCGCGTAGAGCAGGATCGTGGGCCGGCCGTTGCGCGCGGCACGGCGCGCCAGCACGGCGGGCTGGCCGATCTCGTCGGTGCCGGGGATCGCCGCGCGCAGCACCCGCACGCTGTCGAACACGCCCGTGCCCTCGGCGAGCTCGGCGACGGCCGCCGCGCTGCGCACCAGCTGGGTCTGGTCGAACGACGGCCAGGCGATGCCGGGGATCCGGACCAGGTTCCCGAGGTCGCTCAGCGCGGCGGGGATCCCGGTGGAGACGGCGGCGGCGACAGCGGCTTCGACATCACCGGGTGCGGTGACCGAGGAGGAGGGAGAGGTCATGCAGGTAATCTTAGAGAACACCCGTTTCCTCCTCTCTCGATTCTCCAGGAGCCTTCGTGCCCAGCACTCCCACCCCTGCCCCCGACGACTCCACCGACGAGGGCGCGAGCGGCAAGGGACGCCGCACGCCGACGCGCGCGGAACAGGAAGCCGCCCGACGCCGTCCGCTGGTACCGGACACGAAGGAGGCCAAGGCCCAGGCCCGCGCCGAGCTGCGCCAGCGTCAGGAGCGCCAGCGCGTCGGGATGGCCAACGGCGAGGAGAAGTACCTGCCGGTGCGCGACCGCGGTCCGCAGCGCCGCTGGGTGCGCGACTTCGTCGACGCCGGCTGGCACATCAGCGAATGGATCATGGCGCTCATGGTCGTCGTGATCGTCGTCTCGCTGATCCCGAACACCCTCGTCGCCTACTGGGCGTTCATCGGCCTGTGGGGCTTCATCGCCATCGCGATCCTGGACATGGTCTTCCTCGGGATCCGCGTGAACCGCCGGATCGCCGACAAGTTCGGCAAGGACAAGCGCGAGCGCGGTCTCGCCTGGTACGCGGCCATGCGCTCCCTGCAGATGCGCTTCATGCGCCTGCCGAAGCCGCAGGTCAAGCGCGGTCAGTACCCGGACTGATCCCGGACTCCCCCACACGAACGAGAAGATCCCGGCCCGCAGGATGCGGCCGGGATCTTCTTCGTCGTGTGCGGGTCGGCGTGCGTCAGGTCGGCGCGCGCGGGTCAGCGCGCGCGGAGCCCGGCGCGGATCTGGCGCGCCCAGAGCGGTCCGCGGTACAGGAACGCGGTGTAGCCCTGCACCAGGGTGGCCCCGGCCTCGAGCCGCTCGCGCACCTCCGCGCCCGACTCGACACCGCCCACTGAGATCACGCAGAAGTCGGCCGGGACGGCGGCGCGCACGATCCGCAGCACCGCGAGCGAGCGCTCCTTGAGCGGCGCGCCGGAGAGCCCGCCCTCGCCCGCGGCGGCGACCTTCGCCGGATCCGTGCTCAGGCCCTCCCGGGAGATCGTGGTGTTGGTGGCGATGAGGCCGTCCAGGCCCTCGGCGACGGCCAGCTCGGCGATCGCGGCGACCTGGTCGTCGGGCAGGTCGGGCGCGATCTTCACCAGCAGCGGCGTGGCGCCGGCGGCGGTCTTCACGGCGCGCAGCAGCGGGGCGAGCGTCTCCACGGCCTGCAGCCCCCGCAGCCCGGGCGTGTTCGGGGAGGACACGTTGATCGCCAGGTAGTCGGCGAGCGGTGCCAGACGCACAGCCGAGGCCACGTAGTCGGCGGTCGCGTCCTCGACGGCCACCACCCGGCTCTTGCCGATGTTGACGCCGATCACGGCGGCGGGACGGCGGCGGCGCAGCTTCCACAGCCGCTTCTCCGCGGCCTCGGCCCCGGCGTTGTTGAAGCCCATCCGGTTCACCACGGCCCGGTCCGGGATGAGCCGGAACAGGCGGGGCTTGGGATTGCCCGGCTGCGGGATCGCGGTGATGGTGCCCACCTCGATGTGGCCGAATCCGAGGGCGGACAGGCCGCGCACGCCGACGGCGTTCTTGTCGAAGCCCGCCGCGATGCCGAACGGCGTGGGGAAGGTCAGCCCCAGCGCCTGCACCGCGTCGGCCGACGTCGGACGCGTCAGCGCCCGGGCGATCCAGGAGAACGGGGGCACGCCGAGGAGGCGCACCACGACCATGCCGGCGTGGTGGGCGAACTCCGGGTCGAAGCGCGCGAGGACGAGACGGAAGAGCAGCGCATACATCCCTGCCAGGCTACCGGTCGGCAGCCGCGGATCCCGACCGATGCCGGACGGGCCGACGCTCAGGGCGCGATCTGCTCGGCGGGGGCGAGGTGGTCGGCGCGGAGCTCGGCGATCGACGCCTCGAAGTCCTCCAGCGAGTCGAACGCCTGATAGACGCTCGCGAAGCGGAGATAGGCGACCTCGTCGAGATCCCGGAGCGGCCCCAGGATCGCCAGACCGATCTCGTTGGTGTCGAGCTGCGAGACGCCCGTCTGCCGCACGGCCTCCTCGACGCGCTGCGCGAGGATCGCCAGGTCCGCCTCCGTGACCGGACGCCCCTGGCAGGCCTTGCGCACCCCGGCGATGACCTTCTGCCGGCTGAACGGCTCCAGCACGCCGGAGCGCTTGACCACGTTCAGGCTCGCGGTCTCGGTGGTGCTGAACCGCCCCCCGCATTCAGGGCACTGGCGGCGCCGGCGGATCGACAGACCGTCATCGCTCGTGCGGGAGTCGATGACGCGGGAGTCCGGATGACGGCAGAACGGGCAGTGCATTCGTGACAGCCTACGCCTCGGCCGCGTCCGCGGGAGCGAACCGGGCCTCGACGGCCTCGCCGTGCGCCGGCAGCAGCTCCGCCGCGGCGAGGGCCGCGACGCCCGCACGCGCGTCGGCGAGCGCGGCGTGATCGTACGAGACCACCTGCTGCGGCCGGAGGAACGTGTACGCGCCCAGCCCCGAGGCGTACCGCGCCTGTCCCCCGGTCGGGAGCACGTGGTTGCTGCCGGCCATGTAGTCGCCGAGGCTCACCGGGGTCTGGTCTCCCACGAAGACGGCGCCGGCGCTCGTGAACGATGCGGCGGCCTGCGCTGCATCGACGAGGTGCAGCTCGAGGTGCTCGGGCGCGTAGGCGTTGCTGAACGCGACGGCCGCCGCCCGGTCGTCCACGAGGACGATGGCGGACTGGGGGCCGTTCAGAGCCGCCTGCACGCGCTCGCTGTGCCGCGTACGCACCGCCTGCGCCGCCACCTCGGCACCCACCCGCTCGGCGAGCTCCGACGCGTCGGTGACGAAGACCGCGGACGCCTGCTCGTCGTGCTCGGCCTGGCTGATGAGGTCGGCGGCGATCAGCCGCGGATCGGCGTGCGCATCCGCGACGATGAGGATCTCGGTCGCGCCCGCCTCGGAATCGGTGCCGACGACCCCGGCGACCGCGCGCTTGGCGGACGCCACGAAGTTGTTGCCCGGACCCGAGATGACGTCGACGGGGTCGAGGCCGACCCCGGCCACACCGTGGGCGAACGCGCCGATGGCGCCCGCGCCGCCGATCGCGTACACCTCGTCGATGCCCAGCAGCGCCGCCGCCGCGAGGATCGTCGGGTGGATCCGGCCGTCCTCGCTGTGCTGCGGGGGCGAGGCGAGGGCGATGCTGCGCACACCGGCGACCTGCGCCGGCACCACGTTCATCACGACGCTGGACGCCAGCGGGGCCTTGCCGCCGGGGATGTACACGCCGACCCTCCCGACCGGCTGCCAGCGCTGCACGATGCGCGCACCGGGGCCGATGTCCGTCGCGCGGTCCTCCGGCACCTGCGCCGCGGATCCCCGACGGACCCGGTCGATCGCGGCCTCCAGCGCCGCGCGCACCTCGGGCGCCACGGCGGCGAGCGCCTGATCCAGGTGCTCGCGCGGAACGCGGATCGCGTGCCCGGTCACACGATCGAACCGCTCCGCCTGCTCGCGCAGCGCATCCTCGCCGCGGACGCGGACGTCTTCCACGATCGCGGTCGCGGTCGCCAGCGCCTCGGCGCGGGCAGCCGTGGCGCGGGGAACAGCCGCCAGCATCTCGGCGGTGGAGAGGGTGCGTCCCCTCAGGTCGATCGTCTGCATGCGTCCTCAGCCTCTGGTCATGTCGTCGGTGTCGTGCAGGTAGCCCACGCGGCCGTCGTCGTGGCGCACCACGAAGGCGCCGCCGCGGTCCTCGAGGACGAGGATCCACGCATCGGGTCCGATCGTGAAGATCTCGTCGCCGCGGGCGTCGTGGACCGCTCGGGTCTCCGGCGCGAGCGCCCAGAACGGCTGGGCCTGCCCGGACGGATCCGCGGGGTCCTCCTCGACGACGTCGACCGCGTGCGTGGCGACCTCATCCGAGGGGGACGGCTCGAGCAGGTCGCCGAGCACCTCGGTCAGGGTGTCCGACGGCGCCTGCCGTGCGGAGGGGGCGTGCTCCGGGTCGGCCGTCTCGACGACGGCCTCCGCGGCGGCGTGCTCCTGCTCGGCCGCCGGGTCCTGCTCCTGCTCCTGCGCCTGTGCCTGTGCCTGTGCGGAGTCCGCCTCCGGCGCCGATTCCTTCGCGGCCATGCCGCGCCGCGCCTCCGCGCGACGGAGCGGCTCGTCCGCGGCCGGAGCGGCCGGCTCCATCGGGGCGGCGGAGACCACCACGGTGGCCGCGCTTGCGTCCTCGTGCGGTCCGTCGTTGCCGTCCGCCCCCTGGCCCGCCACGAGGAACGACTCGCGGTGATGGTCCGGCACGTAGCCGGCGGCCCCGGTGATCGCGGCCCCGGTGGGTCCGGCGGAGAGGTGCGCACCGGCGCTGACCTCGTTCTCGTGCTCCAGACCGGGATCCACGTCGTCGTCGTTCTGCGGATCGGAGATGCTCCCCCGCGCCCGCACGGGGCGCGGGCGGGTGAACACGGGACGCACGGGGTTGGCGTTGCGGTGCGCCAGGGTGTCGGTGCGTCCCTCGAAGTCGTCACGGATCCCGGGGATGAGCGCCGCGAACACGGTGACCGCGACCAGGCCGAGCAGGAGCAGGAGCTCCAGCCACAGCGGCCAGGTGGCGAGCGCACTGCGTCGCATCGCGGCGACGAGGTCCAGCTGCTGCCACAGCAGCGCACCCCAGCTGATCAGCGCCACCGAGAACGCGACCGAGGCGAACTGGTCGATCCCGAGGGACCCGACGCGGCGGATCCCCTCGGGCGACAGCCGGCGCAGCACGATGAGGAACACCGCGGCCGTGGGCACGCCGATGGCGAGCAGCCACGCTCCGTTCATGGTCCACACCGTGGCCGAGCTGTCCAGCACGCTGCCCGCGGCGGGGACGAACGAGAACGCGAACGCGAACAGCCACAGCCCCGCGATGATGAGCTCGCGCAGGGTGAAGCCGATGTACCCGGCCTGCGGCGCGGCCGCGGGCAGGGGCTCCTCCTCCGTCGCCTCATCCGTGCGGGCTTCGGGGATCGATGTCGGACTCTCATCGTCCTGCGTCATCGCAGCGAGGGGGACGTCGCCGGTCATCAATGCTTCCTTTCGTCGTGCGGCCGCCTGGGGGTCGGCCGTCGGACGGGACCCGATACTACCGGGCGGCGGTGCGGACCTCCTGATCGGAGGCCCTCCGCGGCGCCGCCGTGCACATCGTGCGCGTCGTCGCGGCTCAGCCCAGGCACTGCGGGCCGAGCAGCGACTTCAGGTCGCCGAACAGATCCGCGGTCACGGTCACCGGCAGGGGCACCTCGAACACCTTCGCGCGTCCGCCCCGATGCATCGTCAGCATCACCTCGGTCTCCCCCGCGTGGCGCCGCAGCACCTCGGCGAGATCTTCGATGACCCGCTCCGTGGCGCGCTGCTCCGGCACGATCAGGGACAGCGGTCCCGCGGCGTCGAACGCGCCGACATCCGGGGTGAAGGCCGACTGCGCGTGCAGGTTCATGCCGTCGTCGCGCCGGGAGATGCGCCCGCGCACCGCGAGGATCGCGTCCTGCTGCAGCATGCTCTGGAACTCGAGATACGTCTTGCCCATGAACATGATCGTGATCTCGCCGTGGAAGTCCTCGACGGTGATCATGCCGTACGGGTTGCCGCTGGCCTTCGCGACGCGGTGCTGCACGCCGGTGACGAGCCCGGCGACGGTCACCTGGTCGCCGTCCTGCAGATCCTCCGACTCGAGCAGGGTGTTGATCGCAATGGAGGCGTGCTTGGCGAGCGGCACCTCGAGCCCCGCCAGCGGGTGGTCGGAGACGTACAGGCCGAGCATCTCGCGTTCGAACGCGAGCTTGTCCTTCTTCGTCCATTCCGGGCGGTTCGGCACCTTGGGGGGCGCGACCTCCTCGATCTCGTCGTAGAGGCTGTCGAAGTCGAAGCCGATCGCCCCCTGGGCCTCGTTGCGCTTCTGGTCGACGGACGCCTCCACGGCGTCCTCATGGATCTCCACGAGGGCGCGTCGGGTGTCGCCCATGGAGTCGAACGCACCGGCCTTGATGAGCGATTCCACCGTGCGCTTGTTGGCGACGTGCAGCGGCACCTTCTTGAGGAAGTCGTGGAAGGAGGTGAAGTTCTCCTTCTGCCGCCCCTGCACGATGCCGTCGACGACGTTGGATCCGACGTTGCGGACGGCGCCGAGACCGAAGCGGATGTCCTCGCCGACGGCCGCGAAGTAGTTGATCGACTCCCGCACATCCGGCGGCAGCACCCGGATGCCCATCCGGCGGCACTCGTTGAGGTACAGCGCCATCTTGTCCTTGGAGTCGCCGACGCTGGTCAGCAGCGCCGCCATGTACTCGGCGGGATAGTGCGCCTTGAGATACGCGGTCCAGTAGGAGATCACGCCGTACGCCGCCGAGTGCGCCTTGTTGAACGCGTAGTCGGAGAACGGCAGCAGGATCTCCCAGAGCGCGTTCACGGCGCCGTCGGAATAGCCGTTGGCGTGCATGCCGGCCTGGAAGCCCTCGAACTGCTTGTCCAGCTCGGACTTCTTCTTCTTGCCCATGGCGCGGCGGAGGATGTCGGCCTGGCCGAGCGAGAACCCGGCCACGCGCTGGGCGATCGCCATCACCTGCTCCTGGTAGATGATGAGGCCGTAGCTCTCTTCCAGGATGTCTTTGAGGGAATCGGCGAACTCCGGATGGATCGGGGTGATCTCCTGCAGCCCGTTCTTGCGCAGCGCGTAGTTCGTGTGCGAGTTCGCGCCCATCGGGCCGGGCCGGTACAGCGCGATGAGGGCCGAGATGTCGCCGAAGTTGTCCGGCTTCATGAGGCGCATGAGCGCCCGCATCGGCCCGCCGTCCAGCTGGAACACGCCCAGCGAGTCGCCGCGGGTGAGCAGGTCGTAGGAGGGGCGGTCGTCGAGGGCGAGATCCTCGAGCACGAGCTCCTCGCCGCGGTTCATCCGGATGTTCGCGAGCGCGTCCGAGATGATCGTGAGGTTGCGCAGCCCCAGGAAGTCCATCTTGATGAGGCCGAGCGATTCGCAGGACGGGTAGTCGAACTGCGTGACGATCTGGCCGTCCTGCTCGCGCTTCATGATCGGGATGATGTCGATCAGCGGATGCGACGACATGATCACGCCGGCGGCGTGCACGCCCCACTGGCGCTTCAGGTTCTCCAGGCCGAGCGCCGTGTCGAACACGGTCTTCGCCTCGGGATCCGACTCGATCACGAGCCGGAACTCGCTGGCCTCCTTGTATCGCGGGTGCTCGGGGTCGAACATGCCGTCCAGCGGCATGTCCTTGCCCATGACCGCCGGGGGCATCGCCTTGGTGAGCTTCTCCCCCATGCTGAACGGGAAGCCCAGCACGCGCCCCGCGTCCTTCAGCGCCTGCTTGGCCTTGATCGTCCCGTAGGTGACGATCTGCGCGACGCGCTCGTCGCCGTACTTCTCCGTGACGTACTGGATCACCTCGCCACGACGACGGTCGTCGAAGTCGACGTCGAAGTCGGGCATCGAGACGCGGTCGGGGTTGAGGAAGCGCTCGAAGATCAGGCCGTGCTCGAGCGGATCCAGGTCGGTGATCTTCATCGCGTAGGCGGCCATGGATCCGGCGCCCGAACCGCGTCCGGGTCCGACCCGCACGCCGTTGTCCTTGGCCCAGTTGATGAAGTCGGCGACGACGAGGAAGTAGCCGGGGAAGCCCATGGACGAGATGACCTCGACCTCGTAGTTCGCCTGCTTTCGCACCGCGTCGGAGATCCCCCCGGGGTAGCGCTGGTGCAGGCCCTTCTCGACCTCCTTGATGAACCAGCTCTCCTCGGTCTCGCCGTCGGGGACCGGGAAGCGCGGCATGAAGTTGGCGCTCGTGTTGAAGGAGACGTCGCAGCGCTCGGCGATGAGCAGCGTGTTGTCGCAGGCCTCCGGGTGATCGCGGAACACCTGGCGCATCTCCGCGGCCGACTTGACGTAGTAGCCGTCTCCGTCGAACTTGAACCGGTTCGGGTCGGCGAGGGTCGACCCGGACTGGACGCAGAGCAGCGCCTCGTGGCTCTTCGCATCGTGCTGGTGCGTGTAGTGCAGGTCGTTCGTGCCGACGAGCGGGATCCCGAGGTCCTTCGCGATCTTGAGCAGGTCGCCGGTGACGCGCCGTTCGATCTCGAGGCCGTGATCCATGATCTCGGCGAAGTAGTTCTCCTTGCCGAAGAGGTCCTGGAACTCCGCGGCCGCAGCCCGCGCCGCGTCGTACTGGCCGAGGCGCAGCCGGGTCTGGATCTCGCCCGAGGGGCACCCCGTGGTCGCGATGAGTCCCTTGGAGTACTTCTGCAGGATCTCGCGATCCATGCGGGGCTTGAAGTAGTAGCCCTCGAGGCTCGCCCGGGACGACAGCCGGAACAGGTTGTGCATGCCCTCGGTGGTCTCGCTCAGCAGCGTCATGTGCGTGTACGCGCCGGATCCGGAGACGTCGTCGCCGCGCTGCTCCGGCGAGCCCCACTGCACCCGGGACTTGTCGCTGCGATGCGTACCAGGCGTGACGTACGCCTCGATGCCGATGATCGGCTTGACCCCGGCCGCGGTGGCGGCCTTGTAGAACTCGAAGGCCGCGAACGTGTTGCCGTGGTCGGTCACGGCGACGGCCGGCATGCCCTGCGCGACGGCCTCCTGCACGAGCGGCTGGATCCGCGCGGCCCCGTCCAGCATCGAGTACTCGCTGTGCACGTGCAGGTGGACGAAGGAGTCGGATGCCATGCCTCGATTCTACGTTTCGAGGCGGACACCCCGGCGCTCCGGCCGCGCCGCCTGACCCGCGCGGCCGTCTGCAGGTCCTCGCCGGGCCTAGCCTGGAACCATGACCACTCCCGAGTTCGTCCTCGCCCTGCGTGAGCGCATCGGCCATGCTCCGCTGAGCCTCGTCGGCGTGACGGCGATCGTGTTCCGCGACGAGAAGGTGCTGCTCGGCAAGCGCGCCGACAACGGCGCCTGGCAGGCGGTGTCCGGAATCGTCGAGCCGGGCGAGGAGCCCGCTGACACGGCGGTGCGCGAGTGCCTGGAGGAAGCCGGCGTCACGGTGACCGTGGAGCGGCTCGCGCTCGTGCAGCAGCTCCCCCGGGTGACCTACGCGAACGGCGACGAGGTCGACTACCTGGATCTGGTGTTCCGCTGCCGCTGGGTCTCCGGCGAGCCGCACCCCGCGGACGGCGAGCTCACCGAGGTCGGCTTCTACGACCTCGCCGCGATGGGCGACGTCGAGGACGCGCACGTGCGCAGGATCGCCCTCGCCGTCGCCGAGGACGACCCCGCGCACTTCCGCGGCGGGCGTCCCCCCAAGGCCTGAGCGCTCACGCCGCGTCGCGCAGATCGAGCCGCATCAGCACACGCGGGAAGCCGTCCAGGACGGATCCGGTGTCGGCCGCCTTGGCGAAGCCGGCGCGCTCGAACATCGCCCGGGTGCCGGTGTACATCATGGTCTGATTGACCTTCGCCCCGGCGTTGTCGAGCGGATATCCCTCGATCGCCGGAGCACCCTGCGCCCGCGCGTGCGCGACGGCGCCCTCCAACAGCACGTGCATGAGCCCCTGCTTGCGATGGCCGGGGCGCACGCGGAAGCACCACAGCGACCACACGTCCAGCTCATCGACGTGCGGGATCAGGCGGTTGCGCGCGAACGACGTGACCCGGCGGGGATGCACGGCGGCCCAGCCGACGGGCTCGCCGTCGAGGTAGGCGATGACGCCCGGCGCCGGATCCTGATCGCACAGCTCACGGACGCGGTCGGCGCGCGCCGGCCCCCGCAGGCGTCGGCTCTCGGCGCCGCCGATGCGATAGCTCAGGCAGAAGCAGTTCTGCGACGCCGGATTCTTCGGTCCCACCAGCGTGGCCACGTCCTCGAAGACGGTCGCCGCGCGCACCTCGATGCTCATGCCTGTCAGTCTCCCCCGAGGATCCGACAGCCGCAGCACGACACCCGTTGACTCGAAGACAACACGCCGCAGAGACAGGCGCGCGCGCCCGCTAGGCTCGGGGCATGCCCGAGGAGCGACGTGCCCGACTGTCCCCGGACGAGCGCCGCGCCCAGCTGATCGCGACGGGCGTGAACTTCCTCGCCGAGCACCCCCTGGACGAGCTCACGATGGATGTGCTGGCGCAGCGCGCCGGCGTGTCCCGCCCGCTGCTGTTCCACTACTTCGACACCCGGCAGGGCATGCACCTCGCCGTCGTCACCACGGCGCGGGACAGCCTGCTGCTCGCCTCAGAGCCGCGCGACGACCTCGAGCCTCGGGCACGCATCCGGGACACGCTGATGCGCATCACGGAGTTCGTCCGTCAGCATCAGAGCACCTTCCACTCGCTCGTGCGCGGCATCGCGAGCGGGGACCCGGCGGTGCGCCGCGTGGTCGACGAGTCCAGGGACGTCAACGCCGGGCGGCTGCGCGACGCGCTCACCGAGCTCGGCGTGCTCGACACGCCGGAGCTCCGGGTCGCCCTGCGAGCGTGGGTATCCTTCGCCGAGGAGACGCTGATCGCCCTCGTCATCGACCGCGACGAGGACCCGGAGCGGGTCGTGCGCTTCCTGGAGAGGACACTCGACGGCGTCGTGGCCGCGACCCCCGAGCTGCGCGCCTGAGCCGTACGAGCGCGGCGCCCCGGCGTCGGGTCAGTCCTCGCCGCGGAGCACATCCAGTGCGTGCTGGAAGTCAGCCGGATACGGCGACTCCGTCTGCACCCACGCGCCGGTGACCGGGTGCGCGAACCCGAGGCGGTGCGCGTGCAGCCACTGCCGGGTGAGACCCAGGCGTGCGGACAGCGTCGGATCGGCCCCGTAGAGCGGGTCTCCGACGCAGGGGTGACGATGCGCCGCCATGTGCACGCGGATCTGGTGCGTGCGCCCGGTCTCCAGGTGGATCTCCAGCAGCGACGCTCCCGGGAACGCCTCCAGGGTCTCGTAGTGCGTGACGGAGGGTTTGCCGTCCGGGACGACGGCGAACTTCCAGGAGTGATTCGGATGCCGACCGATCGGGGCGTCGATGGTGCCCGCGAGCGGATCCGGATGCCCCTGCACGACCGCGTGGTAGATCTTCTCGACCGTGCGCTCCTTGAACGCGCGCTTGAGCGCGGAGTACGCCGCCTCGGTCTTGGCGACGACCATGAGGCCGCTGGTGCCGACATCGAGCCGATGCACGACGCCCTGTCGTTCCGGGGCGCCGCTCGTCGCGATCCTGAACCCCGCGGCGGCGAGGGCGCCCACGACGGTCGGCCCCTCCCACCCGACCGAGGGATGGGCCGCGACACCGGTCGGCTTGTCGACCACGACGATGTCGTCATCGTCGTACACGATGCCGAGCTCGGGCACGGCGATGGGCTCGATCCTGGGCTCCTGCTTGGGCGCCCACTCCACATCCAGCCACCCGCCGGCACGGAGCTTGCCCGACTTGCCGAGGGTGACGCCGTCGAGCGTCACTCCCCCGGCCTCGGCGACGTCGGCCGCGAACGTGCGTGAGAAGCCGAGCATCTTGGCCAGCCCGGCGTCGACGCGGAC
>JAFDWP010000157.1 GCA_018268435.1 Actinomycetota bacterium
CGGGTCGGATCCGGGCTCGGCACGACGGCCGTCTCCATGACGTCCGGGTGCTCGAGCAGCACCGACTCGAGCTCGAACGGCGAGATCTTGTAGTCCGACGCCTTGAACACGTCGTCCGCGCGGCCGACGTAGGTGAGATACCCCTCCGCGTCGCGCGTTGCGATGTCGCCGGTGTGATGGAAGCCGCCCTCGCGGGAGCGCGCGGTGGCCTCCGGATCCTCGTAGTACCCGGCCATCAGTCCGAGCGGGCTCTCGGCGAGGTCGAGGCAGATCTCGCCCTCGGCGGTGCCGTCGGAGCTGTCGATCCGCGTCCCCGTGACCGGATCCACCAGCACGACCGGATATCCGGGCAGGGCGCGGCCCATGGATCCGTCCTTGACGACCTGTCCGGGGGAGTTGCCCACGCACGCGGTCATCTCGGTCTGCCCGAAGCCGTCGCGGATCGTGCCGCCCCAGGCCTGCCGCACGCGGCCGATGATCTCCGGGTTCAGCGGCTCGCCGGCGCCGACGAGCTCCCGCGGCGGGTGCGAGAGCCGCCCGAGGTCGGCCTGGATGAGCATGCGCCACACGGTCGGCGGCGCGCAGAACGTGGTGACGCCGTGCTGCTCCATGACGTCCATGAGGGTGTTCGCGTCGAAACGGTCGTAGTTGTACACGAACACCGTGGCCTCGGCGAGGAAGGGCGAGTAGAAGCTCGACCACGCATGCTTGCCCCAGCCGGGGGAGGAGATGTTCAGGTGCACGTCGCCCTCGTGCACGCCCAGCCACCACATCGTGGACAGATGCCCGACCGGATACGACACCTGCGTGTGCTGCACGAGCTTCGGTCGGCTCGTGGTGCCCGACGTGAAGTACAGCAGGCTGGTGTCGCCGGCGGGCGTGGGACCGTCGGGGGCGAAGTCGTCGGATGCGCCGTGCGCGGCGGCGAAGTCGTGCCAGCCCTCCGGGGTCCGGGCATCGGCGGAATCGGGCACCGCGATCCGCACGATCTCGGCGGGCAGGCCCGCGACGCGATCCTCGAGGGACGCCGGCGTGACGATCCCGTGCGCCACGCCCTTCTCCGCCCGATAGGCGAGATCGGCGGGGGAGAGCAGCGTCGAGGTCGGGATGGCGACGGCGCCGACCTTGGTGAGGCCGAGCATCATCTCCCACAGCTCGATCGTGTTGCCGAGCATCACGATCACGTGGTCCCCGCGGCCGATGCCGATCCCGCGCAACCAGTTCGCGACCTGGTCCGAGCGGCGCGCGAGCTCGCCGTACGTCCAGACCCGGCTGGAGAGGTCGGCCGACACGATCTGCACCGCCGGGCGGTCCGGGGTCTCGCCGGCCACGACGTCGAACCACTCCAGGCCGAAGTTGAACTCGGCCAGCTCGGGCCAGCGGAAGGTGGCGCGGGCGCCCTCGTAGTCGGTGGCGTGCGCGAACAGCAGGTCGCGGGCGGAGCGGATCGCTGCGGTCGCCGCAGTGGCGGTACGGGGCTGGCTCATGGAGCCATCTTCGTCCCTGATGGGGCGTCCAGGTCAGTTCGAAGTGCGATGTTCGCTGCTCCGGACGGCGTTTTGCGGCCGACATCGCTTCTTCGAAGGCCGCGGAGGCCGTCGCCTAGGCTGGGGCCATGAGCGCTTTGCGGGGGCCGCTGTTCGTCGAGATCGGCAACGTGCCGCGGGACTACGCCTGGGGGCGGGTGGACGGCGTCGCCGGAGTGCTGGGCACCGCGGGCACCGGAGGCCCGGAGGCGGAGCTCTGGCTCGGCGCGCACGCCGGCTCACCGTCGCGGGCGGTCTCCGGCGCGTCGTGGGCGACCCTGCTCGACTGGGAGCGGGAGAGCCGCACGACGCTGCCCTTCCTGCTGAAGATCCTCGTCTCCGCCGGTCCGCTGTCGCTGCAGGCGCATCCCACCCCGGCCCAGGCCGCCGCCGGGTTCGCCGAGGAGAACGCCCGCGGGATCCCGCTGGAGGCGGCACATCGCAACTACAAGGACCCCTCCGCCAAGCCCGAGCTGATCGTCGCGCTCGAGGACGGCTTCGAGGCGCTGTGCGGGTTCCGCCCCACCGCGGAGATCCTCGCCGACGTCGACGTGCTCTCCGCGCGATCCGGATCCGACGCGCTCGTCCCCTGGCGTACGGAGCTGGCGGGACCCGAGGGGCTGCGCACGGGCTTCTCCTGGCTGCTGGGCGGAGGCCCGGATGTGGATCTGGCGGTGGCCGCGCTGGTCGCCGCGGCGGTCGGGGATGACCGCTTCGAGCTGATCACGCGCCTCGCCGCGGCGTACCCCGGAGACCCCGGGATCGCCGTCGCGCTGATGCTGCACCACGTGACGCTCGCCGCGGGGGAGTCGCTGTGGCTGCCGGCCGGCAACATCCACGCCTACCTGCGCGGCGCGGGCGTCGAGCTCATGGGCCCGAGCGACAACGTGCTGCGCGGCGGACTCACGCCCAAGCACGTCGACACCGCGGAGCTGCAGCGCGTGCTCACCTTCGCCGCGAGCGAGGACGACCACCTGGTGCCCGTCCCGATCGCCGAGAACGTGCGCGCGTACCGTCCGCGGATCCACGCGTCCGGTGCCGACGTGCCCTTCGAGCTGCTCGCCGTGACCGGCGACGCCCGGATCGACCTGGCGGGACCGTCGATCGCGATCGCCACGGACGGCTCCTTCGCGCTCGCCGCGGCCGACGAGGCATTCGAGGTTCCGCGGGGCTCGGCGGTGTTCCTCACGCGCGCCGCCGCCGTGCAGGTGACCGGATCCGGCAGGCTCTGGATCGCGACCGCGGGCTGACGGGCGAGCGTCCTTCGTCTCGCTCCGCTCGCTCAGGAACCGCCTCCGGTCCCTGAGCGAGGAGCGCAGCGACGAGACGAAGGGCGCCAGGTCCTTCGTCTCGCTCCGCTCGCTCAGGAACCGGGGCCGGGGCGCTCGCTCAGGAACCGGGGCGGGGGCGCTCGCTCAGGATCCGTCCCGGTCCCCGAGCGAGGAGCGCAGCGACGAGACGAAGGGCGCCACCCAGGCACTCGCCCAGGAACCGCGAGTAATGTATTACCGTGAGAACGCCCGCCCGCCGCCGTGTGCTCGGGCTGTCCGTCCAGGAGTGGGCGCTCGTCGGGATCACGATGATCTGGGGCGGGACGTTCCTGGTCGTGCACACCGCGGTGCAGCACTCCGGTCCGTGGTTCTTCGTCGGGTTCCGCTTCCTCGCCGCCGCGCTCTTCGCCGCCGCGATCTTCTGGCGGTCGCTGCGGGGGATCACCTGGCGCGAGATCGGAGCGGGCGCGGCGATCGGCGCCGCGATCTACGGCGGCTACGGCCTGCAGACCGCGGGGCTGCAGACGATCGACTCCAGCACCAGCGCGTTCATGACCGCCTTCTACGTGCCCCTCGTCCCGCTGCTGCAGTGGATCGTGCTGCGCAAGGCGCCGCGCGGACTCACGCTGCTCGGTGCGGGCCTCGCGTTCGTCGGCCTGCTGCTCGTCGCCGGCATCGGATCCCGGGGGATCCACCTCGGCGTCGGCGAGATCCTCACCCTCGCCGGCACGCTGCCGATGGCGGGCGAGATCATCCTGATCACCCTGTTCGGCTCGCGCTTCAACGTCGGCCGGCTGACCGTCGTGCAGCTGCTCACGGCGTCGCTGCTCGGCTTCGCGACCATGCCGGCGGTCGGCGAGGGCATGCCCGCGTTCAGCTGGGTGTGGGTGATCGCGGGCCTCGCGATGGGTCTCGCGAGCGGCCTGATCCAGCTCACGATGACGTGGGCGCAGCGCTCGGTCTCGCCCACGCGCGCCACGATCATCTACACCGGGGAGCCGGTGTGGGCGGGCGTGGTCGGCCGGATCGCGGGCGAGCGGATCCCGCCGCTGGCGATCCTCGGCGCCGCGCTCATCATCCTCGGCAATGTGCTCAGCGAGCTGCAGCCGCGACGTGCGGGCGGCCGGAGCGACGAGGATCCGGAGCAGCCCCGTCCCGACGAGCGCGAGCAGGCGCCCCAAGCCGGCGCTTAGGATCCCGCGCGTAGACTGGCAGTGTCCGCCCGCATGTCGTGGCGGCCCGAGCCCGCCGTGCCGTCGCCGGGGCTCGCTCGAAGCACAGGACC
>JAFDWP010000158.1 GCA_018268435.1 Actinomycetota bacterium
ACGATGCGGATGGAGCCGTCGGGCAGGGCGCCGTAGACGGATCCGAACGCGGTCGAGACGATCGGCAGCTCGCAGATGGCCGCCTCCAGGAGCACCATCGGCTGCCCCTCATACAGGCTGGACAGCACGAAGCAGTCCGATGCGGCGAGCAGCGCGTAGGGGTTGCGCTGCGGGCCGGTGAGGAAGGCGGCGTCGCTGAGTCCGGCGTCGTCGATCTGCTGCTGCAGCTCGGTGCGCAGGGGACCGTTGCCGACGATGAGCAGGCGCGATTCGGGGTGCGCGGCATGCACCTGCTGGAAGGAGCGGATCAGGCGCGCATGGTTCTTCTCCGGCGAGAGCCGGCCCACGGTGACGAACCAGCGCAGCTCTCCCTCATCGGCCTGGAGCGCGTCGTACCAGTCCGGGCGGGGCGGGATCTCCTCATCCGCGGCCTCGCACTGGGCGTCGGCCTCGGCGAAGAAGTCGCTGAGCGGCCGTCGCGCGCCGAGCGTGACGTGCTCGACGTCGGGGAAGTTGCGCACCGTGCGGAAGCGATCCGCGGGGGCGTACTCGGCGAGCTCCGCCCGGTTCAGCTCGGTGAGCTGGTGCGATACCGACACGAGCTGGTCGTACTCCGAGTACATCGCGAACACGGTGCCCAGGCCCCGCTTCATGCTGGCCTTGCCGTTCACTGTGCGCTCGCGGTCGGAGGCCATCTCGTTGTGCATCCAGATCGCACGCACCGGCTCGGGGCCGTCGGCGCTCACCGCGGGCGCGTGCAGCATCAGCGTCGTCCACAGCGGGCCGTAGCCGCTGAAGTCGGCGACCCAGTCGAAGCGTGCGTCGCCGAAGACCCGGGTCCACTCCGCGGTCCACAGCTCCTCGTGCCACGGTTCGGCGCCGGGAGTGCGCGGGGATGCGCGCCACTCGTCGATGCGTCGACGCAGATGCGTCGCCTTGGAGCCGTTCATGCCGCCGACGCGGAACACCTGCCGCACCTCGGCGGGGATCCGCGTCTGGGTCAGCGGATCCGTGGCCAGCCGCCGCTTCGGCATCACCGCGGTCACGTCGTAGCGGTCGTGGTCGATGGCGCCGAGCAGGTTGAGTGCGCTCGTGGTGATGCCGTTCGGCTTCATGCCGCCCAGGTAGACGAGCAGGCGCTTGCGGCCGTCGTGCGCCGTCGGGCGGGCGCGGTAGCCCGCGTGTGCGCCGCCGAACACGATGTCGACCACGCGGGCGGTCGCCCCGCCGTCCTCGAACGGCGTGAACCGCTGCGCCCACGAGGCGTACTGCGGGTGCGCTTCTGCGCCGCGCAGGAGGGCCGCGAGGGCCCGCCCGGTGCCGGCGGCATCGGCGTCGACCGGGCCGGGCAGCGTGTCCAGCGGCATGTAGGTGCCGCGTCCGGAGGAGTACAGGTCGGCGTCCGGCGTGAAGAACGCGATGGGACGGCCCGTCGCGAGGTAGTCGAAGAAGATCGACGAGTAGTCGGTGACGAGGCCCGCCGCCGCCCCGAGCAGCACGTTGGCGGGGATCGTGTTGGGAGCGAGCGAGCGTGCCAGCGCGGGCCGCGAGGCCGCGCGCGCATGCACGATCTGATGCGTCTTCAGCACCACGACGTAGTCGTCGCCGACACCGGCCTGGAGGTCGGCGAGCTGTGCGGCGAGCTCGTCGATGTTGTCCTCCGGGTCGTCGAACGAGCTCCCGCGCCAGGTGGGCGCGAACAGCACGATCGGCTTGTCGCCGAGCAGGACGCCGTTCCCCTCCAGCTCGGCGCGCACGAGCGCCTCCTCCGCGGGGGAGAGACGCTGCCGGTCGATGCGCGGGTAGCCCTCCTCGATGAGCGTTCCGGGATACACGTTGGTGAGCCGATAGGCGCCCTCGTACATGGTCTCGGCCATGAACGGGTTCGCCGCCAGCAGGTAGTCCGACATCAGGAAGTTGCGCAGGGTGTTCGCGGACTGCACGGCGCCCGAGGGCATGTCGAAGCCCATGAGCTTCAGCGGCGTGCCGTGCCAGGTGTTCAGGTAGACCTGGCCCTCGCGTTTTCCGAACCAGGTGGGGAAGGTCGCGTTGTTGACCAGCCAGCCGCTGACGGCGAGGGCCTGACGATACGAGGCGGATCCGCGGCGCACGAACGAGACCCGGCGATCGGAGGCGAACTCGGCGCGGAAGCGCTCGATCGCGTCCTCGTCGGCGATCGCCCAGACGTGGGTGAGGTGCGCATAGGCGGGGTCGGCCAGCAGGTGGCGGAAGATCGCCTCGGGGTTGCACAGCATGCCGTTCCCGGCGAACGACTCGTACAGCACCTGATCGGGGCGCACGGGGCGGGAGCGCCAGAACGCGATGCGCTCGGCCTCGACCGCCCGCTTCAGCCGTCGGGCAGTGGACTTCAGGCGCCGCGCGGGGGAGGAGAGGGACACGGATCAAGGATATTGGGCGCTCCCCGTGTGAATCCTGCCAGAACGTCGGGTGACGCACGGGTGACGCGGGGCCGCGAATCCGCGCGCCGTCCGGGGACCGCGGGTCCGCCCTCGAAGGGGACGCCAAGGCGCGCCCACTACGCTCGGCGGACGTGACCAGTCCGCTCCTGCACCCCGCGACGGCGGAGCCTGCCGCCTCCGGCGAGCGGCTCGTCCCTCCTCGTCGGCTCGCGCTGTGGGCGGCGCTCGTGGGCCTGTTCGCGGTGGCGACGAGTGCGGCGGGATCCTGGATCCCCTCGCTGTGG
This sequence comes from Actinomycetota bacterium, assembly GCA_018268435.1. Classification (GTDB taxonomy): domain Bacteria; phylum Actinomycetota; class Actinomycetes; order Actinomycetales; family Microbacteriaceae; genus Microbacterium. Next base: position 2,705 of record JAFDWP010000158.1, read on the forward strand.
GGAGATGAGGCCGCGACCCTGATGTCGGCGACGCGGCCGCTGCCGTCGCTCTGGCACATGCTGGGCTACGTCGATGCGGTGCACGGGCTGTACTACCTGGGGATGCACGCGTGGATCGACGTGTTCGGGCCGAGCGCGTTCTCGATCCGGTTCCCCTCGGCCCTGGCGATCGGCGTCTGCACGGCGGCCGTGGTGTGGCTCTGCGGCCGGTTCGGCTCTCTCCGCTTCGCCGTGCTCGGGGGAGTGTTCGCGGCGCTCCTGCCCCGGCTCATCTTCTCCGGCGAGGAGGCGCGCTCCTATGCGATGACCGCGGCGCTCGCCGCGGTGCTGTGCGTGATCCTCGTCGAGATCGGGCGGCGCGAGGGGCGCGCGCTCGGGGGCTGGATCGCGTACACGGCCGTGCTCGCGCTCGGGATCTGGCTCTTCCTCTATGTCGCACTCCTGGTGCCCGCCGTCGCGGTGATGGTGCTCTGCTCGGGTCCGCTGCGGCGGCGGTGGCGCGCGGCCGCCGTGAGCACCGCGGTCGCGCTCGTGCTCGCCTCCCCGCTCGCCTGGTTCGGGTTCCTGCAGCGCCGGCAGATCGCGTTCCTCGCCGTGCGCGAGGTGATCACCCCGGAGGTCGTGCTGCGGGACATGTGGTTCCAGGAGTGGTGGTTCGCCGGGCCCGCCTGGGCGCTGATCCTCGTCGCGGTCGTCTTCTTCGTTCGCGACGTGCGCCGCGCCCGCCGATCCGGTGCCGAGCCCGGGCTGCGCCTGGAGACGATCGCGCTCGCCTGGATGCTCGTGCCGATGGGCCTGCTCCTCGCCGCGACGGTGTTCGTGTCCGGCTACACGGCCCGGTACGGGACGTTCTCCGCTCCCGCGGTGGCGATCATGATGGCGCTCGGGGTGCGCCGTCTGGCCCGGCTCGGGCGCGGTCGCCTCGGCGCCGTGCTGGCCGTGACAGCGGTCGTCGTGGTCGTCGCGGCGGCGGTCCCGGTGGCGATCCTGCAGCGCGGGCCGTACGCCAAGAACCAGTCGGACTGGAACGACATCTCCGCCTTCGTGCAGGCGCACGCCGAACCGGGCGACGGCATCGTGTTCGACGACGGCGCCCGGCCCTCTCAGCGCACGCGGCTCGCCAAGGCGACGGATCCGACGGCGTTCCGCAATGTCACGGATCTGCTGCTGAAGACGCCGTACCAGAAGTCGTACACCTGGTACGACCAGACCTACGGCATCCCGCGGGCCGCGGGAATGGGCCGCTTCGACGGCGTCGACCGGGTGTGGGTCGTGGAGCTGCGCTTCGACGGAGTCGCGGACTCCTGGGGGCTCAGCGACCTGCAGGCGCTCGGCTACCACCAGACCGAGCGCCACGTCGGCTTCGGATCCGTGATCCTGCTCTACGAGCGCTGAGGCGCGGCGATCGGCATGCGCACGCGTGCGGGGCTCAGAGCTCCGGGACGATGCGGATCGCGCCCTTGTCGGCGGACTGGGCGAAGTGCGCGTAGGCGCGCAGTGCCGGGCTGACCTCGCGCACGCGGTTGCGCGGGCGGTAGCCGCCGTTCGCCTCGAGGTGCTCGCGGCGGCGCTCCAGCTCCTCCCACGGCACGTCGAGCTCGAGCCTGCGGGTGGGGATGTCGATCGAGATGATGTCGCCATCCTCGACGAGCGCGATCATGCCGCCCGCGGCCGCCTCGGGTGAGACGTGCCCGATGGACAGGCCCGAGGTGCCGCCGGAGAAGCGGCCGTCGGTGATGAGCGCGCACGCCTTGCCGAGTCCGCGGCCCTTGAGGAACGAGGTCGGGTAGAGCATCTCCTGCATGCCGGGGCCGCCCTTGGGGCCCTCGTAGCGGATGACGAC
>JAFDWP010000159.1 GCA_018268435.1 Actinomycetota bacterium
ACCCGGTGGCGGATGGGCTCGCGGAGCGACCCGGTGGCGGATCCGCCACCGGGTCGCTCCGCCACCGGGTCGCTCAGCGAGCCCATCGGCGTACGGAGCGCGACGCCGTGCCTTGGCGCCGTCTCCGACCTCACGGCATGTCACCTTGTCCCGGAGGGCGGCGCAGCATCGTCGAGCTCGGTGGGACGTCGCGGTTCCCGGCGGCTCGGTCCGGTTTTCGGCGTCCACCACATGTTCGGGGGTGGCCGACCGTCAGGTGTCTCAGGGTGGCGAGATGATCGAGCTGCAGGTGAGGGCGGCGGAGAGGAGTGCGGGGTCAGGGGTGCGGGCGTAGGCGTCGAGGGCGGTGTCGGTGAACTTGATGACGTGCTCGTCGCCGTGCTCGGCGGCCCGGTCCATCAGGTCCTGACCGTCGATGTCGGTGTCGATGTCGCGGGCGGGGTCCGGTGCGGGTGACCCGGATACCGGGGCGTAGGCCGCGGTGAGGGCCGCGCAGGCGGCCCAGGTGGCGCCATAGCTGGGTTGCCACAGGTTTTGGGGCAGGGCCGGCAGGACCTTGCGCATGGCATTGGGGGCGGTGGCGACGTGTACGAGCAGAACCGGGCTGGCGAGTCCGTGGGTCGCGTAGCGACGGACGCCGACCTCGACGAGGCGGGCGAGTTCCTCGGGGACTGCGTCCGCATAGTCGGGTGCTCGGACGCTGGCCAGGGCGGGGCTCCACCCCGGCATGTCGGCGAGTCTGGCCAGGCGGCTGCGGACGACACCGCTCTGGTCGGGCAACCGGGGCATCCGTGCGAGGGCCTGGTCGGGGGCCAGGTCGCCGGAGGGTGCGACCAGGCCCGGCACGAAGATCGCGCGCGCCGCCCAGTAGCCCAAGGCGTGCGCCACCTCGTCGACCGCGGCTTCGGAGTCGTCGCCGTCCAGCACACTCTTGACCGCGTGGCCGGTGCGGATCAGCCCGTGGGTCGAGGCTGACGCGATGGCCGGAAGCAGTCGTGGCCACCACTGCGTCAGCACGTCCTGCCAGGGCTGCTCGCGCACGGCCCGGCGGAACAGCGCGACCCAATCGCCCACCCGGTCGCGGTGTCCCATGGCGTCGGCCCAGGTGTCCTCTGTGATCCGGTCGGCCTCGTCGGGCATCGGCTCGAGGCGGTCGACATAGCGGTCGAGCCAGGTCTCGACACGGTCGCCGAGGCCGCGGCGGGTGAGGACCTCGACTGCCATCGGGCCATGGTTGCTCAACCCGTTCTCCCCGCCCTCGTCGCCGAACTCTGGCCCCCACGCGTGCAGCCGGGCGTAGGCCTCGTCGCGGACCTCCTTGCCGGCGGTCACGATGACTCCTTGGCGGGCTGGTAGGAGCCGACCTCCCAGGCGCGGGTGCTCACCCCGACGGCGTTCCAGGCGTTGATCGTGACCACCAACGCCACCAAGGCGGCCATCTCGTCGTCGTCGAAGTGCGCCGCGGTGGCAACATAGACCGCAGCGGGTACGTGGTCGCGTGCCATCAGCGTCATGGCCTCTGCGAAGGCGAGGGCGGCGCGCTCGCGGTCGTCGAAGAACGGGGCGTCTGGCCAGACCGGCAACGCCGCGAGGTGCTCGCCGGGCACGCCGGCGGCCTGCAGGTCCTTGGTGTGCATGTCGACGCAATAGGCGCAGCCGTTGACCTGAGAGACCCGCAGCCGCACCAAGTCGCGCAGGCGCGCGTCGAAGCCGACCCGCTCCACCTCCTTGCCTGTCGCGTTGTCCAAGTGGGCGAGAGCGTGGGAGAACCTCGATGCGCGGGCGTCGATGTCGAGTCGAGGCGGGATTTCGGTCACGTGGGGCTCCTTCGTTGGCGCCGTCCGGGTCAGACGTCGGTGGACTCGGTCGTCTTGGTGGTCTTGGTGGTGGTCTGGCGGATGTGCCCCGAGACGTGGGCGGCGGGCGTGAGCGTTCGCCCCAGGCGGCCACGGGTCCCAGCGCCAGGCCGGCGGCGGAGAAGATCGCGGCCAGGACGACCCAACCCGGGCCTGACCAGGTCAGCACCAGCGCGCTCAACAGCAGCGGACCGACCGAGCGGGCCAGGGGAAGGCCACTGGCGAAGAGGCCCTGCCACTGGCCCTGGCGCTGGGGGTCGGCGAGGGCAAACCCGATGTGCCAGGCGCCGGCACCGAGGAGCACCTCACCGACCACCTGGATGACGGCGCCCAGAGCCACGAGCGCGAGTGCCAACGAGGCACTTGCGGGCAGGGCGGCCGCGGCCAGCACCAGGCACGACGCGCCCATCGCCAAGCCGCCCCGCCGGGCCGCGCGCGCCGCCGTCGTGGTGTCGTGCACCGGGCGCGCCACCCGGACTTGAAGGGCGAGTACGCCAATGGTGTTGATCACGAAGACCAGTGCGACCGACCAGGCCGGTGCCACGGTGCGCTGGACCAGGAACAGCGGCAGCACGACCGACAGCAGGGGCATGTAGAGGTAGAGGACCGCTGAAAGTGCGGCGGCAGACAGGTAGGGGCGATCACCCAGCACACCATCGCGCAGCCCTTCGAGGACGCCGCCGAACACGCGTCGAGGCAGCCTCGTTCCTTGGTTCCCGGTCGTCGCCGGCGGTCGTCGCGGCAGGCCGTTGCCGGGCATCCCTGCGAGCAGGCAGGCTGCGACGACGAAGCCGGCGGCGTCGAGCCAGAGCACGGTGGTGTAGGCGCGGGTGGTTCCGATGGCCAGGGCGATGCCGGCGAGCCCCGCACCGAGACCTATCCCCGCGTTGATCGCCACGTGGAGTCGCGCGCGGACCGTGACCCGGTCCGCGGGCGGCACGAGCTCGGCGACCCACGCCTGACGAACGGCACCCAGGCCGCTCTGGGCGACGGCGTAGCCGATCAGGACGAGCAGGAAGAGACCGTGGTCGCGCACCTGCGTGGCCGCCACGAGGGTGCTCGCCACGATGAGGCTGAGTGTCACCCCGCTCAGCTTGAGACCGGCCCGGTCGGCGGCGGAGCCGACCGGCGCGCTGAGCAGGAAAGCCGCGCCCCACGCGATGCTCAGCCACAGACCGGTCATCGTGGCCGAGAGCCCCACAACCTGACTCAGGAACAGCGCCGAGGTGACATAGAAGCAGCCGTCGCCGACCGCACTCGTCGCCTGCGCAACGAGCAGGCGACGTGTGGACACCCGCACAGTCGCTTCCATGGAAGCGAGATTACTTCTCGGGAAGGTACATTTCAACCATGTCCACCGACGAGATGCCCGCCGACCCCGTCGTCCAGATAGTCGATCAGTGGGCCCGTCAGCGGCCCGACCTTGATGCCTCCCCGATCCTCGTCGTGGGCAGGATCGCGCGCGTCGATGCCAAGCTGGAGGCCGCGTTGCGACCACCGTTCGAGGCCGAGGGACTAGCCAACGGCGACTTCGACGTGCTCGCCGCCCTGCGCCGGGCCGGCGAGGCGTCCGCCCTCCGCCCGGCCGAGCTCAGCCGCGCTCTGCTCGTGACGACGGGCGCGATCACCAAGCGGCTGCACCGGCTCGAACAGCGCGACCTGGTTCGCCGCGACTCCGATGGCGTCGACGACGGGCGGGGCAAACTGGTCCGCCTCACGCCCGCCGGACGACGCCTCGTCGACCGGCTGCTCCCCACCCACCTGGCCAACGAGGACCGGCTGCTCGCCGCCCTCAACCCCGACGAGCGCGCGAGGCTGGCGGAACTGCTCGCCAGGCTCGACGCCTCGCTGACGGGTTGAAGTCCCGCGAGTCCGACCTTCCGACGCGAAACCCGGGCTCAGCGGCTGACCCGAGCGCGTCAGGTGCTGGGTCGGGCCGCCGTCTGGACTCGGTACTGCACCACGACAGCCTCAGATCCGTCGAACCGCCGCACGTCGAGCAGGTGCAGGTCGGTCTCGGGGACGTCGGTGAACGCCCGGGCATCGCCGGCCACGAGTCTGGGCCCGAGCATCAGGTGCAGCTCGTCGACCAGCCCGTGGCGGAGCAGGTCGGTCCACACCGTCTGGCTGCCGAACACGACCACATCCCCCTCTCCGGTCGCTTCGCGAAGCTGCTCGACCGCACGATGCGCCTCGGACCGAGGGACGACCGTGGTCTGCTCCCGCCAAGGACCGGTCTCCGCCCCGGTCAGTGAGTCGGAGACGACCGTGATCGGCATCCTTGCGGCGTAGCGTTCGGCGATCTCGCGATCCGCAGGCGACACCTCGGCCGCCGCCGCCGTGGGCCAGTATCCGACCATCTGCCGGTAGGTCGTCGCGCCCACCAGAAGTCTCCGGGCCGCGCGCACCCGCTCGGCGTTGTACATGCTGAACGCGCCGTCCATCGGCATCGCCGCCAAGTCGCCACGCCGCCCTGTCGAGTAGCCATCGACGCTCAGCATGGTCGTCACGATGATTCGACTCATCTCAATCCATCTCCTCGAACCCGCGCAGCCCCGCTGGCTGCTCGCACAACTGGGACGTAGCGACCCTCAGGATCTCGACGTCAACCACGCCCTTACTTCATCACCACACATCATCCATCGTGTGGCGGCCAGTCGGGATATCTCTCGACCGCAAGCCGAACCCTCCACGGTGAAGACGCAGGCCAGCACACACGCCGCGACTCATGCGTCCCGGATGCCCCGCCCGGCGAGGTTCTCGGTGACGGCTGCCCTTTCGGGACGCGCGACACGCTTCCCAACGCAGTCTTCGAACCTGAGTGCTCTCCTTGGGACGAGGCCCTTGCGTATGCTCAGGTTCGTCGCAGAACCGTCAAATTTCGCGCGAACTTCTAAAGGGCCCCGGTCATGCGGGCGGTGGTGTCGAACGCGGCCAACTCGGCAGGGTGGAGCTGGTGCTGCACGACGAAACTCCGGTCCTTGATCCGCCACAGGCCTTGCCCGGTGCCCAGGCCGGGCAGCAGGCGCTGCTCGGTGCCGGTCAGCCCGAGCGCCTGCGCGGTCACGCCCAACTGGTCGCTTTCCTGGCGGTAGATGATCCTGGTCTCGGCATTCGCCAGCAGGCTGTTCGCCAGCGCCCGGTTCGCCGAACCCACATCGCCCACATTCTCCAGGTCGCTCAACTTGTGAAAGACGAGCAGATTCGCCAGCCCATAGTGGCGGGCGAGCCTCCAGTGGGCGTCCATCCTTCTCAGCAGGGACGGATGCGACATGAGCCTCCACGCCTCGTCGTACACGACCCACCGGCGCCCGCCGTGCGGGTCGAGCAGGGCGGCTTCCATCCATGCCGATGAACAGGTCATCAGGACGCTGATGAGTGTGGAGTTCTCCGTCACCCGGGACAGGTCGAGGCTGACCATCGGCAGCGACGGATCGAACTTCACCGTGCTCGGCCCGTCGAATAAGCCGCTGAGGTCACCGAGCACCAGGCGGCGCAGGGCGTGGCCGACTTGGCGGCTGTCCTCTGCAAGTCGGCCGTCCGGGTCGTCGGCGGGGTCGGGGCGCAGCAGTCGGTCGACCACCATCGGCAGGATTGGCACGTCCGCGCTGCGCACCGCGCCGGCTAGGGCGGTGTCGATGGCGGTGTGCTCCAAGGGTGCGAGCCGTCGATCCAGCACCGTCTCTGTCAGGGCTCCGAGCAGATCGCGCCGCCGGGCGGCGAGGGTGGTGGCCCACTCCTGGTCGGAGAGGCCGCTGGGTCGGTATCCCTCATCGAGCGGGTTGAGGCGGGTGCCCATCCCGTGTCCGAGGATGATGGCCTTCCCGCCGACCGCCTCGGCGACGCCGGTGTGTTCCCCTTTCGGGTCGCCCGGGACGTACACCCGGTAACCGAAGGGCAGGCTGCGGGTGTAGAGGCTCTTGGCGAGCGACGACTTCCCGCTGCCGACGATCCCGGCGAGGATCAGGTTGGGTGCGGTGATGATGCCCCGCTGGTACAAGACCCAGGGGTCATAGACGAAGCTCGACCCGCTATAGAGGTCTTGGCCGATGAACACGCCGGAGGCTCCGAGCCCGGCTTCGGCCAGGAATGGGTACTGCCCGGCCAACACGGCGCTCGTGTCCTGATGCCGGGGCAGCCGGAACCGGCCGGGGGTCCGCAGGGTCGCCGGTCCGGCCTCCCCGGCAGCGGGCAGATAGACGGTGGCACGGCGTTCGGCCCGCTCCGCGTCGGCCTTGGCCCGCGCGGCTTCCTTCTCCGCCTGGTGCTGTTCGGCGATCAGGCGGGCGGCGGCCTGCCGACGCTGCTTGCGCAGCCGGCGCCGCTCGGATGCGGGCGCGACGAGGACGGCGGTGTGCAGCTTCTCGTCCCGGCTCACAGCGACAAACCCCGCGCCTGCTTGACCGCGGTGATGCTGGCCGGCTCGAACCAGCCCCCGTCGCGGACAGTGCCGCGCCGCGCCGTCGCCTCCCGCCCGGTGCTCCTGGAGGCCGGGACCCGTGCCGTGGCGGGCTCGTCGGGTTCGAGGGCGTCTTCGGCGGGGATCAGGTGCCGCCGGTAGAGGGCCACGTGCCCGGCGACGGCGTTGTAGGTCATCACGTAGTCGCCAGTCTCGGCCTGCCCGTCGCCCGGATAGACCGGGGCGGCGTCATGCACATCGCCATTGACCATCGCGGCGTCGGTCGTCTCCTGCCCGTAGTCCCACCCGGACAGATTCTCGATCCCCGCTTCCACCCCCTGGGCGTCGATCAGGTCGAGCGTCTGGTCGGCGTCCTCGCCTTGCAGGAACACGACCCCGATCCACCGCTCCACCAGCCGGGTTCCGGGGCTCCAGACGATCCGTCCGGAATGGGTCATGGCGGCGTTGAGGCGGTCGTGTGCCTGGTCGATGAGCGTTGCGGCCTGGTGCAGCTCATCGGCCGCGGCTAGCGCCTCGACCGCGCCGCCGGCGTACTCGCGGGCTTCGTCGGTCACCTGGTGCCGATGGGTCAGGTGCACGGCGGCGAGCTGATCCATGACCTGCCGCAGCGACCGCATCCCGGCGAGCAGGTCACCGATCACCGGGTAGGTGTCGGACGGGTTCTCGAAGACGCGGCTGGCGTGCGCGAGCCCGCGCAGCGCCTCGTGGGCTTCGTCCGCGTCGGCGGTCGGGTTGCTGAACGTGGGCATCGCGGGCCTCCCTCTGTGGTGTGCGAGGAAGGTGCGATCTGGCCTTCACGATGTGTGCGGTCGTCGCGAGGGCGACGGCCTACGGTGAGCTGGCTGCGGCGCGGATATAGATACCAATGCCAATCAGCAGGAGCGCCCCGTAAAAGGGCAGGATCGACCATGAGGACCACACGCTCCATGCGGGAAACCAACGACCGATCACGGTCCGCAGTCGCTGGCGCCAAGTCGCGGCTGCTGGGATTGGATCGTCGGCTTCCGAAGGGTCTAGCGAGAACAATGGAACTTCTCGGGTTCCCTTCGCCACTGTGTCGTAGAGGTGTCGGTAGGCCCGCTCTTGGCGCAGGTAGTTGGCGTCGAGAAACATGAACAGCGCGACGGCGGCGAGTCCGAGCAGAGTGACGGCCCGCGAGTGCTGGGTGAGAGCGAATCCATAGGTCGCAGTCACGACCGGGAGCAACCATCCCTTCGCGCCGGACGAAGCGGCTGACATGCGCGTAACGACGGCTTGGATGAAGTCCAAGTGCTTGCGCCGGTCTTCGTCTGAGGGGCGGCTTGAGTCAGTCACGTCGCCCTCACCGCTCTACACTCGGCGCGAAGCCGTTCCCAGGCATCGTCTTTTTGTTCGTTTGTGTAGTCGGTCTCGGGCGGCCAGATACGACCGATTGGGTCGCCCTCCCAGCGGGGAACGAGGTGGACATGCAGATGGAACACGGTCTGGCTCGCGGCCCTGCCGTTCGATTGGATGATGTTCAGCCCTTGCGGGTTGATGGCTCGCCTGACAGCGGCCGCGAGTTGCGTCGTCACGGCTGCCAACTGTTCTGCAGTCGCTCGGTCGAGGGACCAGATGTCGGCGATGTGTTGACGGGGAATGACAAGGGTGTGCCCGAGCGTCGCGGGATTGGTTGGGAAGAAGGCCACCACATTCTGGTCGCGGTAGACCTCGCGCGCGTCGGGATCATCGCGGTTGACAATCTCGCAGAAGGGGCAGTCAGGATCGCTTGTAGGCATTGTTGACCCATGTCGTGATGTTTGCCTTGATGTCCGCGTACACAGCCTGGCTATTCGAGCCGCTGGGGTTGTAGACCGGCACATAGTCTCCGACCGTGCCGCCGCCCTTCAACGAGACCTTGCTGAACGGGTTCTCCCCGAATGAGTCGGTATGGCCGTTGCGGTCGGCCAACCCGTGGATGCGGATGCCAACAAGCGGCTTGTGGTTGTCCCAGGCGTAGGCGATTTCGTGTCGGACCCAGGGACGACTGGCGGTTTGAGCGCCGATCAGGACCACGACTGCCGACTTATATGCCATCTGGTCGGCGATCCACTTCTTGATCGCCGCGTCGCCCTGGCGCTTGACTTCCTCCCACTGTTGCGCGTTGAGGATGGGCTGGCCCTCCAGGGCACCCATCTGGATCACCTGCTGCACGCGCCATGCGTCGCGGTCGTAGTGGAAGCTGTAGAAGACTGACTTGGCCATGCTGGACTCTCCCGGGTGCGCGGTCGAGCCTTTCTCGGACCGTTGGATTAAGCCTACGGTCGGCCACCGACAGCCGATGGGCTTCCGATAAGGGCGCCACTTGCCCGCGTCGATTCGATCAGCTCAGACCTGACGGCACAACGGCAGCGCCGCCGCCGTGAAAGCCACCGCCTGCTGACCGACGAGCCGCCGCGTCTCGCAGGAGGCTTGGATGGCGGCTTGCTCGATCGCGGCGACCGCGGCTTCCAGTTCGTCGAGGCTGGCCGCGGACACGCTGATGAGCCCGGACACGCGCAGTACCCCGTGGCCGGCGGTCAGGTCGGCCTCTTGTTGCAGCACGTCTTGGTATTCGGCGGTCTGGCTGGCGTCCTCGATCTGTCCCATCCGCGCCCGCTGGGTCGCGTCCGAGATGTGTTCGACCTTCTTCTTGCGGATGTCACGGGCCGCCGCGTCGCTTCGCATGGGCGTGTAGATCAGCGACATCGACCGTTGGATGCCGGTGGACAGCAGCACCGGGGCGAGGAACCCCGGATAGACCATGCTCCGGGGCCATTCCGACACCCACAGGACGGTGTGCCAGGCCGAGTCGGTGCGCAGGGTGCCCCAGGTCTCGGTGACCGCGACCGGGCCGGCGGCGGCCAGTTCCTGCCCGATCCGGCCGTGCCGTTCCAGCGTGGCCGCGACGGCCGGGTCGTAGGCGGACCGTAAGATCACCGCGACCTGTCCGGGACCGAGCCACCCGGAGGGGGTGAGGTCGGCCGAGCGCAGCGCGGCGACCAGGGTCGCCATCTCCTGCCGGAGCACCGCGGCGGCGCCACGGAGGCCACCGCCGGCGGTCCTGATCTGCCGCGCAGCCGTCTTCATGTCCAGGCTCAGCGACAGCGTGGTCGAGTGGCGCTCCCCAGCGGGACCGGCCCGCTGGATCAACTCCGCATAGGTCGTCGCCGCCCACGAGCCATCCGTGGTGCCGTGCTCGGCCCACCACTCGGCCAGCCCGCTCCCGGAGTCCGGCAGGGTCCGCTCCAGCAGTTGCAGCGTCGCGATCCGCCCGGAACGACAGACCGTCGCGAGCACCCGCCCCCAGGACGTGACCCGGCGTTCCTGCTCGCCGGGATCGAGCAGCACGAACGCGGGATGGGTGACCTCGCAGACCACGGTGAGGGTGCCTTGGCGAGCGTCGTGGATCATGCACGCCCCGGTCTCGGGGTCCACATGCTCCCGTAGCCTCGCCATGTCGCCGGGCAGGGCGAGGCTTCCGGCGGGGCGGGGTTTCACGATTCGCCGCCGGTACAGCAGTTGCCCGCCGGTGGAGCGCCACAGCCACCAGACCGCGACCGGCAGCCATTCGACCATCGGCCGGCGGGCGACGGGCACCCAGGTCAGCACCGCGGCGAGCACCCACACCGGGGCGGTGTAGGCCAGCAGCATCCCGGCGCCGCCGTAGAACGCGGCCAGCACGGTGAGCCCGCCGATGCCGAGGGTGACGAGCTGCGCGACCGACAGGCCCAGCAGTACGCCGCGGCGGGTGAGTCGGCTGAACTTCACCGGCGTCAGCTCTCCACCCGGCGCCTTCTGCTCTCTCGTGGGCATGGCCGGTCACTCCTTCCCCCACGGCGAGGCCGTGGGATTGGACGACGGGGCGTTCGGTTGCGGCGTCGAGGGCGGGGGCGGCTGCGACGGCGGGGTGCTGCCGCTCTGACCGCCGGCCGCATCGGCTGCCGTCTCGGCCTGGCCGCCGAGCGCCTGCCCGGCCTGCGGCCCGGCCTCCGCGGCGCCCTTCACGACCTGCGCGCCGACCATCACGACTGCTGCCGGCCCGGCACCCGCGACGGCGGTCTCCCCGCCGGCCTCGGCGGCGGCCGTCTCCCCGCCCGTGGTCGCCGCCGTGGGCGCGGTGGGCGCCGGAGGCGGCGTGCCGCCGCCACCACCGCTCCCGTCGCCGCCGCTGCTGTTGGGGTCGTCCAGCACCTTCTTGGGCTCGCCGCCGCCTTGCGGCTTGGACGGCATCGGCACGGGGCGGTTGAGGGCGCTCTTGGCCTCCTGCTCGGTGCCCATCTGGTGGTACAGGTCGAAGCCGATGAAAGACACGAACCGGTAGACCATGTACGGGGCGAAGGCCGCGATGCCGAGCAAGACGATGCCGGTGATCGGCTCGGTGACCGCGGAGATGTCCAGCTCGATCGGCGTGGCGATCTGGGTGATCGCCAGCAGGAACACGATGACGAGCACGAGCTTGGAGACGATCAGGGCGATCACGAAGGCCGCCCATTTCCCGATCCACCCCTTGGTGGCGTCCCACGACGCGCCCGAGAACGCGATGGGTGCGAGCACGACCCCGACCAGCAGCAGCGCCTTGCGGATCAACAGCGAGAACCACACGATCGCGACGGCGGCGATCATCAGCCCCGCGAGGAAGATCGTGACGATCGCGCCGACGCCGGGGGCGGCGATGTTGATGCCGGTCAGCCCGGCGGCGAGCAGGGCGATCTTGTCGCCCATCGTGCCGGTGGTCTCTCCGGCGGCCTGCACGATTCCGATGCAGAGCTGGTCCACGATTTCCAGGGCGAGCGCGGTAAGGGTGACGACGACGAACGCGCCGAGCACGCTCTTGGCCGCGCCGAGCGCGGCTCGGGACAGGGCGGTCGGGTCGCGGCGGATCAGCCCCGTGATGAGTTGCAGGCAGAAGAAGATCAGCACGAGGAAGACCCCGATCCCGAAGATCAGGTTGTAGACGCTGGTGAACCCCGCGGTCTTGACATCGACCAGAGTGGTGGTGTCGAACACGGTCCACATGGCCTCGATCAGCCAGCCGGCCGCGCCGCCGAGGGCTTGGGCGAGCCAGTCGAACGGGGCGGCCACGACCGTCGCGGCGGCCTCGCCGGCCACGTCGCAGACGGTCGAAATCACGGGTACGTCGCAGACACCCATCACGAATCTCCTGCGCTGGTGACGGGCGGGGTCATACCGATTGGCCCACGTTCCAGAAGAAGTTCACGAGCGTCACCGCGGCGCCGCAGATCACCGCCGCGCCGCAGGAGATGAGCACGCCGAGCTTGCCCCGACCCGACAGATGCGGGTTGCTGGAGTTGGCGCCGTAGGCCCAGACGATCGCGCTCACGATCAGCGCCAGCACGCTCAGAATCAAGCCGACCGTCATCACGGCGCCCACGATGTTTCTGAGCTGTTCGATGCCCGGCAAACCGTTGCTGTTGGGGTTGATGTCGATCACGGCGGGTACTCCCTCGCTTGCTGGATGGCTGTTCGGCGGCGAGGTGAGCCAGCCCTGCATCGAGCCCGACGCAGGGGCAGAGCGGAGACAGCCGGAAGGCCCGCCACGAGGGGCGGGCCTTCCGGTCGGGTGCGGGCTAGAGGTGCTGGCCGAGGGCGATGAGCCAGTTCACCCACGCGACACCGGCGCCCGCGAGCGCGGCGGCACCGATCCCGACGAGCACCCCGACCCGGCCCTTGGAGGCGAGAGCCGGGTTGCCGTGCGAGGCGCCGAACGCCCAGCAGATCGCGGAGACGATCAGCATGAGCACGGCGACGATGAGCACGATCGTCAGCAGGGCACCGATCACCTTCTTCAGGTCGCCGATGCCGCCCAGCCCGTCGAAGTTGGGGAACACTCCCATCACGCACCGCCCGCCAGGGCGCGCGTGGTCTTGCCGTGCACAGCGTTCATGGCGGGCAGGTGCACGGGCGCGATCACACCGTCACCAGCCGAGGACTCGGCCGCCGTCCGCCCGCCGACGCGGCCCCGGGTCTGCTCCGAATGCATCCGGTTGCCCGGACGTGCGCGCGGGATGGCGGGCAGTCCCGTGCGCCTCCGCCGGGCGCGACGGCAGGGCGGTGCGAGGTTGGCTGAGCCATTGGCGGATCAGGTCGCGGTCGTCGGCCCACTCGTCGGCGAGGGTGTCGGCGAAGCCCCGTCGCCGGCTCCACCGGGCATGCGCATCCGGGTCCTGGGCGCGGTGCCAGTCGATCGCCTCGGCCAGCCTCGCCTGGCGCACCCGGCTCAGCGCGGCGACATACGTGCCCACCCGTTCGGGCACGGGTTCGTCACGGTGGGCGCGCCAGAACCCGAGCAGCCGGTCCTCGTCGCGCTCCTGCTCGCGGGGCGTGACGGCCAGGGCGTGCGCGCGCCGCCATTCCAGGCCGAGCCCGAACAGGCCGTCGCCCAGCCACGCCACGCTCTGGGCGAGGTCGGCCGGGCGGCGCTGCCGTTCGGGGAGCGTGTCGTCTCGATGCGTACGCCAGGAGGCCACGAGGTCGCGCTGCATCGCGTCGTAGCGGGACGAGTCCTCGTTCAGCTCGGCGGACAACAGCGCACGATCCAACCGCTGGAACCCTTCCGGCTGGATCGCCGCCATCCAGGCATTCGCCTGCGCGACGGCCGCCAGCGAGGGTCGGCCCGTCTCGTCGTTCTCGTCCGCCATGCCGGGCAGGTGCTTCGGGCGCTCCTGCGACAGCGCGGCTGGTCAGGTGAGTTGGGTGATGAGGTCGCGGACGCGGGTCTCGATCTGGTCGCGGATGCCGCGCACGGTGTCGATGCCCTGTCCGGCGGGGTCGTCGAGCTGCCAGTCTTCGTAGCGTTTGCCGGGGAAGATCGGGCAGGTGTCGCCGCAGCCCATCGTGATGACGACATCGGCGGTCTTCACGGCGTCGGTGGTGAGGAGCTTGGGCCGCTCGGCGGTGATGTCGATGCCGACCTCGCGCATGGCGTCGATGACGGCGGGGTTGAGCTGGTCGGCGGGCTCGGACCCGGCGGAGCGGACCTCGATCCGGTCCCCGGCCAGGTGAGTAAGCAGGCCGGCAGCCATTTGGGAGCGGCCGGCGTTGTGGACGCAGACGAACAGAACGGTCGGCTTGGGCGTGGTCATTGTGGGCTCATTTCGAGTTGGTAGGGATCGGTGTGGAACCAGCGGCGGGCGATCCAGAGGGAGACGTAGACGAGGGCGACCAGGACGGGCACCTCCATGAGCGGGCCGACCACGCCGGCCAGTGCCTGACCGGAGGTGGCGCCGAAGGTGCCGATCGCGACGGCGATGGCGAGCTCGAAGTTGTTGCCCGCCGCGGTGAACGCCAGTGTCGTGGAGCGGGCGTAGCCGAGGCCGAGGGTCTTGCCGAGCCCGAGGCCGGTGAACCACATCAGCGCGAAGTAGACTAGCAGCGGCAGGGCGATCCGGGCCACGTCGAGAGGCTGTCTGATGATCTGGTCGCCTTGGAGGGCGAACAGCAGCACGATGGTGAACAGCAGCCCGTAGAGTGCCCACGGCCCGACGCGCGGGAGGAACGTCTCCTCATACCAAGCCCGGCCGCGGCGATGCTCGCCGATCCAGCGGGACGTGAACCCGGCGATGAGCGGGATGCCGAGGAAGACCAGGACGTTGAGCGCGATCTTGGCGACCGACACGTCCAGGCCCTGAGTGTCCAGGCCCAGCCAGCCGGGCAGCACGGTGAGGTAGAACCAGCCGAGGAACGAGAACGCGACGACCTGGAAGATCGAGTTGATCGCCACCAGCACGGCGGTGGCCTCCCGGTCGCCG
This sequence comes from Actinomycetota bacterium, assembly GCA_018268435.1. Classification (GTDB taxonomy): domain Bacteria; phylum Actinomycetota; class Actinomycetes; order Actinomycetales; family Microbacteriaceae; genus Microbacterium. The sequence continues at coordinate 14,046 of JAFDWP010000159.1, forward strand.
CAGGCGAGGTCGTTCCAGATCACGACCATCGCGATGCAGCGGGCCAGGCCCACGATGATGAGGCCGGTGCGGTATTCGGGAAGGTCGGGCAGGAACACCCAGGCGAGGGCGAACATCACCGCCGGCCCCACCAGCCAGTTCAGCAGCAGCGACGACACCAGGAGCTTCTTGTCGCCGGTGACGGCGGCCACCTTGTCGTAGCGGACCTTCGCCAGCACCGGATACATCATCACCAGCAGACCCAGCCCGATCGGCACCGAGATACCGGCGACCTCCATGCGAGTGAGCACGTCGGCCAGGGCCGGGATGAACCGGCCGAGCAGGAGCCCGGCGATCATTGCGAGCCCGATCCAAACGGGCAGCCATCGGTCGAGCGTCGACAATCGTCGGGCGCCGGCGACCACCGGGACGGTCGCGGTGCTCACGCCGTTTGGTCTCGTCACTTCGATGAGGCGGTGGGCTTGGTGGCGCGGATGATCGCGGAGTGCATGCCGTCCGCGGCCTCGTGGGTGAACTCCACGGTGGCGTCGGCGAACCCGACCGCAGCGAGCCCGTCGAGGTATTCGCTCCGGGAGAGGGCTCCGGCGATGCAGCCGACATAGGAGCCACGCTCAGCCCGCTCCGCCGGGCTCAGGTGGTCTTCGGCGACGACATCGGAGACCCCGATCCGCCCGCCGGGGCTCAGGACGCGGAACATCTCAGCGAGCACAGCGGGCTTGTCGGTCGAGAGGTTGATGACGCAGTTGGAGATCACTACGTCAACCGCCCCGTCCGGCAGAGGAACGTCCTCGATAGTGCCCCTCAAGAACTCCACGTTGGCGGCTTCGGCCTTGGCCGCGTTCTCACGGGCCAGGTCCAGCATCTCGTCGGTCATGTCCACGCCATAGGCGAACCCCGTAGGCCCGACCCGGCGGGCCGACAGCAGCACGTCGATGCCGCCGCCCGAGCCAAGGTCGAGGACTCGCTCGCCTTCGTGCAGCTCGGCCACGGCGGTCGGGTTCCCGCAGCCCAGGCTCGCCTCGACCGCCTCGATCGGCAGCCCGGCGGTGGTCGCAGCGTCGTAGAGGCCCGCGCCGAAGCTCCGCTCCGTCGTGATCGTGTCGCCGCAGCACGACGAGTCGCAGCAGGCATCCTCCGCCTGCTGGGTGGTGTCGCGCTCCGCGGGGGCACCACCGCAGCAGGACGTACCGCAACAGGCATCCTCGACCAACAGGTCCGCGTTGCGGGTGCCCGCCTTGACCGCGGTCGCGGCCCCGGCGTAGCGGGCGCGAACCTGCTCACGCAGTTCATCGTTCTCGGTCATAGTGGGCTCCGTTCATGTCGGATGGATCAAGTCATATTGATGATGGTCGATGCATCGACAGGTGTCAATACGTCGGGGTAAGGTGGTGCCATGACGACTTCGCTGCCCCTGCTGACCACCGATGCGTCCGGGTGCTGCGCACCGATGACCGCAGGCGTCATGGGAGTCGAGGACGCGCAGCGCCTGGCGCGGGTGTTCAAGGCGCTGGGCGATCCGACCAGGGTCAGGTTGCTGTCGATGATCGCCGCGCAATCCGGCGGGGAGGCATGCGTGTGCGACCTGACCGAACCGGTCGGCCTCTCCCAGCCCACCGTGTCGCATCACATGAAGCAGCTCGTCGACGCCGGCCTGGTCACCCGCGAGCAGCGCGGCAAGTGGGCCTACTACATGCTCGTCCCCGCGACCCTGGCGATGCTCTCCGGCGTCCTCGACCCGCAATCCCTCCGAGCTGGAACAGGCTCAGCCTGCTGATCCGCCGACGATTGCATCAGATGTAACTTCCGACCTTTTCAGAGCATCGAGACGTGCACGTGGTCGTAGTGGCCGCCGGTCGGGTCGGAGGGGTCGTAGATGCCGCCGCCGGTGTAGGGACGCCAGCCCTCGTCGGCGTGGGCGGTCGACCAGATGCGGCCCTGCCAGATGACGTAGTTCACGGCCCAGGTCTTGGCGTTGGCGACCAGCCAGTCCACGAGGCGATCCCCGTTCTCCTTGTCCGCGCCCTTCGGGAAGGTGCCGAGGGTGCCGAACACCACGTCACAGGCTTTGCCTTTCGGGTGATCGGAGGTTGGGTTCCAGGTATGCGGGTCCCAGCAGGAGATGCCGTCGTCGCCGACGTTCATGGCCTTGATCTGCTGCACCATCCGCGCGGTGCGCGGGGTGACGCAGGCGCCCTTCCGGCCCGGCTGGCTCGGGTCTGGCACCGTGCAGGACTCGGCGGGCCACGACCCGTCCGGGTTCTTCGTCGGCGGGTCGATCCCGGTGTCCGGGGAGAACCCGGCCGAGCTTTGACAACTCGAGGGGCTGCCGCCGGTGGCTTCGGGGAGGTCAGCGGCGTGATGCTGGTTGAGCCACTTGGCGGAGTCGATGGCCTTCCCGTTCGTGCCGCCGGGCCGGACCTCGAAGTGCAGATGCGGGCCGGTGGACATGCCGCTGCTGCCGACGTTGCCGATGTGCTGTCCTGCGGTCACCCGGTCGCCGACGTGGGCGAGGATGCCGGACTGCCACATGTGCCCGTAGGCGGTCGCGACCGTCTGCCCGTCGATCTGGTGCTCGATGACGATCAGCCCGCCGTAGCCGCCGGAGAACTCGGCGACGGTGACCACGCCATCGGCGGCGGCCAGGATCGGGGTGCCGTCCGGGGCGGCGAAGTCCGTGCCGGTGTGGAAGGACTGCTCCCCGGTGATCGGGTGCACCCGCGGCCCGAACGGCGAGGACAGCACCCAGGTGCCCTCCGGCAGTGGGAACACCACCCGCGACGACCCCGTGCTCGCCGGGCCGCTGGTGCTCGCGCTCGTGCTGGTCGTGTCGGTGAGCGCGTCGAGGATGCGGGCGGCGACGGGCTCGTAGCTCTGATACCTGTCCGGGAACGCTGAGACCTCGACGCTTTGCGCGGCCTGCCCGGGGTCCATCTGCGCCCACCCGGCAATGTCCAGCAGGCCGCGTGGGGAGCCGTGGTTCGGGCCGTTCGGGCCGCCGTAGAAGGCCTTGGCCTGGTAGGTCGCGTCCATGAGTTCCGCGACCGTGCCCCACCCCGACTGCGGCCGCATCTGGAACAGACCGAGACTGTCATGGTCCCCGCCATTGCCGTCGTTCGGGTAGTTCGCGGACTCGGGGTAGGCGCTGGTGTTGGCGAGCTGGCGCAGGCTGCTCTCGGTGAGCGCCGCCATCAGCGCGATCTTGATGCCGGCCCGGCCCACGCCCTCGATCCCGTTGCCGACCGTGATGATGGTCGCCGCATGGGTGAGCTGCGTGCGGTTCAGGGTGATCGTCGTGCCGTCGCGGGTGGTGGCCGTCAGCGAGTCCGGGACGTTCCCGACCGTGACGGCGCCGCCCGGTGTGGCGCACAGCGCGGCGGCAGGGTTCATCAGCACGCCGATCGCGAGCAGGATGCTGGCCGGCCCGAACAGCACGAGAGCGAGCCCGACGATGAGGAGCTTCTTGACCACGACAACCCCCTTGCCGGATCAGCGGAGTGGGTTGTCGAGCTGCGAGAGGCGCAGCACATGGCATAGGCCGGAACGGAACTCCGGTGCCGGCGGCGGGCAGGCCAGGAAGATCGTGAACGACACCGGATGGTCGGAGGTGACCCGTTCGCCGTTCCAGACGCCCTCCCGGTGGCGGGTGCCCTCAATCGTGACCGCCGTCGCGCCCTTGGGGAGCTGGCCCGGCTGGGCCTGCGCGACCGCCTCGGCCCAGGCCTTCGGCACGAACGTCTTGTCGATGATGAGCTGCTGGCTGGTGTCGTACTTGCGCAGCTCGATCCACGTCTCACGGGTGGGCAGATAAGAGGCGATGTCCGAGGAGAGGCCGGCCTGCTCCGTGCCGGACGGGTCGCCCACCCGGAGGATCGCGGCGGTGTAGTCCAGCGGCATCAGCCCGGAGCCGGTGTCCCAGCGAAACAGCGCCTCGGCGACGTTGCGGGCGAACTGATCCGGGTCGCTGGACAGAGCGACCTTCGGCACCCCGGACGTGGCCGTCCCCGATGGGTTCGGCGCGGTCGCCGAGGGCGCCGAACCGGGGCTGGTGTCGCCGGGCCGGTGCGGGCCGGCGAGCAGCCCATACACGCCGACGCCGGCCAGGATCAGCAGCGCGAGGGCGGCGGCAATCACGGCGATGAGGCGTCCACGGGACCAGCGGGACCACAGAGCGGGATTCGTCTTCATGCCGCCAGGTGCTCCCCGCCCGCAACGGGCGCGGCCCTGAGCGGTCAGAGGGCGCGCAGCAGCGGCCGGCTGTCGCGGGCGATGCGGAGCCGGTCGGCGAACTCCGTCGTGCCCTCGACGGTGGCGTAGAACGCATCGGCCTGCTCGTCGGTGAGCTCGACGGCCAGCTCGTCCACGTCGTAGTGGGTCCACCAGGCATCCAGGTCGTCCCAGATCAGCACGAACGCGCGCACCGGGAACCGCGCCGGCACGTCATCGTCGGTGACCGGGCGGCGCTTGGACGTGGCCGCTTTCCCGGTCTTGCCGGTCTTGGCGGTGTGGACGCGGGCCAGGGCTTCGTCGGCCAGCTCGTGCAGCAGCCGGTCCCGTTCGACATCAGCGTCGGCCTGCGCGTCACGAAGGTGTTGGAAGATCGGGTTGACCGCCGCGCCGGCCTCGATCTGGTCCAGCCCGTCCCGCGCCTGGGCGCGTACCGCCTCCGTCGCGTCGGGGTCGTCGGCCAGGCGTTGCAGGTAGCCGATCTGTTCCAGCCGGGTGTAGGACGACGAGCCGGTGACCATCTGCGCCGCCTGCTGACGGGTCTTCCCAACCGGCTGCGACGGTGGTGCCGATTCGGCACCACCGTCCATCCCCGGCTGATTCTTCCGGCTGAACCGGCTGGCCTCCTGCCGGCGGGCGGCGTCCTCGACCATCAGCGCCTTCAGCTCCCGATACAGGGCGGCGGCCTCGATCGGGGTGAGCGGCTTGTGGAGCTGGTTGTCGTCCTGCTCGGCCAGCAGATGCCCGAGCCGATCCGAGATGCCCGACCGCACCCAGACGCTGACCCGCCGCCAGCCGAGCTGCTTGATCGCCGCGAGCCGCCGCGCCCCGCACACCAGCGCCCCGTCCGGGGTGATCGTGGGCGGCTGCAACAGCCCGTCCCGGTCGATGGACGCCGCGAGCGCGTCGAGGTCGCCCAGGTCCGTGCGGTGCCGGTTGCCGACAGTGATCGAGTCCACCGCCCGCTCCAGCTCGATGTGCCCGGCCGGCGCGCTCATCCCGCACCCCGCGTCTTGGCCCCCGGCGCGGCCAGGGAGAGAGTGAGCACGAGGTCGTCGTCCCGCAGCAGCACCGGCAGCGTCTCGCCGATCAGCAGCCGCAACAGGATGCCCCGTCCCGTTCCGGTCGCCGCGAGCGCGGGCTGCGGACTGCCAAGCAGCGCGCGCAACAGCACCGCCCACGAGCGTCCCGGCAGGTCGAGCAGAGCGCGGGCGTGCTTGTCGCGGCGCAGCGTCTCGTAGGCGGTGTGCCGGTTCCCGACCCGGGTCAGCGCCACGCAGACGTGCTCCACGCTGGCCCGCGCGGTGCCCTCCGCCCAGCCCAACAGGATCAGCAGCGTGATCGCGTCCTCCACGGCCGACGCAGCCGTAGTCGTCCCCGGCTCGGCCGGCGCCTGCTCCGGGGCGTCGTCGTCGTCGCGGTCGTGGGCGTCCTTGATCTGGAACGCGGGGTGATAGTCCGACAGGACGTTCTCGCGGTCGGAGAGGCGTTCGGGGTCGTGGAAGACCGAGTAGCGGGGCCGGCGCGCCTGGTGCGTCGAGCACAGCAGACCTTGGCCACGTTCCTCGGCGATGCAGGTGATCCGTACCGCATGGGTGATGACGGCCCACGGGTCGTCCGCGGTGCGGGCGGCGCGGGTGCGCATCACATCGAATGCCGCGCTGGCAGCTTCCCACGGGTCGAGCCGGTGCTTGTGCGCGAGGGCCGCGTATTTCTCGGCGGCGAACGCCATCAGCTCTGCCGCTACCGGGTCGTGCTCCCACGCGCCTCGCCCGGAGGCATGGAGCCGGCGCAGCAAGGCGCGCAGGCCCTCACTCGTGCGGTAGTCCTCCACCGGCCGGCCGCCGGTCTTGCTCGTGGTGCTGGTGTCGTTGGTCATGGTCTGGGCACCTCCCGGCGGCGAGGTGAGCCCGCGCTGCATTGCGGGTCGTGCCTGGGCCTTTCGGGCGTCCATGACTCATCACCACCCCGGCTACCTCATCCCGACCCCGGAACGCCGCTGACCCTGCTCAGCCGCACCGCGACGGCCGAACGCCGACAGCGGCGGCAGACGGCGCGCCCGCTCAGCCACCCAGCGCGCGCTCTTCTCGAACGGGGCACGGTTGCGCTGGTTCGCGCGGGTCGTGAGGTCGATGCCGCGGCGCGACAGAGCGCCGCCGCCCTGGGCGAACAGATCGGTCGGGCGCACCCAATCCACGCCCCGCCCCCGCACCTGGGCCAGCTTCTCCTTCGCCGCCCGCCGGGACAGCTCGGCCTCCTTCACCGCATCCGGCGCCCCCGCCACCGCCTCGGCCTCGGGCCGCTTCGGCTCGGGTTCGCGGCGCGGCTCGGCGTGCTGGCGCTCCTGATCGATCGGACTGATGTGCTCACTCATGACGCGGCTCCCTCCGTGACGGCCTCAGCCCCAGTCGGAGCGGAGGCATCAGACGGGTACGCGCGGGAGAACCACCTACCGACCGTCGAGGGATGCACCTGCAGCTCGCGGGCGATCCTCTTGTTCGACCAGCCCGCCTCCCGCAGCTCATCCGCACGCGCCCGTCGCCCCACGCCCTCAGGTTCGGCGACGGGCTCCAGGTCGGCATCCAACGCGGGTGCGACCGGCGCCGGCAGCAGCTCAGCCGCAGGCGCGGTCCGCTCGGGCACAGTCGCCTCAACACAAGCCGGCTGGACGGCGGGCACGGTGCGGGTAGAGCGGATCAATACGACGGTCAGATGCGTCGAGGCCAGCAGCACCATCGGCGGGACGGCCGCGACCGCGGCGGCAAGCACGCCGGGCACGCTCGCGCCGGCCGCGACGACCGCGTGCAGCGCGTTCGCAGTCACCGACACGAGCGCCCCGGCGCCCAGCAGCGTCCACGCATACCAAGCCGCCGGGTGCCCGTCGAGGGCGACGACCGCGACCGTGGCCACCACGATCAGCCCGTCCACCAGCAGCGGCCACGCCCACGCTTTGTCCGCGGCGATGCCGGACCGGAATGCCAGATCGGACAGCGCCGTGAACGACAGCCAGAACGCGGCACAGCCGATCAGCACCGTGCCGATCGCCGCGATCGCCACCGCCCAGCCCCGAGCCCGCGGACGCATCACAGCCCCCGAACCGGAACCCCGGACGAAGCCGCCCGAGCCCCACCATCCGGCGCCCGAGGACCGAAGCCGCACCCAGCAGGCCCACCACCCGCAGGGCTCGCCGAAGGCATCGAACTGCGGGAACCATTGGCGCCGACGTTGCGGTAGGCGCTGTACACGGTGCGGATGATTTCGCGTTCGGGGAAGTCATCTTTCTCGGCCTTCACCAGCGCATCCAACGCTTGGGAGACCGGGACATTGTTCTCGGCCAGACGGCACGCGGCCCAGAACAGTTTCAGGTTCCGGTCACCCTTGATCTGCCGCGCCAGCCACGCCGCGAGCCGGTCTGCGTCCACCCACCCGGAGCGGCGCGGGCCGTCCGGTGCCGGACGAGGTCGCGGCGGCGGGCTCAGGAAGGCGCGCAGCCGTACCGCGTCCACCGGCGCCACTGGCCCGGTCGCGACCTGCTCGACCTGGTACGCGGCGCTGCCGTGGTCCAGGAGGAGCATCGAGGGCGGGGCGATGATGTAGCCGCCGTCGCCGCGGCAGTCCACCCCGGCTTTCCCGATCGCCCACGAGGTCTGCGTGCGGGCCGGAGTCGCCGGGAAGTAGGCATGCTGCCCGCCGGTCGGGGTTGTCACCGTGACCAGCGGCTCACCGATCAGACCCGCCCGGGCGGCTCGCGCGTAGGCGGCGTACCCGTTCACCCGGTGCACGTCCACGTCGATCACTACCAGACCCGAGGCATGGCCGGTCGGGATGCCGATGTTCGCGTGCGGCTGCCACCGCCACCACCCGTCCACCCGCCGCAGATTGGTCGTGGCGAGCTTGAAACCGAACGGGACGATCGGATTCTTCTCACCCGGCACACACGGAAACACCGGCACGCCCGCTGCGGCCAGCTTGTGCGCCGCCGCCGGCAGCGACATGCCGCCCAGCCGGTCGAACACCGCGGCCACGGTCCCTTGGGCGACCATCACAGCCCCCGTCCCGACACCGCCCGAACAGGCGCCGGCGCGGGTTCGCGCAACGGCGCGATGGGCGACGCCTCGACGTTCGGTGCTTCGTGGGCCGGCGCCTCATGTCCGGGGTCGTCCAGATGCAGCGACAGCGGGTTGCCGTTGCCGAGCTGAGGGGTGTCGAGGTGGTCGAGGATGTCCTTCGCGACCTCGCGGATCGTCTCGCCGGTACGGCGGATGACCTGCACGGGGTCTTTCCCGTCTACGTTCGCGGCCCACCCGGCCACGTAGGGGATCGTGTAACTGCTGGTGTCCATGCCGTGCGCGGCGGCGATCATCAGCGCCGCCGACTCCGCCCGCACCTCGCTGATCCCGCGATGCTCCCGTGCGTCCCCCTGCTGGCGCGGGCCGTCCATGCGGACGTGCGCCAGCTCGTGCGCGAGGGTCTTCACCTGCGCCGCCGGGTCCATGTCGGTTCGGACGAGCACCTGCCGCGTCTCGAAGTCGGTCATGCCGTTCGCGCCGCGCATCGCGTCGCTGTCCGGCATCCGCAGCACCTCGAACCCCAACGACTCGACCTGCGCGGCCAACCCCTCCCACAGGCCAGCCGGGGCCTCGCCTTCCAACAGTTTCGGGCTCGGCTGCTCCGGCAACGGGGCACCGTGCGTGCGGGTCACATCCCAGACGTAGGCCGGGACGACATTGACGATCCGACGACGCACGACCTCACCCGGTCGTGGCCTCTCGCGCTTCCCCAGCCGGCGCCACGATTCCGGATTGCCCGGCGTCGCGGTCGCGAATCGGGCATTGACGGGGCTGCGAATCTGATAGCCGCCGCCGGCCTCAGCCCACCGGCCGAGCTTCTTCCAGTCCGTGTACCCGGCAACCCAGGTCGGCGTCGGCGTCGGCACCCGCCCCTGCTCGTAGGCCTCCACGTGCTGCGCCCAGATCAGCAGCGTGTTGTTGAACGAGCGCGTGCGGAACCTCGCCGCGAACTCCATCGCCCGCCGCCAGTCCTCACCGGACACCAGCTCCTGAACGGACTGCGTGATGCGTTCTTCCAGCGCATCGAGGCGCGCCTCACGCGCCGCCCGAGCATCCTCCATCGCAGCCATCACCTGACCTCCCTCCGCCGGGGCCACCCCGCAAAGGGGGTGACCATGCGACCGCGAGGTACGCCGGGAGAACCAACAGCCGAGACGGATCAGGAACGAGACTCCGACCGCCAGGCCAGAAGATGAACCCGACGAGTCTTTACCGAACTACACGACCTGAACAGTCCTCAACGGCGGCACGGGCAAAGGCGGCTGTTATCGCTCGAAACAGTGCGCGCTTCAGTCGGATTGGCGACCGGCATAGGAGCGGCTGATGTTCCGATAGCGGCGCGGGGTCACGCCGACGCTACGGCGGAACTGCCGGGCCGCGAAGTCGGCCGCATCCCAGCCGACCTCGCGCGCGATCATCGTGATCGGCGCATCCGTGGTGCGCAGAAGCCCGGCCATGCGTTCCGTGCGCAGCATCGTCAAGTACGCGATGGGCGACTTGCCATACGCCTCTACGAACACTCGCCCGACTTGGGACTTGGACAGGTGTACCTCGTTCGCGAGGTCGGTCACCGACCAGTGCCGCGCCGGGTCGGCGCGCAACAGTTCTGCTGCCCTTCGGGCCTCGCTGCGCAATGGCGCGAACCGGTGATAGCGGGGCAGTGTCGGCCATGCCGTCGCCCGTTGCGTCGGTGACGTGCGAATTGGCGAGGTCTTGATGAATGGCGCGATCACATGCGCGACCGAGAACCAGAGCGCCTGCATCCGGTAGAAGTTCTCCACTGGACGATCCTCGATGCTCAACGCGACCAGCTCGTCCAGCCACGGCATCAACTGCCCTGCCCGGTCCTCACCGAGACGGAGAATCTGGGCCGGCTCCGTGTAGATGGTCGCCGCGAAGTCCTGTGCGTCGAGACGATCCTGCAAGAGGCCGACGTGCTGCCAGAACACCTGGTCGATCACGTAGTCGGTGTCCGCATAGATCGTCGTGACGGTGATGTGCCCCTCCGGCTCGCTGCCGCACAAGGTGTTCGCACCGAGCAGGACCACATCGCCCGCCCTGACCGGCTTTTGTCCGAACTCACTGAACAAGATCGCGGACCCCGACCTGACGACAATCACCTTCACGCAGTCGTAGGCGAGTGGACCAACTGGTCGGTGAAGTGTTCGAGTACGTGCCAGCAATGGGTTCCAAGCCGCGGGGTTCCCCGGCGAGTGCTCGGTGGCGCTGGTTGCGAATGCGATTCGACTATCAGGCCGGTCACCGGTTGGTGTCTGTTGCGCGCTGTCGTGCGAGCCCTTCGAGAAACAAGGCGACACCACGCCGGTAGGCACCCTCCGGGTCGTTGGCCTTTCCGGTCGCTTCCCCGAGCGCATGAGAGACGCGTGAAGCAGTGGGGAATCGAGTGGGGTCGCCGATGGCGGCGGTGAGCGCCGGTTCGATGTTCGTCCACCACTCCACGTCGTTGTGCTCGTCGGGCTCCCGTGAACGCTGCGTCGCCAGGGTGGCCCTGGCCGTGCCTTGGACGAGCGAGACGAGCGCCGTCAAGGTGTGATCCATCTCGATGTCGGTGAGTCCGATGCCATCGAGGGCACGTAGTTCAGCCTCATACTTGGCGGATGCTCCTGGTCCGGGGACCGGTCGACCTGGCGCGGCATCGGTGATCCACGGGTGCTCTTGGCAGCTTGCCCAGTTCGCCTCGGCGATGGCTGTGATCCGCGCCCGCCAGTCGGCGTCGTCGGGCATCCCGGGTTTCGCGTAGGTGGAACCCGCAACGTGGTCGAGCATCAGCTCGATCAGTTCCGCGCGTCCGCCGATGTGGGGGTAGAGCGCCATCGCGGTCACCCCGGCCTCCGAAGCGAGACGCCGGATGGTCACCGCATCCAGGCCTTCGCGGTCGGCAAGTTCCACGGCCAAGGCGGTAACGCTCTGCTTGCTGATACCGCTGCGTGATCCGGCGGGAGACTCCCGCCAGAGTAGGCCGAGCAGTTTCAGTTCATCGACTCCGGTGCGCTTCGCCATCGACCTATCCTCTCAACTCTACGTTGTACACTACAGTGTAGAGCATAGCGAGAGGAGCAGGGATGCGCAGTCACGAACGCCCGCGCGGCTCGATCAGCGTGCGCGGAGTCTGGAAGTCGTTTCCGGGCGCAGACCGCCCCGCGCTGGATGGCGTCGATCTGCGAGTGGACGCAGGACGGGTGTGTGCGCTGCTTGGAGCAAACGGTGCCGGGAAGACCACGTTGGTTCGCATCTTGACCACGCTGACTCGCAAGGACGCCGGCACGGTCATCGTGGACGGGGCGGACGTGGATCGCGACCCCGCTGGGGTACGGGCCTCGATCGGCGTGGTCGGCCAGTACGCGGCGCTGGATGAGGTGCTGTCGGCGCGGGAGAACCTGGAACTGTTCGCCCGCCTGGTCGGACTGAACCGCGCGGACGCACGTGCGCGGACCGACGAGCTACTCGATCAGGCCGGGCTTTGCGAGCACGGCGGCCGGCGGGTGTCCGGCTTCTCCGGGGGAATGCGGCGGCGGCTCGACTTGGTGACCTCAATGATTACCCGCCCGTCCGTCCTGCTGATTGACGAACCGACGACGGGCCTCGATCCAGTTGCGCGCCGAACGATCTGGGACGCGGTGCGCGCTCTGGTGGCGGACGGAACAACTGTCCTGCTGACGACTCAATATCTGGAAGAGGCAGACGAACTCGCCGACGACGTGGTGATCCTCCGCGACGGCTCCGTGCTGGCGACCGGAACGCCGAAAGAGCTCAAAGCACTCGTGGGCGAGCCTCGGATGGAGATGCGCGAATCAACGCTCGAAGACGTGTATCTCCACCTGCACGAGAGGGGGAACGCCGCATGACCTCGACCAGCGTCAACGTTGCGCCGCGCAATCGCGGACGCCTCCTACAAGAGTCCTTGATCCTGACCGGGCGAGCGGTCCGCCACTGGCGGGCACGGCCGGTCACGTTCGGCATCCAACTGCTGTTCCCCGTCCTGGTCATGCTGCTCATGGGCGGCTTGCTCGGCGGGGCGATCGCGGGCACGACCGGCGACTACATCGTCTTCGTGGTGCCCGGCATCCTCGCCTTCACCGTGCTGTCCGGCATCGAGACGACCATCAGCGCCGTCACGAATGACGCGGCGAAGACCGTGACAGACAGGTTCCGCACGCTGCCCATCTCCCGAGGCTCGGTACTGCTGGGACGGGTGTTCGCCGACATGCTCACCGCCGCGGTCGAACTCGCCGTCGTCACCGCCGCCGGGCTCGCCCTCGGTTGGCGACCGGATGCCTCCGCCGCCCCCATCATCCTTGCGTATCTCCTGCTGCTCTGGCTCAGGTTCGGCCTGCTCTGGGCCGGCGTCTGGATCGGACTGAAAGCCGGCACCCCCGAAGCCGCGACGACCGCGCAGCTCGCGATCTGGCCGGTCGCCTTCCTCTCCACCGTGTTCGTCGACCCACGCACGATGCCGTCGTGGCTGGGAACGATCGCCGAATGGAACCCACTCTCGGCAACCGTCTCGGCCGCCCGCGAACTGCTCTCCGGCGCACAGACGCACGGGCTCACCATCGCCGCAGACCACGCCGTCCTGTTCGCGGTCCTGTGGCCCCTGGTCTTGACCGTCCTCTTCACCCCCCTGTCGATCCGCGCCTACCGGAGATTGTCATGACCGCCGAAGTCCCTGACGTGATCCGGGTTCGAGGCGCACGGCAGAACTCCCTCAAAGACATCGACCTCGACGTGCCGAAGCACCGCCTGGTCGTCGTGACGGGCGTATCGGGGTCGGGGAAATCGTCGCTGGTGTTCGACACGATCGCGGCCGAGTCGGCCAGGCAGCTCAACGAGACGTTCTCCGCCTTCGCACAAGGCCGCCTGCCCAGTTATGCGCACCCGGACGTGGATGTGCTGGAGAACCTGTCCGCGGTGATCGTGGTCGACCAGCAGCGGCTCGGCGGCGGACCGCGCTCGACGGTCGGCACGATCAGCGACATCGGGGCGCGCCTGCGGCTGCTGTTCTCCCGGCTCGGCGAGCCGGCGGCGGGCTACTCGAACGCCTACAGCTTCAACGACCCGGCAGGCATGTGCCCGAACTGCCAAGGCCTCGGCGTCGCCTCCGTCGCGGTGGAGTCGGAGCTGGTGGACGATAGTCGCTCCCTCAACGAGGGCGCGATCACCTTCCCGACCTTCAAGCCGGGAACATGGCTGTGGAAGGCCTACGCCAAGTCGGGGTTCTTCGATCCCGACATGAAGGTCCGCGACTACGCGCACGAGCAGCGCGAGTTGTTCCTGCACGCACCGGCAGGCCAGCACAACCCGCCCGCCGGGATGGATGCGGTCGGCACCGCCTACGAGGGGCTGGTCACACGCTTCAACCGCATCTACCTCCAACGCGAGCCCGAGTCGTTCAAGGGTGCCCAGCGGACCGCGTTCGAGCGGATCGTCGCACGCGCGGCGTGCCCTGAGTGCGGTGGCAGTCGGCTGGCCGAGCCAGCACGGGCGAGCCTGATCCACGGCGTCTCCATCGCCGACTGCAATGCGATGCAGGTCAGCGACCTCGTGACGTGGACAGGCGGCATCGGCGGCAGCACAGTCGCCTCGCTCGTCGCGAGCTTGCGCGTCCATCTGGAACGCATGATGACCCTCGGACTCGGCTACCTCAGCCTCGACCGCGCCACCTCAACCCTCTCCGGCGGCGAAGCACAGCGGATCAAGATGGTCCGCCACCTCGGCAGCGCCCTCGCGGACATGCTCTACGTCTTCGATGAGCCCACAGTCGGCCTGCACCCGCGCGACGTGGCCTCACTCGGACGGATGCTGCAAGCACTCCGCGACCGCGGCAACACCGTGCTCGTGGTCGAGCACGACCCCGACATCATGGCCCTCGCCGATCACGTCATCGACCTCGGCCCCGGAGCCGGCGCCGCCGGCGGACGCATCATCTACCAGGGCGACTACGCCGGGCTCACCCGAGCCGACACGCCCACGGGCCGAGGACTGAGGGAGCATCGACAAGTCGAGCGGGATCGGCGCACTCTGCCTGACACGGATGGGACGGAATGGATCGAGATTCGCGACGCCAGTACTAACAACCTCCAGCACGTGAACACGCGCATCCCGCACGGAGTGATGACCGTGGTGACCGGCGTCGCGGGATCGGGCAAGTCGAGCCTGATCCTCGGCAACCTGCCCGCCATCGAGCCGGATGCCGTGGTCATCGACCAGCGAGCGATCCGAGGATCGCGCCGCTCCAACCCCGCCACCTTCACCGGGCTGCTGAACCTGATCCGCGACGCCTTCGCCAAGGCCACCGGGCGGTCCATCGGCCTGTTCACCCCCAACTCCACCGGAGGATGCCCGGCTTGCGAGGGCAACGGCGTCATCTACACCGACCTGGCCTTCATGGAAGGCGTGCTCACTCGATGCGAGGTCTGCGACGGACGCCGGTTCACCCCGCAAGCCCAAGCTCACTCCGTCGACGGCAAGAGCATCGCCGACGTGTTCGAGATGAGCGTCACCGACGCCCTCGACTATTTCGCCCAGCCGCCCATCCTGCGCATCCTCGAACGCCTCCGCGACGTGGGGCTCGAATACCTCACCCTCGGGCAGATGCTCTCCACCCTCTCCGGTGGTGAACGTCAGCGACTGAAACTCGCGGCGGAACTCGGCACACCGGGCCGGACGATCATCCTCGATGAACCGACCACGGGCCTGCACATCGCCGACATCGCACGACTCATCACCCTGCTCGACCGCCTCGTCAACGCCGGCTCCACGCTCGTCGTGATCGAGCACAACCTCGACATCATCGCCGCCGCCGACTGGATCATCGACCTCGGCCCCGAAGCCGGACACGACGGCGGCCGCATCGTCTACGAAGGCACCCCCGAAGACATGATCGCAACGAGCAACACCCACACCGCGACCCACCTACGCCGGCACATCAGGTCAGGATGAACCCGACGAGTCTTTACCGGACTACACGACCTGAACGGTCCTCACCAGGGCTGTCCTGCCTGAATCGCGATCGTCGCTTGCAGCGGGAGGACGCCGTTGCCGAGCGCGGTGATCTGTTGGTTCGGCGAGAGTCCGTGGTCGGAGTCGGTCACCCAGCCGAAAGGCAATCCCATCAACCACTCGACAAAGGCCGGCGCCGGTCGTGGTCCGGCAACCCCGTTCACAAGCGCGGGTGCTGGTGCTGGCCGTCCGGTGATGTGCTCCCACCGGGCGATGGCGTAGGCGTAGCGTCCCCAGCGTCGAAGATGTCCTCGATCAGGGACCACAGCATCTCCGGCTCGGCGCTCTTGGTCTGCGAGCCATCGGGCCCGTTGAGGGCGAGGTCGATGATCTGGTGCGAGAGGGCGATTGTTCCTCGCCTCGCCCGGACCTGTTCGAGGGATTCGCCGCCTCGTGTCGAGTCGGTAGCGAGCGGGGTCCTGAATAGCGTCTTGGCGGCGCGCGAGGATGAAGATGCGGAGCCGTGGGTGAGGAGCGCCGACAAGGGACGCTGGTAGGCCGATCCATTGCGCATCCATCCGCAGGTCGGCCAGATCGCCGAGTACGGCGCCGGCTGCCCGGAGAGGTCGAGCTGCCCTGTCTCCCACACCCCACGGGTCGGGTTCCAAGTTGCGAAGGGTTGCACGGCCGGGGGTTGCATCGTCGGGGTTGCGCTCATCGTCGTCTCCTTCCAGGGATGCGCGGACGGCGGGTGAAGACAAGAGGCCGCGCACGTTCTCGATGACGACGAGCTGGGGGTGCAGCGCGTCGATCGCTTCGGCCATGTGCGACCAGAGCCCGGATCGGGTGCCGGGGGCGAGGCCGGCCTGTTTGCCTACCGTCGATACGTCTTGGCACGGGAATCCGCCGCACAGCACGTCGACCGGCGGCACCGTCCGCCAGTCGATGCCGGTGATGTCGCCCAGGTTGGGCGCGTCGGGCCAGTGGTGCGCGAAGACACGAGCCACAGTCGCGTTGTTCTCGGAGAACCAGATCGTCTCGGCGCCTAGGGCGTGCTCGACGGCGAGGTCGAGTCCGCCGTAACCCGAGAACAGCGAGCCGACTCTGAGTGGTCGGCTGTGGTCGTTGGTGTCGTGCATGGAGGCTCCGGCTGGCAGGCGATCCCCGGCGGGACTTCGCTTGTGTTCTCGCCGCCGGGCTGGTCACCGCCCAGGTGCACGACCACCTGAACCATGCCGGCGCTTCCGCCGCTCTCCGAAGCGATCCGCAGCCGGACGAGCCGTCCGAGCCCGCGCCCTTCGCCCGCTCGCACCGCGGCCCTCGGCGCTTGCCTCTCTGAGGCATCACACGTCTTTCAGACGAGGCCGACGCCGCCCTAGGGCGGCGGAAAGGAGGGGCGCTGCCCGGTCGGTCGGCACCCACCTGGCACCGACGAAAGAGGTTCGGCGGTGACGGTTTCGATGCGGGTGATGTCGGCGGGCGATGGCTACAAGTACCTTCTGAAGTCCGTCGCGGCGGGCGACGGCGACCGTTCCCTCTCCACTCCGCTGACCCGCTACTACACCGAGGCGGGCACCCCGCCGGGGTTCTGGATGGGCTCGGGGCTGGGCCGGCTCGGCCACGGTGAGCTGGTCGAGGGCGCCCAGGTGTCCGAAGCCCAGCTCCAGCTCTTGATCGGGATGGGGCACGACCCGATCACCGGCGACCCGTTGGGCCGCGCCTACCAGCAGTTCGCCTCCGTCGCGGAACGGATCGAGCAGCGCGTGAACGCCCTCAACTCCGAGCTGGGGCCAGCCGCGCGGGCGCAGGAGGTCGCCGCGATCGAGGCCGAGGAAGCCGAGCGCGGCACCCGTCGCGCCGTCGCGGGCTATGACTTCACGTTCTCGGTGCCGAAGTCGGTTTCCGCGATCTGGGCGGTCGCGGACGCGGGCACGCAGACGTTGATCGCGGGCGCGCATCACGCGGCAGTTGCAGAGCTGGTTGCGTTCCTCGAACGCGAGGTTGCAGCGACGCGCGTCGGCACAACCGGCCCGGACGGAGCGGTTGCGCATGTCGATGTCGCCGGTGTCGCAGCGGCGGCGTTCGACCACTACGACAGTCGATCTGCCGACCCGCAGTTGCACACGCACGTCGTCATCAGCAACAAAGTGCTGACCGTGCAAGACGGCCGCTGGCGCACCCTCGCCGGCCGGCCGATGCACTCGGCGGTCGTGGCGGTCTCCGAGCTGTACAACGCGGCACTGGCCGATCGACTCGCGGCCACGCTCGGAGTCGAGTGGGCGACGCGGGAACGCGGTCGGGATCGTAACCCGGCCTGGGAAATCGAGGGCGTGCCGGACGAGCTGATCGGTGAGTTCTCCACCCGCTCCCGGCACATCGAGGCCGAGAAGGATCGCCTGATCGCGGAGTACGTCGCCCGGCACGGCCGGCAGCCGTCCGCCCGGACGGTGCTGAAGCTCCGGGCGCAGGCGACGCTCGCCACCCGGCCGGACAAGCAGATCAGGTCGCTGGCCAACCTCACCGGCGAGTGGCGACAGCGCGCCGGCCGGGTGCTCGGGCAGGACGCGACCGGCTGGGCGCGCACCCTCACCAGCATCGCCGCCGAGGCACCGCGCGCGGCGCTGCGCGCTGACGACGTGCCGCTGGACGTGCTGGGTGAGGTCGGGCAGAGCGTGATGGAGACGGTCGGCGAGAAGCGTTCGACCTGGACTCGCTGGAACCTGCACGCCGAAGCGTCCCGGCAGTTGATGGGGTGGCGGTTCGCGAGCATCGAAGATCGCGAGGCGATCACCGGGCTCGTGGTCGACGCCGCCGAGCGCGCCTCCCTGCGGCTGACCCCGCCCGAGCTCGCGACCAGCCCGCTCGAGTTCCGCCGCCCGGACGGCACGACCCGGTTCCGCCCACGGCACTCGACCCTGTTCTCATCCGAGACGCTGCTGGCCGCCGAAGACCGCCTCCTGGCCCGCGCCGCCGACACCAGTGGCCCGGTCGTGTCGCTGGAGGTCGTGGAGAAGGTCACCAGCCGACCCGACTCCCAGCACCGGATGCTGGGCGAGGATCAGGCCGCGGCGCTGGCCGCGATCGCCCTCTCCGGCCGGGTCGTGGATGTCCTGGTCGGCCCAGCCGGTGCGGGAAAGACCACGGCGATGAACGGGCTGCGCCGTGCCTGGGAGAAGGAGCACGGCCGCGGCTCCGTGGTTGGGCTCGCCCCGTCGGCGGTCGCCGCGCAGGTCCTCGCCGACGACCTCGGGATCGCCACGGAGAACACGGCCAAGTGGTGGGACATCCACATTCGCACCGGGGTGACCTTCACCGCCGGGCAGCTCGTCATCATCGACGAGGCATCCCTGGCCGGCACCGCCTCCCTCGACCGGATCACCAACGAGGCGGAGCAAGCCGGCGCGAAAGTGCTCCTGGTCGGAGACTGGGGCCAACTCCAATCGGTCGATGCCGGCGGCGCGTTCACGATGCTCGTCCACGCCCGAGACGACACCCCGGAGCTGAGCGACATCCACCGCTTCATCCACGCGTGGGAGAAGACGACCTCGCTGCAACTCCGCCACGGGCGGCCCGAAGCGATCGACACCCTCATCGACCACGACCGGATCACCGGCGGCGAGGCCGAGGCAATGATCGACGCCGCCTACCGGGCGTGGCAGCGTGATCTTGCCGCCGGGCTCGCGTCGATCCTGGTGGCCGAGACGCACGAGACGGTGACCACGCTCAACGTGAGGGCGCGGGCGGATCGGATCATCGACGGTGCCGTGAACCCGACCCGGGAACTGCCCCTGCACGACGGAACGGCCGTCTCCGCAGGCGATCTGGTCATCACCCGGCACAACGACCGCCGGCTCCGCAACGGGCGGACCTGGGTCCGCAACGGTGCCCGCTGGATCGTCACGCAGGTCCGCGAGGACGGATCGGTCAGCATCCGCCCGGCCGGCCGCAGGTTCGGCGGCGGGATCGTCCTGCCCGCCGACTACGTGGCCGAGCACCTGGACCTGGGCTAGCCGAGGTTCTGTAAACGCACCTACCTCTCACACGAGTAGGAAGGTGGGCCGACTGATGGGCCAGAACCAGCAGGAACAGAGTACGGGGTCAGTGTCGCCGTTGCGGGCGGTGGTGTATGTGCGGATCAGTGATGATCCCGAGAGTACCGAGCGTGGGGTGGATCGGCAGGAGGCCGATTGCCGCGCCTACGCTGTCGCGCACGGCTGGGAGGTCGCGGCGGTGTTCCGTGAGAATGACACGTCGGCGTTCAAGCAGCGCACGATCACGCTGGCATCGGGTGAGCGGGTGCGCCGCGTGGTTCGCCCAGAGTTCCGCGCGATGCTCAAGCACCTGGCCGATGGACAGGCGCAAGTGATGATCGCCTACGACCTGGATCGAGCGGTACGCGACCCCAGAGATTTGGAGGACTTGATCGACGCGAAAGTGCTGGCCGGGTTCACCGTGCGCTCGGTCACCGGCTCCCTACGGTTGGACACCGATTCGGATGTAGCGATGGCCAGGGTGCTGGTAGCGATGGCGAACAAGTCCAGCGCCGACACCGCCCGCCGAGTCGCCCGCGCAGCCAAGCAGCAAGCCATTGAGGGCACCTGGCACGGCGGCAGGGTGCCGTTCGGCTACCGCGCCGAGTCCGGTGCCCTCGTCGTTGATCCGGTGGCGGGGCCGATGGTGGCCGAGGCCGCGCAGCGGGTGCTGGCCGGTGAGTCGCTGTACCGGATTCGCAAGGACTGGAACGAGCGCGGCGTGCTGACCACCCACGGGTGCGCGTGGTCGGATAAGACGATCAAGATGGTGCTGCGCAGCCCCTCCATCAAAGGCGTGCGCGAGTACCGCCCCGTATTGCCGGACGGCACCCGTGCGAAGACCTCGCAGATGCAGGTGAAAGCCGCCTGGCCTGCGATTCTCGATGAGGACACCTGGCAGCAGGTCTCCGATGTGCTCGATGCGCGGAAGCAGGCGCGGAACTTCCATCAGCCCGGCAGTGGGGCGGCGAAGCGCATGTATCCGTTCTCGGGGCTGATCCGCTGCTCAGCGTGTGGGCGGGCGATGCTCCACCGAGGCAACGTGTATCAGTGCGTGCAGGCCACCCGCGGCGGATGTCACCGCTCGATCCGCTCCGCCGACATCTTGAAACTGGTGGAAGAAGCGGTGCTGGCAACATTCGAGCAAATCACCCTGGCCCCGTCGAAGCGGGCGACGCCGAGCGTGGACGCGGGTGCGCGGGTCGGTCTCGCCGCGAGGCTGGATGCTGACCGGGAACGCCTGGCCCGATTGGACGACGATCACTATGACGGGTTGATCGACAAGGCGATGTGGGTGCGGCAGCGGGCCAGGATCGCCGAGCGGATCGAGGTCACCCGGCGTGAGTACGCCGCCGCCATGCCCGAACAGGAGGGGCCGGGCATCGACGTGACCACCGTCGCCAAAGAATGGGCGGGGCGTACCCCGTTGTGGCAGTACCAGGCCACCAGCCTGATCTTGGAAGCCGTGCTCGTCCACGCTCTGCCGAACGGGATGAACGGTGCGACCCCAGCACGTCGCCGCAACGAGACGGTTGAGGCGTTCCACACCCGCCGCACCGTGTACCGCGCCGAGGTGCTGGCCCGCCGGGTGGAGTTCGTCTGGCGAGCCTGAGCACGGCCACCCGCAGGGCGTTGTCGGCCCCGCATCTTGACCAGCGCAAGCGGTTCAGGGTGCGGGGCCTTTCCGTATCTTCGAGACAATGCGCTTGTTGGGGCGAGGTGCCGTGCAGAGTCCTCGCAGTTCGTCCAGCACCGCCGGATCGTCCACCGTCGCGGGCAAACCCTGCGCCTGACGTGAGGCAGCGGCCAGGCGTGCTCCCAACGTGAAAGCAGCATGCTGTGACGACGGCGCGGAACGGTCAGGAGTGACGGAGGCGGGTGCGGTGGGGATGCTCATGCTGATAGGTACGACGCCCCTCCCACAGACTCGCGGTGGTTCAGGGTTCGGCCTGCTTGTCTGGGTTGGCGGCCCATATCGCAGCCAGCAGGCCGGTGTCGCAGCGCAGGGAGTCGAGGGGTTCGCCGCTGAGCAGGCGCAGCAGCACCCCGTCGCCAGTCGCAGTACCAGCGTGTTTCGGAGCGGGATGCCCGAGCACGATCCGCAGCAAGGCAGCCCACGACGTCGACGGTACCCCGAGCAGCTCCGGGATAGCGCGGTCGCGGCGTAGCACCTCTACCGCGTTCGGCCGGGAGGTCAGATCGCCGAGCCGGTAGGCGACGTGCTCGATGCAGTCGGTCACGAGCACGGCATCCCATCCGGCCGAGGCGAACAGCCCGACTATCTCCGATAGGACGGCAGCGACCCGAGCGCGCTCGCTGCCGTCGAAGTCTTCCTCATTGTCGGTGGTGGGGTTGACGGCGAACGCGGGGTGGTAGTCGGCCAGGTTCTCTCGCTCCGCGAACCGGATGGCGTCGTGGAAGCCGACGATTCTGGCCGTGTGGCGCACCTTGCTCGGCGAGACGAGCATCCCCGCCGCCCGCACTTCGACGCCACAGGTGATCTTCATCGCGCGAGTGACGACCGCCCACGGGTTTCCGGCGTTCCTGGTCGAGGGGGCGAGCATGACCTCGAATGCTGCCGAGGCAATCTCCCACTCATCCAGTGCGTACTTGCGGGCCAGGCGTCGATACCTCTCTGCCGTGTACCGCATGAGTTCCGCGGCTTCACGGTCACTGCGCCAGGCCCCAGGCCCGGCCTCGTGCAACCGGATCAGCAGGGTGCGTAAGCCCTCTGGTGTCTCGAACCCGTGGCGTGGCGAGCCATCCTGGGCTGCGGCGTCGTCGCCTGTAGTGGGTGGGGTGTGTTCGGTCACGGTGGCACCTCCCGTGAAGGAGGTGCGCCACCAGAACCCACGCCAGGACGTGAACCAGCACGCCGCTACAACCGTTCGTCAGTCGATACGTCGCTGCTTCCCCGGCGCAGCGCAGGTACGACTTGTCAGAAGGCCGCCCTGCAGCGATAGGAACGGCTGCGAATGCTCGCGCCGGGAATCATTCCGGCGCGAGCATCCGCAGTCGCTCTAGGGTGCGGTTTCGCGGGTCAAGACAGCGACCATTTGCCGACCTCTCGATACTCCGAGTCGTAGATGGTCTCGGTAATCGGCTGGGCGAGGTCGTAATGCTTCATGTTGCCGCCCCAGTACCGCAGCACACGCGCCAGTTCCTCAACTGGATCTCCCGCGACGGCTCCCAGGTCTATGTCCAGGCGGAATCGGGTCGGGTTATCTGGGGAATCACTCATACTTCAAGTATAATATTGAACTGCTAGTTGAGGGTTGGAGGGTGTGGACTGCCGAAAATCCTGGACTGATGCCGTGTAAGCCTCAACTCGCACTCGAAAGGAACCATGATGCGCCCCGTCGATCTGGCAACCCGGGCCGGAGTCTCCACCCAACAGATTCGCAACCTCGAAGCCGCCGGAGTCCTCCCGCCTGCCGATCGCACAGGTTCGGGTTACCGGGTCTATCGCGGTGCGCACCTCAGCGCTCTACTCTGCTATCAGGCACTCGCACGCGGCCACGGCGCTGGATCAGCCCGTTCCATCATGGAAGCGTTGAGCACAGGACAGATCGACCAAGCATTGGCCCTCCTTGATGCCAGCCACCACGAACTTCACCAGCAACGCCAGGCCCTTACCGAAACGAGCCAGGCCCTCACCCGTGTTGCCGCTGCGGTAGAGCATCACGCCGGCCCGGACGCGCCGTTGTCCATCGGAGAACTCGCGGACTATCTCGGGATACGCACGTCAGCGCTCCGCGTATGGGAACACGCTGGTCTGCTCGCCCCAGCTCGGCAGACCAGCCGCCGCCACCGGGTCTATGACAGCGAGGACGTCAGAGACGCCCGAATCATCCATCTCCTCCGGCAAGGACGCTATCGCTTCGACCGCATCAGACCCATCATCACCGAACTCCGAGGAAGCAAGAGTGCCGATGCTCTACAGGCCGCGCTCACCGAACGACGAACCAGCCTGACACACCGAGCCAGAGCCATGCTCGACGGCGCAGCCCTCCTCCAACAACACATCACCGAGTTCATCGCCTCCGACGCACCCGCCCCGAGCGAACCAGTAACCGGCTCCTAACCCCAGCACCCCACCGACCGCTCGGCACCGGCCACCCTCTGCCTCTGAAACAACGGATGCACGTATGCCACCGCGGGTGGGGCGTGCGCACCTCCTTCATGAGACGACTCATGAGGGAGGCCAGGATGAAGGGCGGGGTGATCCTGTTCCGCGGCACAGGTGCTGCCGCGCGCCGCTATGTCGAGGCCGACCGCTCCCGCGCCGACGAGTATTACCTGGGCGCGGACAACGCCTTGTCGGAGTACACGGTGCTCGATGCTAGCGGCGAGGTCACCGCCGCAATGTCACTGTCGGCGGTCGAGTACGAGGGGTGGGTGGACTGGCACGATCCCGTCACGGGTGAGTCGATGGGCACGCCACGTAATCCGGGTGAGGGGTCGAAGGGTTCGCCGTTGTTCGCGGAGATGACGATTAACGCACCCAAGAGCCTGTCGGTCGCCGCCGCCCTCCACCCCGAAGTATCTAGCGCCCTCGACCAAGCGCAGCAGGATGCACTTGGAGAGATTCGCCGCTGGCTCGGCCAACACTCCGTCATCAGGGTCGGGCCGCGTGACGCGCGGGAAGTGCTGCCTATCGAGCAGATGCAGGTCGTCGGCATCCGCCACAAGACCTCGCGGGCTGGTGATCCGCACCGGCATATTCACATGCAGATCGGCACTCGGGTGTTTGCGGCTGGGAAGTGGCGGGCACTGGATACGGCGGCGTTGTTCAAGCAGCAAGGCGCGATCCGCGCCCTCGGAACCGCGGTCATCGCCGCGCACCCACACCTCGCGCAAACCCTCGCAGAGCATGGCCTGACCCTCGATCCCGTCTCCGGCGAGGTAGTTGAGTTGCAGCCATTCAATGGGGTGATGTCGAAGCGGTCTGCGCAGATCAGACGCAACCTCGTCCGGCTCGAAGCCGAATGGGAAACAGAGCACCCCGGCGAAGCTCTCGGC
Source organism: Actinomycetota bacterium (assembly GCA_018268435.1). Classification (GTDB taxonomy): domain Bacteria; phylum Actinomycetota; class Actinomycetes; order Actinomycetales; family Microbacteriaceae; genus Microbacterium. The sequence goes on from JAFDWP010000159.1 coordinate 38,353, forward strand.
CCGATCATGACCGCGAAGTTGCAGGGCATCGCCTGGACACACAAGCGGCCAGGGAAGAAGCCGACTGATTTGAAGAACGAGCAGTGGTGGGTGCAGGAACTCCGCGACGCCGGATACGACCCCGCTGCACCTCGACGCAGCACCGTGCAGCGCCCGGTGCAGTTGGATGAACTTGCGGTGCAGGAGGTTGCATCACGGGCACTGGATCGCTGCGCCGCCGCATCATCAGCATGGACGAAACACAGCATGCAGGAGCACGTCACCCGCATCACCACCGAACACGGAGTGCAAGCAACACCTGCCGAGCTGCGCGAGTTCATCAAGATAGCGACCGACCTTGCGGTCTCGGATTGCTTCTCCGTCCTGCCACCGGGTGCGGCGACGCCGGAACATGTCGCGCACCTGACCAGCCTCACCGTGATCGCCGCCGAAACCGCGCTCCGCGACCGCTTCGCCGCCACCACCCCAGAGCAAGAATCGAAGCACCCGGACATGACCGACGCCGCACAAGTAGCGGGGCTGAACAAAGGGCAGGCGGTCGCTGCTGCTGCGGTTGCATCATCTGACCCGTTGGTGATCGTGGAGGGTGCTGCGGGCAGCGGGAAGACGACGATGCTGCGCACCGCCATCGACGTCGCCGCCCAGCACAGCAGGGCGTCACGGGTGGTTGCACCGACGCTGCGCGCGGCGCAGGTCGCGCACGAAGAACTCGGCATCCCCGCAACGAGCGTTGCGGCGCTCGTACATGCGCACGGATGGCGATGGAACTCCGATGGCGTATGGACACGCCTACACCCTGGCGACGCTGACCCCGACACCGGGCGCACCTTCACCGGCCCGCCCGACGATGCTGTGCTGTCGCGGGGTGAACGGGTAATCGTGGACGAGGCCGGGATGCTCGACCAAGACACCGCCCACGCCCTCCTCACCATCACCACCGAAGCCGGAGCGACCGTCGCGCTTGTCGGCGACCGTGCCCAACTCCCCGCTGTCGGTCGGGGCGGGGTACTCGACATGGCCGCACAGATCAGGGGCCGTACATACGACATGACCGAGCTGCACCGGTTCGCCGACGCCGAGTACGCGACACTCACGCTGACGATGCGCGACCGGGAGAACCCCGGCGAGGTGTTCGACCGGCTCACTGCCATGGGCCTCGTGATACTGCACGCGGACGAGGAACAAGCCCAGCAGCACATCACAGAGCAAGCTACTGAGGGTGAGGCGATCACGGTCGCCTCGAACGACAAGGCAGCGGCGTTGAACGAGCGCATCCGCATGGGGCGGGTCGAGCGAGGCGAGGTTGATGACACGATCACGGCGACCGGCAGCGACGAGCTGCCTATCGGTCGGGGTGATCTGATCCAGACGAGGAGGAACGACCCCGCGCTTGGCGTGGCGAACCGGCAGCAATGGATCGTGCAGCACGTCGCTGGTAATGGCACCGTGTACGCCCGCGAGACCGGCAGCGGGCGCAGGAACCCCCGCACCGTCGCCCTCCCGCCTGAGTACGTGAGTGAACACGCGCACCTGTCCTACGCAGCAACCGCGTACGGCGTCCAGGGCGCAACCGTCAACGCCTCCCACACGATGCTGACTGAGGCGACGAGCGCGGCAGGCGTCTACGTTGGCATGACCCGAGGCCGCGAGCACAACTGGCTGCACGTTGTTGCCGAGGATATGGCGGAGGCTCGGGCGCAGTTCGTTGCAGCGACGGAGCGCGATCCCGCAGACCGGGGCCTCGACCACGCCACCGCACAAGCCGCCGAAGCCGTGCGTGGCATCGTCAAGGACGGCCCGATCCAGCGCGTCACCGAAGAACTCGCCAGACTCGACAGGGAAGCCGAACGTGCTGAGCGGCATGCGGATCGATGGGAGCAGGCCGCCAACCGGCTCGATGCCCAACGCGCTGCGCACCGGGCCGAGAGCGACGAGAGCACCGCCGCGCTTCGCCAGGCCGAGGAAGAGGCCGCGCGGGTGCGTGCCAAGGTCGCCGCGCCCCTCACCAAGCAAGCCGAACAAGACGGAGCGACGTACCTTGCCAGAGTAGAAGCAGAGAGGACAGCGAGCACACGCCTCGCCACTGTCGGGCGATTCGGGCGGCGTAAGGCCCGCGACGAGCACCGCGCCGCCAGCGAACAAGCAGCAACCATCCGAGTACACCTTCGCGATGAGTGGGACGCCGAACCGCCACGAACCCGCAGCGCACTACCCGAATGGGCTACACAGGTCGCGGAGCGGCGAGCAGAAGCCGATCCCCGCGTGAGCGAAGCCAACCAAGCTGTCGAAACCGCGCGCACCGAACGAACCACAACGGTTGACCGTCACCGCAACGAACGGCTGGCGCTCTTGGCAAGCGAGTACGGGGCTGAGAATGCCCGCGCTCACCAGTACGGGATGCGCGCCCTCAACCCTCGACGCAATGCCCGCGATGCTCGCACCCGCGCAGACTTCCTTCGCGTCGAGAGTGCAGAACTCCGCAGCCTCCCGACGAACGTCGCCGCCAAGCTCATCGAGACGAAGCGCGCCGAGCAGGAGCGTGGTCGGCAGCAGGCAACGGAACGGGCCAGGCAACTGCATAGTCCGTTTGCGAACGATCCCCAACGCTATGACCCGCGCCGCGAGGGACCAGCGCGCGGCCTGTGATCAGTCACGCAGTTCCTGTGGTCCACATGACCTATCCTGGCGTCGGGTATGATGCTTGGCATGGGTAACTTGATTTGCGTGTTCGCTGCGACGCACACGCTTGCTGTCCGCGACCGCCGCGCCTAACGGCGCGCCTCGCTGAACGCTTCGCGCGTCGTCCATCCGAGAGACCATTCGCGTCTCGGAACGGCGATCTTGCGCACCCATTTTTTCTCTGTGCTCTGCCCTGTTTCCGAGGCGCTCCATCCTTCTTTCTTGGAGCGCGAACATGCCTCGTTCATCCCACGGCGGCCGACACGAACTCGGCCAGAACTTCCTCACCCACACACCCACTATCAGCAAGATCACAGCCCTCGTTACGGCGACGAAGGGGCCGATCCTTGAACTCGGCGCTGGAGCCGGTGCACTCACGAGGCCTCTCGCGCAACTCGGCAGGCCAGTGACTGCGATCGACATCGACGAGCATCGGATCGCAAGCCTCCAAAGCGCACTGCCAGGCGTGACGATCAATCACGCCGACGCGCTCACCGTTCCTCTCGACCATCCCGTGATCGTAGGGAACATCCCTTTCCACCTCACCACTCCGATTCTGCGACGGCTTCTCCGGGGCGGCACCTGGACCGAGGCCGTGCTCCTCACTCAATGGGAGGTCGCACGCAAGCGCTGCGGGATCGGTGGCTCCACCATGCTGACTGCGCAGACTGCGCCCTGGTTTACCTTCGACCTCCACGGCCGGGTTCCCTCCTGGGGTTTTCGCCCACGCCCCAGCGTTGATGGGGGCATCATCCAGATCAGTAGACGCAACCATCCTCTCGTTCCCGGTTCACAGCGCAGCCGGTACGAACAGTTCGTACGCGCGGTGTTCACCGGTCGAGGCGGAACCCTCGAGCGCATCATCGCGAACGCGGGCCGCCTCGATCCTGGACAAGCCAAGCAACTCTTGAGGCAGAGTGGCATCGACACACGCGCGTTGCCGCGAGACCTGACACCAGAGCAGTGGGCCGGAGTCTGGAACGCGATGCCTGAGCAGCCACCACTCAAAACCCACCAAACACGACCACGGTCTAACGATTCATGATCTCGCTGCCCGCGATGATCAGTCGGTCGCGCGAGTGAACTCTCACCGACCGGTAAACTACAACCGCGCACACGCGCACGATCACAGGTGAGTGCGTTTAGGGCACCTCGGCTACGCGGTCACCGCGCACCGCGCACAGGGCGTCACGACCGATACCGCGCACGCGGTCGTCGCCGCGACGACGACTCGGGAGAACTTCTACGTCTCGATGACCCGCGGCGCCCACAGCAATCACGCCTACGTCGCCGTCGACCGGGAGGACTACGAGCACGCGACCCCGCACCCCGGCGACAACCCGAACGCGACAGCACGCAGCGTGCTCTACGGCGTGATCCAGCACGTCGGGGCCGAACTGTCGGCGCACGAGACGATCACCGCCGAGCAGGAACGGCTCGGCGGAATCGCGCAGCTCGCCGCCGAGTACGAGACGATCGCGCAAGCCGCCCAGCACGACCGCTGGGCCGCCCTCCTTGCCGCCTCGGGGCTGACCGGCGAGCAGGTCGATGCCGTGCTCGACTCCGACGCCTACGGTGCCCTGTCCGCCGAGCTGCGCCACGCCGACGCCAACCATCACGACCTCGACACGCTGCTGCCCAGGCTCATCACCGCACGCGGACTGGACGACGCCGACGACATCGCCTCCGTCATCCATGCCCGTCTCGCCCGCGCCACCATCCGGCCGGCCGGCTCCGGCCGCAGTCGCACGCCAGCCCGCCTCATCGCCGGTCTGATCCCGCACGCCGGCGGCCCGATGGCCGAGGATATGCGCCGCGCCCTGGACGAGCGTCGCGACCTCATCGAAGCCCGCGCCGACGGCATGCTCCGCGGAGCCCTCGCCGACAAGAGTCCTTGGACGGCGAGCCTCGGTACCGTGCCCGAGGACGAGAGGCAGAGCACGGCATGGCGGCGCGCCGCCCGGACGGTCGCCGCCTACCGCGACCGCTACCAGATCACCGACGACCGCACGCCGCTTGGTCCCGCACCGGAGAGCACCAGCCAGAAGATCGATGCGGCGCGAGCACGCGCCGCCCTCAACCGCGCCCAATCCATCGCCCACAAGTCCACGCCCGCTGAGCCAGCACGGCAGGCCACAAGGACGCTGCCGACGCCGAGACTCTGAGCGCCGTCGTCCACGTTCATTCGGTCGGCTGCGCGCGTCTCCGACTGATGTTTCGGTATCGGCGCGGGGTCACGCCGACGCTGCGGCGGAACTGCCGAGTCGCGAAGTCGGCGGCGTCCCAACCCACCTTGTGCGCGATCGCCGCGATTGGCGCGTCCGTGGTGCGCAGGAGGCTCGCCATCCGCTCGGTACGCAGCATCGTCAGATAGGCGATGGGCGACTTGCCATACGCCTCCACAAACACCCGGCCGACCTGAGACTTGGACAGGTGAACCGCGTCTGCGAGGTCCGTCATCGACCAGTGCCGCGCCGGCTCGGCACGCAACAGCTCCTCCACCTTTCGCGCCTCGCCCCGCAGAGGCGCGAACCGGCGATGTCGAGGTGACACCGGCCAGGCCCTCGCCCGTTGCGTAGGAGAGGTGCGGATCGGAGTGGTCTTGATGAACGGCGCTATCACATGAGTAACGGAGAACCAGAGCGCCTGTATCCGGTAGAAGTTCTCTACCGGACGATCCTCGACGCTCAGTGAGACTAGTTCGTCCAGCCACGGCATCAACTGCCCTGCTCGGTCCTCACCCAGCCTGAGTATCTGCGCCGGCTCGCTGTAAATGGTCGCCGCGAAGTCCTGTGCATCGAGGCGATCCTGCAAGAGGCCGACGTGCTGCCAGAACACTTGGTCGATCACATAGTCGGTGTCCGCGTAGATCGTCGTTACAGTGATGTGCCCTTCGGGGTCGCTCCCGCAGAGGGTGTTCGCTCCGAGCAAGATCACATCGCCGAGCTTGATTGATTGCTGCCCGAACTCGCTGAACAGGATCGCCGAGCCATCGCGGACGACGATGACCTTCACGCAGTCATATGCGACCGGGCCAACCTGACGGTGGATTGTCTTTGTTCGAGCGAGAACGGGCTGGTATTGGTGGTCGATCCTCTCGGGTTCGAGCGCCACGGTTCTGCGGAAAGGGACTCATTCGCTGCGTCGCGCGAAGGTCGCGGTGCCCCACCAGGTTCCGGCGACGGCGAGCGCGACAGCGGCGATGACGCCCCACAGGGTGGTGAGGCTGGCGATGTCGCCGGCGAACGCGGAGCGGATGCCTTCGACCACGTAGTGGGTGGGCATGAGGTTGCCGATGACGCGGAGCCAGGTGGGGCCGATGTCGGTGGGTAGCAGGATGCCGGAGAGCAGGAGGATGGGGAGCATGAGCCCGTTGACGATTGGGGCCATGCTCATTTCGCTGCCGAGGATGAGGGCAAGTGCGTAGGAGCCGGTGGAGGCGGCGATGCCGAGCAGGAGGCACAGCACCAGGCCGATCAGCACGCCGAGTGGGTTGGCGCGCATGCCGATGATGATTCCCAGCACGATCATGATGAGTGCTTGGACGAGCATGCTGACGACATCGCGGCCGACGCGCCCCATCAGCAAGGCAGAGCGTGGTGCCGGGGTGACGCGCTGGGAGTCGATCACCCCGAAGCGTTTGTCCGCGAGGACGCCGAAGCCGACAGCCATGAGCCCGATGAACCCCATCTGGACGAGCAGGCCGGGAACGAAGAAGCGGTAGATGTCGTCGGTGCCGAGCTGGGACGCGAGGGGTTTGAGCAGCGGCCCGAACAGGAACAGGTAGAGGACCGGCTGGAGTAGGCCCACGATGATCCACGCGGGCTTGGTGATGTTCATGCGGAGTTCTCGCTGGAAGACCACGGTCGTCGCGTTGATCCACGTCATGATTCGATCCCTTGTCAGTTGCCGGGGGCGTCGCGCAGCGAACGGCCGGTGATGGTCAGAAACACGTCATCGAGGGTCGGGCGGCGCATCTGCACGCCCGCGATCCGCACTCCTGCGCCGTCGAGGTCGTGCAGGATCGCGGGTAGTGCTTCTTCGGCGTTGCGGACGCGGACGGAGACGCCCTCGCCCGCGGCCAGCTCACCGTCGACGGCGAAGGAGCGGATCACCGCGCCTGCGCGTTCCGCGTCGGCGGTGTCGCCGAGCAGGAACGAGAGCAGGTCGCCGCTGACCGACCGTTTCAGGTCGTCCGGGCTGCCTTGGCTGACGACCTTGCCGTGGTCGATGATGACCAGACGGTCGGAGAGCGCGTCGGCCTCATCGAGGTAGTGGGTGGTGAGCACGACCGTGAGCCCGTCGCGGTCTCGCAGTTCTTTGATGTGGTTCCAGAGGTTCGCCCGAGACTGCGGATCGAGCCCGGCCGTGGGCTCGTCTAGGAACACCAGCGAGGGGCCGTGCACCAGGCCCATTGCGATGTCGAGACGACGACGCTGACCGCCCGACAGGGCGGCGCAGGGCCGCGCCCACACGCCGTCCAGGTCGAGCGCCGACAGCAGCGCCTCGGTCCGGGCTCGCGCATCGGTGCGGGAGAGCCCGTAGAGTCTGCCGTGATCGGCGACCTCGGTGCCGGCCATCGCTCCGGGGTTGGTGGCACCCCGCTGGGCGACGTAGCCGATCCGCTTGCGCACCTCGACGGGCGCTCGTGCGATGTCGTGTCCTGCAACGATCGCTGTCCCCGAGGTCGGGCGCAGCAGGGTCGTCAGCATCCGCAGCGTCGTCGTCTTGCCGGCGCCGTTCGGCCCGAGCAGTCCGACAATCTCCCCGGCTCCCACGTCGAGGTCGAGACCATCGACGGCCTGGAGGGTGCGGGTGGCCTTGCCCATCCGCACGGAGAACTGCTTGGTCAACCCGGATGCATGAATCACGCATCCATCATGATCGTGTAATCAAGTTGGAGTCAAGTTTGAACTCAAAGTGAGCGACGACCCCACCGAGGGCGGCGGGTGCGCTGGGATTGCCTGGTCCGCTCCGTGTCGCGCTGCGCCTGCTCGGCTGCCTGCCGTTGCGCTCGGCGGTTCCGCCAAGCAGCCACTTCGGCATCCACATCACGGGTCGGCGTGACGACGGGCGGACCGCCCAGTAGCTGCCTACGGGCTTCGATCACACGTCGATTGAAGTCCTCTAGCGCGTCCCGCACCTCGGCCTCGAACGACATCCCATCCAAGCGGTCATCGAGCTTGGCGTCCTCAACGCGGAGTGTGAGCGCCGCTGGTCCGAGCCCGTGCAGTTGTTCCGTCTCGATCTTGCGGCGAATCCACCAGTCCGGATCGTGGCGGCCGTCCAGCCCCGGCAGCGGCTTGCCCGCACCGGGCAGGTTGTCGAACTCGCCACGACGGATCGCCTGCTGGATCGCACCCTCCACCATCGCCGCGCGACGCAGATCGCCGTCACCGGCAGCCCCCGGCCCTCGCTGCGCCCGGTCCTCCGGGTCGCCACGATCGGACTGCGACACCCGTTCAGATCGGCCGCGCATCGCCGCCAGACGCGGGTCCTCCGTCATGACGACACCTGGGCGGCAATGAGCGCACGGTATCGCTCACGATCCCGAGGCAGGTCAGGATCAACAGGAGCCTGCCCTGCTCCAGGCTCGCCGCGGAAGGCGAGGCCACCGTTCTCGACCAGCTCGATCGTCTTCGTCACCCAGGCTCGTTCCGCCTCGGCCATGCCCAGCCACAGCGACGTGCTGTGCTCGACCACAGACGGACGGTCTCGATCCGCGACCGATGCCCAGGCCGCGGCGAACTGCCGCTCGGCACGCTGCCGGGCTTTCAACAGGTCTAGGAACCTCTCCCGGGTCAGCAGTCCCGCCTGTGACGCTGCGGCGAAGAACGCGACCGGGTTCGCCGGGTCCGGGATCGCGATGATGCGCTCGAAGATGCGTTCCAGCTCGGCTTCCCCTTCGGCCGCCAGCGTGTAGACCGTGACCTGGCGTGCGCCGTCCTCGAGCTCATGTGCGGTCACGAACCCTTGCTTGGTCAGGGTCCCCAGCATCGAGTACACCGAGCCCGGCTGGACTTGACCCCACCGATCCGCGCCCCAGCCCATCAGCTCACGCCGAACCTGGTTGCCGTTCACCGGCTCGAACAGCGCCACCGCCGCGAGCACCAGGAACCGAGTCTGAATCGCCGCCATCTTTCAACCCTACGGCGTTTCCTTATGGATTCAAACTTGAATCCGCGCAGGCTGTACGTCGTGAAGCCGCCCGACTAGAGCGAGCGGCCAGGTGTTGCTGGCGGCTGGCGGCGGCTGAACTCCTGCCCGACTTCGATCCGAGTCGCGGCACGAACATGCACTGGCTCCGCATCAAGCAGGGCGATCACGTCGTCAGCCTGGGTGACCAGCGAGGCGAGCCCCTGTTTGATGAGGTCGTTCGGGGTGGCGCTGGTGGCGCTGGTGACGGGGCCAGGCACGGCACCGATGCCCCGGCCGAGGTTGCGCGCGTAGTGGACAGTGATCCTCGACCCGGATCGGATGCCAGCTTCGGGGATCACGGCCGCGCCCGAGAGCGCCGCCATGAGGCGGTTGCGCGCCTCGAACCTGTGCTTAGTCGGCACCGACCCGGGAGGCACCTCGCTGACCAGCAGACCGACATCGCCGATCCGGTTCAGCAGATCGGTATGCCCGGCTGGGTAGAGCCGGTCCAGCCCCGAGGGCAGCACGGCGATCGTGTGGCCGGCTGCGGCGAGGACGCTCTTGTGCGCTGCTCCTTCGATCCCGTAGGCGCCGCCGGCAACGACCGTTCGTTCCTCGTCGGCCAGACCCATCGCCAGCTCGGCGGTGACCTGTTCGCCGTAGGCGCTCGACGCGCGTGCCCCGGTGATCGTGACTCGATCGCTCACGGCCCCCGTCAAGAACGATCCGGCGCCTCGGGTCCACAGCAGATAGGGCGCACGGTCGCCCAGGTCATTCAGGGCGGTGGGCCACTCCTTGTCCGCCGGGATGAGGATGCCGAACCCTCGCTCCGTTGCCTTGGCCAGGTGATCGGGCAGGGTGGGCGTGATGCGTGTGGCCAGCCGTTCGCGCCACATCAGCACGTCCGCGCGGGCCAGGCCGGGCACGTCGTCGTCCGACTCGATCAGGCGCAGCGTCTCGACTCCGCCGTGATGGGCCAGCACATACCCGGTCGTCGGGTCGTTCGGCTCGGCGATCATCGACAGCGCGATCCGTGCCACCCGCTCGCCCTGTACTTGCTCCGCCAGCGTCGCCATGATCGGTGTCCTTCCGCTCCAGGTCACCGACCAGGTGCACGCCCCGGCCGCGCGGGGTTCCTTCTGTCGCGGGTCAGTCGTACAGTGGAAGACGAGGCAGGTTCTCCAACTACGCGGGTCCTTCGGGACGGCCCCTTGCGGGCACTCGGTTCATAGCCGCCTCCACGACGGAAGTCCGTCGCGCTATGACGAGAAAAGAGGCCCGCAATGATCCGCCGTTCAATGCCCCCAGTGATCCGCCGGTCAATGAAGGTGAGCGAACGAGGCCACGACTGGTTCCAGTACGCGCCCACCAACCTGCTCATCAACGCGATCCGCTACCGCCGCCGCGGCTTGAAGTGGGGCATCCCCGCCATGATCGTCCTGGGCGGCGGCTACATCTACGGCATGGCGATCTGCTACACGATCATCACCCGCGAAGGCCCCGGCCCGCTCAACCTCCTGATCCTCCTGTTCTTCTGGAACGCCCTCAAGTTCCTCTGGACCGGACCAGTCAGCCTCATCGACCTGACCCGCGTTCGAGCGCAGGAACGTCGTCAGCGACGCGAGAGCATGCATGCTGCCGTGGCTCCGGAGGACTACTCCGAGACACTGGCCTAGTCGATCAGGTCGGAGAGTTCCAGCCAGCGTTCTTCGAGTCCGGTCGTCTCGTCCTCGACGGCGCGGAGGCTGCCTGCGAGCTTCTGTAGACCCTCGTAGTCGCCCTGGTCGTGGTCGGCCATGCGCTGGTGCAGGGTTTTCACCTCGGCGTGGAGCTTGTCGAGACGGCGTTCGACCGACGCGACTTCCTTCTGCGCGGTGCGTCGTTCGGCGCCGGAGAGCCCGGACGCGCCCGCTCTCGTGTCGCCGATCGTCGGGGTGACCGGACTACTCGTGCGCGATGACGGCTGCTCGCGCCGCAGCCGCAGGTACTCGTCTACCCCGCCGGGAAGGTGCCGCAAGCGTCCGTCGAGGATGGCGTACTGCTGGTCGGTGACCCGTTCCAGCATGTAGCGGTCGTGGGAGACGACGATCAGCGTTCCCGGCCAGGAGTCCAGCAGGTCCTCCATCGCGGCCAGCATGTCCGCGTCCACATCGTTCGCAGGTTCATCGAGAGCGATGAGATTGGGTTCGCTCAACAGAAGAAGCAGAAGTTGGAGTCGGCGCTTCTGCCCTCCCGACAGTTCTCCAACCCGCGTGGAGAGGTGTTCGCGGGCGAAGCCGAGCCGTTCCAACAGTTGCGCCGGAGTCAGGTCTTTGCCGTCGATCGTGAACGTCGTCTTGGTGCGGGCCAGCACCTCGCGCACCCGGTCATCGCGGATGTCCGCGAGCTGGCTGAACTGCTGGTCCAGCATCCCGAGCCGCACAGTCTTGCCGCGCTTCACCCGTCCCGAGGACGGTTGCACAGTCCCGGCGATCAGCCCCAAGAGCGTGGACTTGCCGCTGCCGTTGGCCCCGAGAATCCCGGTCCGCTCGCCGGGCGCGATGTGCCAGGTCACCTCGCGCAGCACTTCGCGGTCGCCGTAGCGCGCACCGGCGCCTTCGAGGTCGATCACGTCCTTACCGAGACGGGCAACCGCGAGCCGTTGCAACTCGATCGGGTTGCGCACCGGCGGCACGTCCTCGATGAGCTGGTTGGCGGCGTCGATGCGGAACTTCGGCTTGGACGTGCGCGCCGGGGCGCCGCGCCGCAGCCACGCCAGCTCCTTGCGCATCAGGTTCTGCCGCTTCGCCTCGGTCGCCGCAGCCATCCGGTCCCGCTCGACCCGTTGCAGCACATAGGCCGCGTAGCCGCCCTCAAAGGGCTCCACGATCCCGTCGTGCACCTCCCAGGTCTCGGTGCAGACCTCATCAAGGAACCAGCGGTCGTGGGTGATGACCAGAAGAGCGCCCGAGTTCTTCGCCCACCGGTTCTTCACCTGCTCGGCGAGCCAGGCGATGCCCTCGACATCGAGATGGTTCGTCGGCTCGTCCAGAGCGATCACGTCCCACTCGCCGATCAGCAGCACGGCCAGGGCGACCCTGCGCCGCTGCCCTCCGCTGAGCGAGCCGATCGTCGCATCCCAGGACACGTCCGCCACGAGTCCGCCGATCACGTCACGCACCTTGGCGTCACCGGCCCATTCGTGCTCCGGCCGGTCGCCAACGATCGAGTGGCCGACCGTGGCCTCCGGGTCGAGGTCATCACTCTGCGACAACATCCCGAACCGGACGCCGCCGCGCCTCGTCACACGCCCCGCCTGCGGCTCGACCTGACCACCGAGCATCCCGATCAGACTCGACTTGCCATCGCCGTTCCGGCCGACGATGCCGATCCGATCGCCTTCCTCGACGCCGACCGTCACCGAGTCGAACACAACTCGCGTCGGGTACTCCAAGTGCAGAGCTTCCCCAACCATCAGAGGCACGGCCATCAGCGCACCGCCGCCGATGCACGACGGCCGGAACAGGGTGTGTGACCCCGCCGGCGCACACGGCCACATCCGCCGTTTTCCCTGATGGGACGGTAGACTGGAGTCGTCCACTTCTCCATATGCGGTTCCTGGTTGTTGGGTTCGTCCAGGATCATCACGTTGGGCTGGTCGAGCAGCACGAGCAGCAGCTGCAGCCGCCGCTGCTGGCCGCCGGACAGGTCCTTCACCGGCGTGGAGAGCTGCGCCGAGGAGAACCCGAGGCGTTCCAGCAGCTGCCCCGGCGTGAGCTCGGCGGCCTTGGATCCGGTGCCGAACGTGTACGTGGTGCGCAGCCGCCCGATCACGACCCGCACGGGCTCGTCCCACACGTCCTCCAGCTCGTCCAGGCGCTGGGTGAGCGTGCGCACCTGCACGGTCTTGCCGTGCTTGACGCGGCCGCTCGTGGGCGCAAGGGTGCCGGCGACCAGGCTCAGCAGCGTCGACTTGCCCGCACCGTTGACGCCGAGGATGCCGGTGCGCTCACCGGGCGCGATCCGCCACTCCACGTCGCGCAGCACCGCGCGCTCGGGCGTGCCGGCCGAGGCCGGGAACGTCACGCCGGCATCGATGAGGTCGACCACGTCCTTGCCCAGCCGCGACACCGCGAGCGACCGCAGCGCGATCGGATCGCGGATCTCCGGCACGTCGGCGATGAGCTCGTTCGCGGCCTCGATGCGGAATTTCGGCTTCGCCGTGCGCGCGGGGGCCCCGCGGCGCAGCCAGGCCAGCTCCTTGCGCGCGAGGTTCTGCCGCTTCGCCTCGCTGGCGGCCGCCATGCGATCGCGCTCCACCCGCTGCAGGATGTAGGCCGCGTACCCGCCCTCGAAGGGCTCGACGATCCGGTCGTGCACCTCCCAGGTCTCCGTGCACACCTCGTCCAGGAACCAGCGGTCGTGCGTGACGACGAGCAGGGCGCCCTGATTCGCCGACCAGCGCCGCTTCAGGTGCTCGGCGAGCCAGCCGATCGCCTCGACGTCGAGGTGGTTGGTGGGCTCGTCCAGCGCGACGATGTCCCAGTCGCCCACGAGCAGCCGGGCCAGCGCGACGCGGCGGCGCTGCCCGCCGGAGAGGTCGCCCACCGAGGCGTCCCAGTCCAGGTCGCTGACGAGCCCGTCGATCACGTCGCGCACCTTCGGGTCGCCCGCCCACTCGTGCTCGGCGGTGTCGCCGACGATCGCCCCGCCCACGGTGAGCGCGTCGTCGAGCACGTCGGCCTGGTCGAGCACGCCGACGGTCGTGCCGCCGCGCACGGTCACCCGGCCGGAGTCGGGATCCAGGCGTCCGGCGAGCATGGCGAGCAGGCTCGACTTGCCGTCGCCGTTGCGGCCGACGATGCCGATCCGATCGCCCTCCTCGATGCCGAGGGTGACGGAGTCGAAGACCACGCGGGTGGGGAACTCGAGGTGGAGCCCTTCGGCCCCCAGAAGATGTGCCATGTCGTCTCCCAGGGTAGCTTTCGCCGGGTGTGCATCCGCCCGGTCGACCCGCTCAGGCCGGGCGCACGTGCACGACGTCGCCGGCCGCGATCCGATGCACGGTGCCGGCCTCCGACACCAGCAGGCAGCCGTCATCGCCGAGGCCCGTGGCCTCCCCCACGATTTCCGCTCCGCCCGGCAGCGCCACCCGCACCGTGCGTCCGAGCGTGACGCAGCGCGCCGCAACCGCGTCGTGCAGGCCGCCGGCGACCGCGGAGCCGTGCGCGGCGAGGGACTCGACCCACCCGTCCAGCCGCGCCAGATAGCCGGAGACGAGCAGGTCGAGGTCGGCGTCCGCCCCCTCGACGGCGAACGAGGTCGCGGTCGGCACCGGCAGCTGCGCGGCCGTCATCCGGGTGTTCACGCCGGATCCCACGATCACCGTGTCCGACCCGGTGGCCTCGGCGAGGATCCCGCAGATCTTCCGCTCGCCCACGAGGACGTCGTTCGGCCACTTGACGCCGACCGCGGGTACGGATCCGGGCCCTTCGAGCGCCTCAGGGACCGGGGCGAGAGCCTCAGGGACCGGGGCGAGAGCGCCCGGGACCGGATCCAACTGGGCCGCGATCGCGTCCGCCATCGCGAGACCGGCCGCGAGCGGGATCCAGCCGCGCTGCGCGATGGGGATCCCCGGCACGCGCAGCAGCACCGACAGCGCGATCGCCGTGCCCGCCGGCGCGGTCCAGACCCGGTCCAGGCGTCCGCGCCCGGCGATCTGGTCCTCGGTGAGGATCACCGACAGGTGCGGCCAGCCGCCCTCATCGTCCGCGTGCGCCCGCAGATCGGCGTTCGTGGATCCGGTGGACGCGACGATCTCGAGGCGCGCCGCGGCGGCGGCGCTGTGCGGGAAGCTCATGCGGTCACCCTATCCAGGCAGGCGCCGCGTCCCGCCGGGCCCGTTACGGCTCGGAGGGTCTGCACAGAGGATCGGGCCGAGGTGTTGTGCGCCTCATCCAACGGCCGCCGAGGCCCCGGCGCTAATGTGGAGACCGTGACGGACACGCCTGACCTCTACACGACCGCCGGCAAGATCGCCGACCTCCGCGCCCGCTACGACGAGGCCGTCGTCGCGGCCGAGGCGAAGGCGAAGGAGAAGCAGCACGCCAAGGGCAAGATGACCGCCCGCGAGCGCATCGAGCTGCTGGTGGACCCGGGCAGCTTCGTGGAGTTCGACGAGTACGTGCGGCACCGCACCACGGCCTTCGGGATGGACAGGAACCGCCCCTACGGCGACTCCGTCGTGACCGGCGTCGGCACCATCAACGGGCGCACCGTCGCCGTGTACTCCCAAGACTTCACGACCTTCGGCGGATCGCTCGGCGAGGTCTCCGGCGACAAGATCATCAAGATCATGGAGTTCGCGCTGCGCAGCGGGGTGCCGATCATCGGCATCCTCGACTCGGGCGGCGCGCGCATCCAGGAGGGCGTGCTCGCGCTCAGCAAGTACGGCGAGATCTTCCGCGCGAACACCCGCTCCTCCGGCGTGATCCCGCAGATCTCGATCATCATGGGCCCCGCGGCCGGCGGCGCGGTGTACGGCCCCGCGCTCACCGACTTCGTGATCATGGTCGACAAGACCAGCCAGATGTTCGTGACCGGCCCGGACGTCATCAAGACGGTGACCGGCGAGGACGTCGGCATGGAGGAGCTCGGCGGCGCGTACACGCACAACACCCGCTCGGGGGTCGCGCACTACCTCGCCGAGGACGAGGACGACGCGATCGACTACGCGCGCACGCTGCTCGGCTTCCTGCCGGACAACAACATGGCGGAGCTGCCGATCTACTCCAGCGGCTTCGAGTTCGAGACCACGGACGCCGACCGCACGCTGAACACCCTCATCCCGGATTCGGCCAACCAGCCCTACGACATCCACACCGTCATCGAGCGCGTCGTCGACGACGGCGAGTTCCTCGAGGTGCAGCCGCTGTTCGCCCCGAACATCGTCATCGGCTTCGGCCGGGTCGAGGGGCGCTCGGTCGGCATCATCGCCAACCAGCCGTCGCAGATGGCCGGGACGCTGAACATCGAGGCCGGTGAGAAGGCCAGCCGTTTCGTGCGCTTCTGCGACGCGTTCTCGATCCCGATCGTGACCCTCGTCGACGTGCCCGGCTACCTGCCCGGCACCGATCAGGAGTGGACCGGCGTGATCCGTCGCGGCGCGAAGCTCATCTACGCCTACGCCGAGGCGACCGTGCCGCTGGTCACAGTGATCCTGCGCAAGGCCTACGGCGGCGCCTACATCGTGATGGGCTCCAAGCAGCTCGGTGCCGACGTGAACCTCGCCTGGCCGACCGCGGAGATCGCGGTCATGGGCGGACAGGGCGCGGTGAACATCCTGTACCGCGGCGAGATCAAGCGCGCCGAGGAGGCCGGCGAGGACGTCGCCGCCGTGCGCACCCGCCTCGCCAACGAGTACACCTACAACGTCACCAGCCCGTTCCTGGCCGCCGAGCGCGGCGAGATCGACGGGATCATCGAGCCGGCGAACACGCGCGTCGCGATCGCGAAGGCCCTGCGCGCCCTGCGCGGCAAGCGCGCGGAGCTGCCCCCGAAGAAGCACGGGAACATCCCGCTGTGAGCGCGGACGAGGAGGCCGGCGCGGTCGAGATCCAGGTGCTCCGCGGCACCGCCACCGAGGAGGAGCTCGCGGCGCTCATCGCCGTGCTCTCCGAGGCGTTCGTGGCCGAGGAGGCCGACGCCGTCGCCGCCGAGAAGCCGGTGTCGGCCTGGGGCCGCACGCAGCGCGCCCTGCGCGTCCCGCTGCGTCGGGACATCCCCTGGGGGCGCTTCTCCGGCTGAGCCGGCCGAGGAACCTCCTCGTCGGCTGGATTTGTCCCCCAAAATACCTACAGACATCCTCTGCACGAACCGGAAGACTCTTTCTTGCAACGCTTCGCGTTCGACCGGATCTCCGCCACAGGGTAGGCGGACGATCTCCGGTCTTGCGGACGGTTTTCGGGTAACCGTTCCGCACCTGGCGAGGGGTGTGCGGCTTCGCCGCCCCTCGCCCTTCCTCTGCTCCGGCCCGTTCCGCACGGCCGTCGAAGGCCCGGCTGCGCCGCGAGGAGCCCGGTCAGTCCGCGCTCGTGCGCGGGATCTCGTGCCACAGCTCGACGGAGTCCTCATCGGAAGACTCCCCTGCTGCCGAACGGCCGACGACCGTGACCGCGATCCTGGCGTCCTTGGGTGCGCGGATGATGAGCCGCGCGGACGCGGAGTCGGCGAGCACGTCCGCCAGCTCGTCACGGATCCTCGCCTTGGTCTGCTCGTCCAGGCCGTCCAGCCCGCCGTCGTCGAACACGGTGACCGACGCGCCCCGCGCCCGCGCCGCCTCGATGGTCGCGCGGGCGCGCTCGTTCAGCAGTTCCCCGCCGCGGATCTCATCGCGCAGGCGACCCTCGGCCAGGTGGGCGGCCTGCCGCTCCTCCGGGGAGAGCTCGCCCCGTGTCTCGATGACGCGCGTCAGCAGCGGCCCCGCCACCGTGAGCGCGTACTGCACCCGCTCGCGGCGCTCGCGCTGGCGCACGATCTGCGTGGCCTGCCAGGCCGAGGCCGCCTGCTGGATGCCGGCGAGACGGTCGGTGTCGCGGATGGCGCGGTGCCAGAACGAGACCAGCAGCTGGGCGATCACCATCCACACCATCGAGCCGACCAGGCCCAGCCCCAGGGCGTCGAAGAATCCGATCCAGGCGGTCGAGGCGATCGTGAGCAGCAGCAGCACCAGCCACCCCGCGAGCGGACGGCGCCGCACGATGCAGACGACGCCGGTCAGCCCCACAGCACCGATGTACCAGGTCGCGTAGGGCGCGCGCACCGAGTCCGCGTCCAGGCCGAGGTTGCTCAGCTGCGGGATCGCGATCGTCGAGACGAGGGCGAGCAGCGCCGCCCACGGCGGCATGTGCACCGAGCGCGCGGCGCCGACGATCGAGATCACGGCGAACGTGACGAGGTAGATCGCGACGGCGAGCAGCACGAGCAACGGGCGCGGCGGCGGCGAAGTCCACCACAGCGCACGGGCCGAGAAGTAGCAGGCGAACACGAGCCCCAGCACGGTCGCGACGATGCGCACGGTCAGCCTCATGTCTGCGACCACCCGAGCGTGACGACCGTGCCGCGACGGTCCGAGTCGATCGTGGCGATCCCGCCGACCGCCGCCATCCGGGCGACGATCGACGCACGGATGCCGAGACGGTCGGCTCCGACCTGCTCCGGGTCGAACCCGGTGCCGGTGTCGCCGACCTTGACCGTGAGCCCGGTGTCGCCGTGCCCCTCGACGACGACCATCAGGCCCCGCCCGGCGGCATGCGCGACGGAGTTGTCGATCGCCTGCCGCGCGGCGAGCGCCATCGCCCGGGCCACCCGGTCCGGCACGGCGCCGTGCCCGAAGTGCTCGACCTCGACCGACAGCCCCATCTGCAGCACGGCGCGGCGCAGGTCCTCGGCGAGCAGCTCGATCTGCACGGGCTCGTCGCTGCCCTCCTGCGCGGGCGCCTCCGCGTTCGCGAGCCGGGTGAGGGCCTCGCGTGCCATGTCCACCGCCAGAGCGCGGGCGCGCTCGCTCTCGGCGCGCTCCGCGGCGATCAGCGCCGCCAGCACGCTGTCGTGCATGAGTGCGGCGACGGCCACGCGCTCGTGTTCGGCAGCCTCCGCCGTGGCGGCCTGGGTGTACAGCGCCACCGCACGTCCACGGGCATCGTCGACCCCGTTCGCGACCGACCGGAACATCCACCCCAGAGCCACCAGCACGAGGCCGAGGATCAGGGTGAACGACACGTCGAACGCCGTGATGACCCAGAAGTCGCGCCCGAATCCGCCCTGCACCAGGCGCACCGTGCCGTACAGGAAGGGACCGATGAGCGCCCACCCCACCTGCACGCCGAACGGGAAGGCGACGACCGCGGCGACGCCGGCGACGTTGACGAGGAAGAACACCCAGGGCTGATCCGCCGGCACCAGATCCGTCTGCGCGGCCACGAACGGCCACAGCACCAGCACCACGGTGTA
Organism: Actinomycetota bacterium; assembly: GCA_018268435.1. Taxonomy (GTDB): domain Bacteria; phylum Actinomycetota; class Actinomycetes; order Actinomycetales; family Microbacteriaceae; genus Microbacterium. The sequence continues at coordinate 57,160 of JAFDWP010000159.1, forward strand.
CGCGATGAAGAACAGCCCTGCGGTGAGGCGCACGCCGCGTCCGAGTGCGCAGCACACCAGCATCGCGAGCCACGGCACGAACACGATCGCCAACATCAGGATGTGCGGGAGATCCACCACCCGCATCGTGACGAACGCGTTGATGAGCGCCTGCGTGCCCAGGGCCAGCGCGCCGACGCCGACGACGATGGCGATGATCCGCTCCATCCGCCGACCGGCGAAGCGCTCCAGCTCCTGTCCCACCTCTCCGGGCGTGGGGATCTTCTCCCATGCCTCTCTGAGGCCCTGGTCCGCCGACATCCGCTACCCCCGCCGTCGCATCGCATTGACGCCGCGGGTGGTCCCCGGCGAGGAGCGTCGCTCAGGCCGCACCCTGCGGGTCCTCCTGGGCGGTCTCCACGATGCCGTCCTCCATCGCCCGTCGCAGCAGGTCGACCTTGGTGGGCGCGGGACGACCCACGTCCACGTACTTGACCCGGACGCGGGTGATGTTCTCCTTGGCCGTCGAGTAGGCCACGCCGAGCCGCTCGGCCACGACCTTCAGCGGCAGACCCGTCGCGTACAGCCGCAGCACCTCGCGCTCGCGCGTGGAGAGCTGCGCGTCGGCGAATGCCGTGTCGCCGTCGACCGCGTTCGCCCACTCGACGTTGTTCAGAGCCTCGCCGCGCGCGACCGTGCGCACCGCGGCGATCACATCGTCGAGCGGAGACGACTTGCTGATCACCCCGGCGGCGCCGGCGGCGAGCGCCTCGCGCACGGCCGCCGGGCGGTCTGCGACGCTGTGGATCACGACGCTGCACCCGGCGGCGACGAGCCGGCTCACGTTCTCGGTCACGGTGGTGCCGTCTCCGAGGGTCAGATCGAGCACGACGACCTCTGCGGGCACCGTCCCGGAGCGGGCGCGCACGTCGAGGTATTCGGCGACACCGGCGCCCGTGAAGACGACCTCGAAATCCGCCCGCTCGAGCGCGGCGGCGAGGCCCAGACGCACGGATTCGTGGTCGTCGATCAGGGCTACACTGCTCACGCTCTCACCCTATCCCGTGCGGTCGCGGGGTCAGGCGCCGACGGGGCGGCACCGGGCGTGCGGCTGCGCCCGTCTCATCGCGTGAGCAGGGCGACCGTCTCCAGGTGGTGCGAGTGCGGGAACAGGTCGAACGCCCGCAGCCGGCGCGGCTCGAAGCCGAGCGCGCGGAAGGTGGCGAGGTCCCGCGCGAGCGCCACGGGGTCGCAGGCGACGTAGGCGATCGCCGCGGGATCCAGGGCCGCGACGTCCTCCACGACGGCACGCCCGGCGCCCGAGCGCGGCGGATCGAGCACGATCGCGCCGCCGGCGACATCGGCGCGATCGCCGTCCTCGGCCTTCAGGTAGCGGTCGACGCGGGCGGTCACCGCCTGCACGCCCAGGTCGCGCAGGTTCGCCGCCGCGTGCCGGGTGGCGCGCGGGGCGGACTCGACCGTGGTGATGCGCCGTGCGCCCAGACGCGCGAGCGTGGCCGCGAACAGTCCCACGCCGCCGTACAGGTCCAGATGCGCGGCAGACGGATCCACACGCCCCTGCAGGAGGTCCGCGACGGCGCCGTCGAGCATGCCGGCCGCCGCGGGGTGGATCTGCCAGAAGCCGTCGGCGTCGAGCGCGAAGGAGCGCCCCGCCACGTGCTCGACGATCATCTCGGGCGCCGGCCGCCGCGGGCCGCGCCGCACGCCGCGTCCGCGGGCGATCCGCTCCGCCTCCGGGCGCAGCACGCGCCGCACCTCGCCGTCCGCGGGCTCGATCAGCTCGATCCGCCCCTCCGGCAGCCCGTGCAGGCCCCGCGCCGCGGCGTCGATCGCCGGGCGCGCGAGCACGTGCGCGGCCACGGGCACCACGCGATGGCTGCGGGCCGCGAACGGTCCGATCCGGCCCTCGCCGTCGATGTGCAGGGTGACCCTGGTGCGCCAGTTCTCGTCGGCGCCCGTGCCCTCGACCTCGGGCGCCTCGACACCGCCCCCGGCGAACCGGTCCAGGGCCTCCTGCAGCACCTGACGCTTCAGCGCCCGCTGCCGCCCGATCTCGATGTGGCCGAGATCCGCGCCGCCGGGACGCTGCTCCGGCGCGCGTGCGACATCGGCCTCGGGCCAGACGTGCGGGCGCCGGTCCGGCGAGGCCTCGAGCACCTCGACCGTCTCGGCGCGCCAGAAGGAGCGGGTTCCGGCGGCGTCCGACGGCCCGGACAGCCGTGCCCGGACCCGCTCCCCCGGGATCGCATCGGATACGAACACCACGCGCCCCTCGTGCCGGGCGATGAAGACCCCGCCGTGCGCGATCGCGGTCACGTCGAGGTCGAGAAGGGCGCCCTCGGACGCGTCGGATTCGCTCACCCCTCGATCATCCCAGACCCCGGCGGTCGCCGACTCCGAACCGCTAGCGTGGAGGTCATGCGCGTGTGCCTCGCCTCCACCTCACCCGCCCGTCTCGCCCTGCTGCACCAGAGCGGCATCGAGCCCATCTGCCTGAGCCCGGATGTCGACGAGGACGCGGTCGCGGCGGCGGAGGCGGAGCGCCTCGGCCGCACGCTGGCCCCGGAGGAGGTCGTGATGCTGCTCGCCCGCGCGAAGGCCGCCGACGTCGCGGCACGCATCCACGACGTGCACCCGCGCTTCGACGGCATCGTGATCGGCGGCGATTCCATGTTCGAGCTCGACGGCGAGGTGCACGGGAAGCCGTACGAACCCGAGCGGGCGATCGCCCGCTGGCACGCGATGCGCGGCCGCACCGGCGTGCTGCACTCCGGGCACAGCGTGATCCGGGTGCACCCCGATGCGCCGGCGCAGGAGGTGCACGCCGTCGCGGAGGCCGCGGTCACGTTCGCCGCCGACGTCGACGACGCCGAGATCGCGGCCTACGTCGCCACGGGCGAACCCCTGCTCGTGGCGGGGGCGTTCACGGTGGACAGCCTGGGCGCCGCCTTCATCGAGCGCGTCGACGGCGACCCGTCGACCGTGGTCGGCATGTCGCTGTCGACCCTGCGCCACCTCGCGGGGCGTCTCGGGATCCGCTGGACCGACCTCTGGAACGCGGTCCCGCGCTCCTCCTGATCGCCGGGACCTCCGGCAGCGTCTCGACGGTGGATCCGGTCTTCGTAGGATCCAGGACGTGAAACCCGTGGATTCTTGTCGAGGGTCGTCAAAAATATCGGGACCGCTGTCGCTAGGCTGACACTCATGCCTGCCATCGCCAAGGTGCTCGTCGCCAACCGCGGCGAGATCGCCGTCCGCATCATCCGCGCCGCGCGCGACTCCGGTCTCTCCTCCGTCGCCGTCTACGCGGACCAGGACCGGGACGCCATGCACACCCGGCTCGCCGACGAGGCGTACGCGCTCGACGGCTCCACCAGCGCCGAGACGTACCTGCAGATCGACAAGATCCTGTCGGTGGCCCGCCGCGCCGGTGCCGACGCCGTGCACCCCGGCTACGGCTTCCTGGCCGAGAACGCCGAGTTCGCCCGGGCCGTCCTCGGCGCGGGCATGGTCTGGATCGGCCCCTCCCCCGAGGCGATCGAGGCCCTCGGCGACAAGGTCACCGCGCGGCACGTGGCGGAGAAGGTCGGCGCCCCGCTCGCGCCGGGAACCCCCGGCCCCGTCGAGACGGCCGAGGAGGTCGTCGCGTTCGCCGAGAAGGTCGGCCTGCCCATCGCCATCAAGGCCGCCTACGGCGGCGGTGGACGCGGACTCAAGGTCGCGCACGAGATCGGCGAGGTGGCCGCGCAGTTCGAGTCGGCCACGCGCGAGGCGATCACCGCGTTCGGACGCGGCGAGTGCTTCGTGGAGAAGTACCTGGACAAGCCGCGTCACGTCGAGACCCAGTGCCTCGCCGACGCCGAGGGCAATGTCGTCATCATCTCCACCCGCGACTGCTCGCTGCAGCGGCGCCACCAGAAGCTCGTCGAGGAGGCCCCCGCACCCTTCCTCACCGAGGAGCAGAACCGCGTGCTCTACGCCGCGTCCAAGGCGATCCTCAAGGAGGTCGGCTACATCGGCGCGGGCACCTGTGAGTTCCTCATCGGCGCCGACGGCACCATCTCCTTCCTCGAGGTGAACACCCGGCTGCAGGTCGAGCACCCGGTCTCCGAGGAGGTCACCGGGATCGACCTCGTCCGCGAGCAGTTCCGGATCGCCGCCGGCGGCACGATCGACTACGACGACCCGACCCCGCAGGGCCACTCGATCGAGTTCCGCATCAACGGCGAGGACCCGGGGCGCGGATTCCTCCCGCAGCCGGGACCGATCCACGTGTTCAAGACCTTCGGCGGCCCCGGGCTGCGCCTGGACTCGGGCGTCACTGCGGGCGACGAGGTGTCCGGTGCGTTCGACTCGCTGCTCGCGAAGATCATCGTGACCGGCAAGGACCGCGCCGAGGCGCTGCAGCGCGCGCGCCGGGCCCTGGACGAGTTCGAGGTCTCCGGGCTGCCCACCGTGCTGCCGTTCCACCGCAAGGTCGTGAACGATCCCGCCTTCACCGCGGAGGACGGCCGCTTCGGCGTCTACACGCGCTGGATCGAGACCGAGTTCGTCAACGACATCCCTGCCTGGGACGGCGAGCTGGAACCCGCCGCCGAGGCGAAGGGCCGCCACACGGTGGTCGTCGAGGTCGCCGGGAAGCGCCTCGAGGTGAGCCTGCCCGATCGTGTCGCAGCCTCGGTCGTGGGCACCGGGGGACGCCCCGCCGCGGTGCCGCCGTCGCGGCGCAGCCACGCCAAGGCCGTCAGCTCCGGAGCCTCCGGCGACGCCGTGAAGTCGCCCATGCAGGCGACGGTCGTCAAGGTGGCCGTCGAGGAGGGCCAGCAGGTCGTCAAGGGCGACCTCGTCGTCGTGCTCGAGGCCATGAAGATGGAGCAGCCGCTGCAGGCCCACAAGGACGGCGTGATCGGCAACATCAACGCGGACGCCGGCGCGACCGTGTCCGCCGGCCACCAGCTCCTCACGATCAGCTGACCGGGAACGACGAAGCGGCGCCCCTCCGAGGAGGGGCGCCGCTTCGTCGTCGCGGGGCCTACTTCGCGATGTAGACCTGAT